>NZ_CAMLIX010000011.1 GCF_946479975.1 uncultured Flavobacterium sp.
GGATTGCTGGTTTGAGTGATGAAGGAGGCGCAGGAGGCTGGCTTGGTGCGATTATGAAACAATTTATTTTACCAAATAAAGAAGAAATTCAGAAGCTGGAGCAGTTTGTGGACAAAACATTATGGGGCGGACTTCAATATAATGGCGCCGATACATTGAAATATGGGGTCAAAAAAAGTCTTTTCTTTTACGAACCAACCAAAATGCCGGAAGGAACATACAGCAAAGATATTAATTATAAAACGTGGGCAGCTTGGGATAAAAAAGGTGCAGATGATCCAGGAAGATCCTACAATTATCCGCACGTGGCGGCGGCGCATTGGACCATGTATCGTTTAGCGAGATATCATGAAGGTTTGGTAACCAATCATTCTTGGGATTGGTATTTAAAAAATGCTTACGAAACCAGTATCGCCATGACCGGATTGGCGCCTTATTATGCACAGTTTGGGCAAATGGAAGGAACCGTTTTTTTATTGATTTTAAAAGATTTAAAAACTGAAGGTTATACAGAAATGGCTGCCGATTTAGAAGCAAAAATGAAACTAAGAGCAGATCATTGGAAATCATTAAATTATCCTTTTGGGAGTGAAATGCCTTGGGATTCTACAGGTCAGGAAGAAGTGTATATGTGGTCAGATTATTTTGGTTATACTGATAAAGCAAAAGTGACCCTTGATGCCATTTTAGCCTATATGCCTACAATGCCGCACTGGGCTTACAACGGAAATGCACGCAGGTATTGGGATTTTCTTTATGGAGGAAAATTATCAAGAGTAGAACGCCAGATTCATCATTATGGATCGGCTTTGAATGCGATTCCGGTTTTGGAACAATTTAGAAAAACTCCCGATTTTCATTTATTAAAAGTGGGTTACGGCGGTTTATTAGGCGGTATTTCAAATATTACCGAAGACGGTTTTGGATCGGCTGCTTTTCATTCGTATCCTGAAACTTTAAGAATCGATTATTTGTCAGGAGATTATGGTTCTGGTTTCTTTGGTTACGCGGTAAATACGGCGACTTTTATTACCAATGAAAAAGAATACGGCTGGCTGGCGTTTGGCGGAAATTTAAAAGAAAAAGGAGATGAGGTTGAGGTAACCATTACCACTGCTGCAAAATCTAAAGTATTTATTGCAACAAAAAAAATATGGTTAACATTGGACGCGGGAACTTTTAAAACCGTAAGTTACAATACTAAAACGGGCGCTGTCAAGATTACACTAGATGCTAAAACTGCCTTTACGCCAAATGCTTATTTACGAGTAGATCAGGACGTAAAATTGTCTTACCCAAAAGTAAGAGGCGCTTATAAAATTGCCCTAAAAAGCAAACCTATTCAAATTAAATTATAAGATCGAATGAACCAAAAATCAAAAAACCATTTCTTGAAAAAAGCATTACTTGCATTATTTGGAATAGTAATCAGCTTGCAGTCAAATGCGCAAAAGTTTGATAAGTATTTTCCAAAGAAAGACCTGACGACTGTTGGAGTTTACTATTATCCTGAACATTGGGATGAAAGTCAATGGGATCGCGACCTTAAAAAAATTGCCGAAATGGGCTTCGAATTTACTCATTTTGGCGAATTTGCTTGGGCGCAGTTAGAACCTCAAGAAGGTGTTTATGATTTTAAATGGCTCGATAAAGCGGTTGCAATTGCTGCAAAATATAAGTTGAAAATTGTGATGTGTACTTCTACGGCAACGCCTCCAGTTTGGCTGGTTCGCAAGCATCCTGATGTTTTGGCAACCTATGAAGACGGAACTAAAACCGATCACGGTTCGAGACAGCACGCCTCTTTTTCAAGCAATTATTACCGAGCGTATTCGATGAAGATGATTGAAGAATTAGCAAAAAAGTATGGTAGTAATAAAAACATCATTGGCTGGCAGGTTGACAATGAACCTGCACGTTTTCTGGATTATGGTGCCGATGCGCTGCAGCGTTATCGCAATTGGTTAAAAGAAAAATATAAAACTATTGATGCCTTAAATCAGGCTTGGGGAAATAGTTTTTGGAGCGGTACCTATTCAGATTTTAGTCAAATAAATATTCCGTTACATAGAGAATGGGGAATGAATTTACATTCTCAATTGGATCATTACCGATTTGCTGATGAAGAAACCGCTACTTTTCTAGACGAACAGGCAGTTACATTACGAAAATTTACAAGTAAAGACCAATGGATAACTTCTAATTACAGATCCAATTACAATGAAAGTTTTGTTGGAATGAGCAAAGAATTAGACTTTGATTGTTATACACGATATTTGGTTTATGGCGGAAGTTTAGGCGTAGGTTCGCAAGGTTATCGTTTAGGGGATTATGCCAGTATCGGAATGTCGAATGACTTTTTTCGTCCAACGAAAGGAATGTACGGCTGTATGGAATTACAGCCGGGACAGGTAAACTGGGGAAGCATTAATCCGCAGCCAATGCCGGGAACGGTTCGCATGTGGTTGTGGCACGTTTTTGCCGGCGGAAGTAAATTTGCCTGCACCTATCGTTTTCGCGCGCCTTTGTATGGTTACGAGCAATATCATTACGGAATCGTGGGTACAGATGGTGTAACGCCAACTCCAGGCGGTTTAGAGTTCAATCAGTTTATTAAAGAAATTGATACTTTAAGAAAAAAATATGATCCTAAAGCAGGATTGCCAAATGAGTATTTAAAACGCAAAACGGGGATTTTATTCAATGGCGACAACGTTATGGGAATCGACTTGAATAAACAAACAAAAGAGTGGAATACGATTGGACATTTTCTAAAATATTATAAAGCTACAAAGTCTTTTGGTGCGCCGGTTGATTTTGTCCGCGATACGACTAATTTCTCAAAATATCCTTTTTTAGTTGTGCCAGCGTATCAAATGATTGATCAAAAAATGATTGATAAATTGACAGCGTATGCTAAAAATGGGGGCAATTTAGTTTTGAGTTGTCGATCTGGAATTCAAAATCGTCAAGGACATCTTTGGGAAGCTAAGTTTTATGAACCAATGTGGAATTTAATTGGTTCTGAAGTAGAATCGTATGATTTGTTGATGCCTCAATCTCCGGGAACAATCAAGTTTGAAAATCAGGAATTTGCTTGGACAAGCTGGGGAGATTTACTAAAACCAAATAAAGAAACTGAGGTTTGGGCAACGTATGCAAGCGAATTTTACGCAGGAAAACCAGCCGTTATTTCGCGTAACCTTGGTAAAGGAACGGTAACTTATATTGGTGTAGATTCTAAAAACGGCGATCTTGAAAAGCAGGTTTTAAGAAAATTATACCAAAAGCAAAATGCTCCAATAGAAAAATATCCAGAAGGAGTAATGGTAGATTACCGCGACGGATTTGGTATTGCAGTCAATTACTCAGATAAAATCTACGAAATCAATTTACCAAAAAATGCCAAAATTATTATCGGAAATAAAGCAATCAAAACCGCTGGTGTATTGGTTTGGAAGTATTAAAAACTTTTTGATAAATTGAATAAAATTAAGTTTAAACACATAGAAAAATAGTTTAATATCTCGGGAAAGAGAATGGAAAAAACAAGTTTTCACACATAGCTATTCTATGTTTATTAATGCAAGTGAAACGCCTTTGTACATAAAGAAAACTATGTTTCAATGTGTTGAAAAAATAGATTTAATAACAAGGAAATGAAACTAATTTACAGTCTTATTGTACTAGCTTTTACAACAGCAGTTTTTGCTCAAAAAGATGTTAAGCAGGAAGTTAGTAATCCAATTTTACCAGGTTGGTTTGCAGATCCAACGATTAAAAAGTTTGGCGATATTTATTATATCTACGCCACTACAGATAACGAAATGCTGGCATCTGGAGCGCCGACGGTTTGGTACAGCAAAGACTTTAAAAACTGGTACAATTACATCATGGAAATTCCGTCTTTTTCAGCAAAATCAATTACCAATTTTTGGGCTCCAGATATTATTGAAGGCGATGACCGAAAATATTATTTGTATTTTGGAAACTGCGAAATGGGCTGTAATATTTACGGCTATGTTTCAGATTCGCCTGTTGGACCTTGGAAAAAACTGAGCGATCAGGATGTTCCTGTGATTTCTAATGGTTATCCGCGAGAAAATTTCCCTTCACTTGATGCACAATTTTTTAAAGATGATGATGGAAAAATATACGGTTATTGGGGAACGTGGGTGCATTATAACGGAGGTTACGCAGTCGGCGAATTGAATAAAAAGAATTTGAGTGAAATGTTACATTCTAAAAATATACCGTTAGAACAAACTCCTGCTCCGTTTGAAGCCGCTTATATGATGAAAAAAGGTTCCAAATATATCTTAATGTATTCCGGTGCTTCTTGTCATGATGAAACTTACAATGTTCGTTATTCGTATTCCAATTCACCTTACGGACCTTTTACAGCGGGAAAAAACAATCCGATTTTGAGTACTAATGAAGATCAAACCGTTCATGGTCCCGGGCATCATTCTGTTTTAGAAGAAAATGGCAATCATTATATCGTGTATCATAAACACGATTATCCAATGACGAGAGGTGGCATGGCGAGACAAATTTGCGTGGATCAAATGATTTTTGAAAATGATTCGACCATCAGAAAAGTAGTGCCTTCAAGTCAAGGAATTAAAGATTTATTGAAATCAAATGTTCCAGAAAATATTGCTTTTCAGGCAAAGACATCGGCTTCTTCATTTTATCATTTAAAATCAAATCAGTACGACTACGAATACAAACCGTTGTTTGCCACTGATGATAATAATGCGACAATGTGGAAGGTGGCAGTGAATACTTCACCTCAATTTTTAATTGTGGATTTGGGTGCTGAAAAGAATATTAAAAGGGTGATGACACAATTTGAATTTGCGAGTTATTATTATCAATATAAATTAGAGTATTCGCTCGATGGAAAAAAGTGGCATTTATTTGCAGATCAATCCAAAAATCGAACCGCAGGAAGTCCGATGATTGATGATAATGATGTAAAGGCGCGCTACATAAAACTAACCGTTTTAGGAACCGAAAAAATGGGACTTTACGCTGCCGTTTGGAATATTAAAGTGTATAGTTCATTGTTTGAGATGCCGCTACAATTGCAAAATAAAGCATCGAAAACAGCTCCAGCAGAAAAAAGTGCTAAAAAACTCTTAGTCCTTTTTGATGCAGAAAAAATTAAAAGTAATAATGCTATAAATACTATTTCAAATAAGGGTTCATTAGGTGGCATTTTTATCAAAAGTGGTGCTGTTTCTTTAGAAAAAACAGATAGGATACATGCATTTAATTTCAAAAATGGCGCTTATACTTTAGATAAATCGGTACCCAGAACATTGGCATGGAACGGCTCTTATACCGCTGCAGTTTGGGTTAAAAATCCAGAAATAGCAAAAGAAGGCGAAATTCTAGCATCTTGGTGCGATAGAACCGAATTTGGTTTAGCAAATTCATACAATGCATTGGCTTACAACAGCGGTAATTATGGCGCTGGTGTACACTTAGACGGACATTTTGATATGAAATTCAATAAAGTTCCCGAAGCCAATAAATGGCATCATATTGTTTTGACTTTTGATGGCGTTGTAGAAAAAGTGTATGTAGATGGTATTCTAGATAATTCGCAAAATATGCTGTTATCATCAGCAATTGATAAAGCCAAGATTATTATCGGAGCCTCAGATATAGGCGAGAATTTTACTGGATTCATCGCCTCATTACGATTATATGATTATGCCTTAAATGAGCAGGATTTAATAAAACTAATGAAGGACTCCAAACCTCAAAAAGAATAAATAGTAATTTAGGCTTTTTAATATAAAAACAACTAAAATGACAAAAGGTATAGGCGGTTCGACTGCTGCAATTGAATTAGAAAAAATTGAAAACAGAACGCAAAACGTACAACCAATTCAATTAGAAGAATATCAGGAACGTATCAAAAAAGCGGTTCAGTTAATGAAATCACTTTCTGTAAAAGCACTTTATCTAAATGCGGGAACAAATCTGTACTATTTTACAGGAACACTTTGGAGTGCTTCAGAACGAATGGTTGGAGGAATTTTGTTTGATGACGGTTCTTTAGAATATATCGCTCCAAAATTTGAAGAAGGTACTTTTAAAAAATATATGAAAGTGCAATCGACTATTCATTGCTGGGAAGAACATGAATCTCCATATGTTTTGTTTGGAAAGTTATTAGCAGAAAAAAAGGTTTCTGGAAAAATTGCCATTGATGAATCTGCGGCTTATTTTTTAGTGGACGGAATTGCTAAAGCCAATAGTTCTTTTGAGTTTATAACAGCACAGCAAATTACTTCGTCTTGCAGAATGCAGAAATCGAAAAACGAAATTGCGATAATGCAGCAAGCGAAAGATATTACGATGGAAGTACAAAGAGCTGCTGCGAGAATACTAAAACCCGGAATTACAGTTTGCGAAGTGACAGATTTTATTAATAAAGCGCATATCAAGGCTGGAATTTCTTCTGGTTCCTATTTCTGTATTGTTTTGTTTTCAGATGACACACAATATCCGCATGGCGTTTCTGTGCCTCAGCCATTAAAAGAAAATGATGCTGTTATTGTCGATACAGGTTGTAGGCTTGAAGGTTATCTTTCTGATATCACAAGATCGTATGCTTTTGGAGAACCTTCAGAAGAATATAAAACCATTTGGAATTTAGAACAAAAAACACAATTTGCTGCTTTTGAAGCTGCTAAAATTGGCGCGACCTGTGGCTCTGTAGATGATGCTGCCAGAAAAACATTAGCGGAAGCGGGATTAAGTCCTGATTATGAATTACCGGGATTGCCTCACAGAGTTGGACACGGAACAGGATTAGATATTCATGAATATCCGTATTTAGTCCGCGGAAGCGAAATAAAATTGTTAGAAGGAATGGTTGTCAGCAACGAACCGATGATTTGCATTCCAGGAAAATTCGGAATCAGACATGAAGATCATTTTTATATGACAGAAAACGGTCCAAAATGGTTTACAACGCCAATGCAGAGTGTAGAGAATCCTTTTGGGTATTAAATAGGTTCTTTTTTAAACACATAGAAACATAGTTTTTATAAACTTAAAAAAGGCATTTCAATTGGTTAAATAAACATAGTTGTATGATAGAAATGTATTCTCTTTTTATTTTTTACAGACTTAAAACCTATGTTTCTATGTGTTTAAAAATTAATTTTTTGTTCTATTTAAATAATAAATTCAGTGTAATGATAAATCAAAGACCTTTTGTAAAGATTTTATCAGCCATTATTTACGGCGCTTTTTTTATGGTTTCGGCTCAAGAAACAAAGAAGAAAGAACTCTATATTCCTAAAAAAGTATGGATGCTGCCCGAGAATAATGATTTTAAAGATTCTAAGAGCGATTACAATTTTGATTACATGGTTGCATCAGAGAATTTTGCGATATTCTGGCATAAAGAGTACGGAAAGAATCCGATGTCTAATGCGGACGAAACAGAGCAATTTAATCCTCAAAAAATGTTGAGTGAATGTGAACGTATTTACGATGTCTATGTAAATCAGTTAAAATTGGTGCAATCTGGACATTCGCTCATCGATAAATATAAAATTTTAGTTTTTGTTTTTAAAGGAGAAGAAAAAACAGCATTTGGAGGTGGTGACGAAGATAAAGTTGGGATTTTTTGGACACCAGCTGTTCGTGTAAACAAAGAGCCTTATGGTGTTTTGGCTCATGAATTGGGACATAGTTTTCAATATTTAAGTCATGCCGATGCGGGCAAAGGTCCTAACGGGGCGATTATGGAAATGTCTGCTCAATATATGCTCTGGCAGGTTTATTCAGATTGGATGACTTTTGAAAATTATCACTTAGTAGATTATTTAAAGGGTACTCATTACGGATTTTTACATCCGTATAATATGTATCATTCGCCTTATGTGATTGAATATTGGTCAGAAAAAAGAGGAAAGGATTTCTTTGGGAAATTAATGCGTAATTCTGAAATAGAGGAAGATGCGGTATTGACTTACAAGCGTTTGAACAACATTAATCAGAACCAATTTAATGATGAAATGTTTGATGCTTCCAGAAGATTTATTACTTGGGATTTACCAAGAATTGAAGTTGTTGCAAAACCTTATGCTAATAAACATTTTACGAAAGTAAATCAATTACCAGATAATTGGTACAGAGTCGATTCGACAAATTGCCCTCAAAATTATGGTTACAACGGCATAAAACTTACTGTTCCTAAATCTGGAAAAAAGCTGGATTTGAATTTTAAAGGAATTGCTGGAGAAAATGGTTTCTCAAAAGCGAAAACAGAAAAAGCGGGCTGGAGATATGGTTTTGTGGCTCAGCTTAAAAATGGAAAACGAGTTTACAGCGAAACTTTCAAAAAAAATAATGGAAAGTTTTCATTTAAAGTGCCAGAAGATACCGAATATTTATGGCTGGTAGTAATGGGAGCACCAACTGAACATTGGCAGCGGCCAAACAGATGGGGCGAAAAAGCAGATAAAACTCCAGATGAACAATGGCCGTACGAATTTCAATTGTCAGGTGCAGCTGTTGTGAATGTGAATTAGAATTTAGACCTAACAGGTTTTAAAAAAGCTTTTAGGTCTCCTAAAAAAGCTTTCAATCATCTTTAAAAATATAAAAATGAACCGATTATTACTTTTACTATTTACACTTGGTTTTTCAATAGTTCAAGGACAGGAAAGTTCAATTATTAAAATTGAAACTGAAAATACAGCTTTGGTTTTAAAGGTGGGAAAAAACAAAAAATTGTATCAAACGTATTTAGGAACAAAGCTCAATAATGGTTCAGAATATGAATTTATTTCTAAAGAAAACACGAAGAATTTTGTTATTAATGATGGAAATCCGTTGATCGATTTGCGCCATCAGGTTTATCCAACTTTTGGAACCGATAATTTGTTTGAATCTGCGATTCGAATGACGCATAACGACGGAAATCCTTCTTTAGAATTGGAATATCAAAGTCATACTTCAGAAAAAATAACAGAGTATATTTCACAAATTACAATTCAATTAAAAGACCCGCAATATCCTGTTTTTGTGACACTTCATTATAAAATATTTTATAAAGAAAATGTGATTGAGTCTTGGACAGAAATAAAGCATAAAGAAAAGAAACCAGTTGTGCTTTACAATTATGCTTCGGTTGCCTTGCATTTGGATTCAGATAAATATTGGCTGACACAATTTCACAGCGATGTTGTCGAAGAAATGAGAATGGAAGAAAGTCAGTTGACAAGAGGAAGTAAAGTCATTGATTCAAAATTAGGTGTACGAACGAATATGTTTGCGTCGCCAAGCTTTTTTCTTTCATTAAATGCAAAATCAGAAGAAAATACGGGAGAAGTGATCGCGGGAACAATTGCATGGTCGGGTAATTTTAAGCATACGTTTGAAATTGATAATAATAACGAATTGAGAATTATTTCGGGAATAAATGAATTTGCTTCTGAATACACTTTAGAACCAGGAAAAATATTTAAAACGCCGTCATTTATATATACGTTTTCGAACAAAGGAAAAGGGCAGGCGAGTAGAAATCTGCATAGTTGGGCGAGAAAATACGGAATTAAAGATGGAGAAAAACCGCGATTAACGTTACTAAACAATTGGGAAACTACTTTTTTTGATTTCGATCAGACTAAATTGAGCAATATGTTTGAGGATGCCAAAACATTAGGCGTAGATATGTTTTTGCTTGATGACGGCTGGTTCGGAAATAAATATCCACGAAGCGGTTCTACATCTGGTTTGGGAGATTGGGAAGCGACAAAATCAAAACTTCCTGATGGAATTGGTTTTCTTATGAAAAAAGCCAAAGAAACTAACGTCAAATTCGGTATTTGGATTGAACCTGAAATGATTAATGAAAAAAGCGAGTTGTATGAAAAACATCCAGATTGGGTTTTAAGTCTGCCAAATCGGGAAAAGAATCTTTACAGAACGCAGCTGGTTTTAGATTTATGCAATCCGAAAGTGCAGGATTTTGTTTTTAAAGTTGTAGATGATATTATGCAGACAGAATCTGGTGTTTCCTTTTTTAAATGGGATTGCAACAGAATGATGACCAGTGCTTATTCGGCTTATTTAAAAAATCAGCAGTCGCATTTATTTATTGAATATACCAAAGGTTTATATAAGGTTTTGGATCGAATAAAAAGTAAATATCCAGATTTGCCCATGATGCTTTGTGCCGGTGGTGGCGGAAGAGTAGATTACGGATTACTGAATTATTTTACCGAGTTTTGGGCAAGCGACAACACAGATCCTTTTAACCGCGTTTTTATTCAATGGGGATATTCTAATTTTTATCCGGCGCTGGCGACCTGCAATCATGTTACTTCAATGGGAAATCAGTCGATTAAATTTAGAACCGATGTTGCCATGATGGGAAAATTAGGTTTTGACATTCATGTTGGCGGACTAAAAGCAGAGGAATTAAAGTATTGCCAAGATGCCGTTGCTAATTATAAACGTTTAAGTACAACAATTGGTCAGGGAGATTTGTACCGTTTGGTTTCTCCGTATAAAGACAGCAGAGCAGTATTGATGTATGTGAATGAAAACAAAACCAAATCAGTTCTTTTTTCTTATACATTGCACCCGCTTACAGATCCTAATTACGGATTGGTAAAACTTAACGGACTAGATCCTGCAAAAAAATATTTGGTCAAAGAAATTAATTTGATGCCAAAAGCTAAAAACACTTTTGAAGAATCGGATACTATTTTCTCTGGTGATTTCTTAATGAAAATTGGATTAAAAGTTTCTTCATCAAGACAAGAAAGCAGTGTTGTACTCGAAATAACAGCTAGTGATTTTTAGTGTTTTATCCAAGTACAACAGCTTTATCTTTAATATTTTAAGAAGACTTTTTAAGAACTACCAGCAATGCAGCAGCAAAACCTACCGCCATAAATGCAGTTTTAGTTAAAGTAGAATTCTTATGTGAAGGCGGATTTCCATAAACTCGTAATGGTTCTTTAGAATTTGCAAGCACATTTCCAGGATTTCCTTCTTTATTTTTGTTAAGTTTCATTTTCATTCGAAGTGCTGTCGATGCCGTATTGCTGATTACTTTTGGAAATAATTTGTACGTTTTTGTGAGCGCCGCAGCTTTAAAATCTGGAAACAAATCTTTTTTTGGATGTTTTGCCAAATACACCATTTTAGCAGCCGTTTCACGCGGATCTGAAGCTATAAATGGAATTGTTATGTCAAACCCAGAATACTTCGCAGAATGCAGATTTCCGGTAGAATTTTGTAATTGCGGATACAAATTACAAACATGAATATGTTTATGATTGGAGATTTCTCCCTGCAAACATTCCATCATTCCTTTAATACCAAATTTCGAAGCAGAATATACGGCACTGTAAGGAGCAGGCATAAAACCACCAATAGATACATTATTAATTAAAATACCCTCGTTCTGATTTTTAAAAATTTTGATTGCGTTGTAAGCTCCGTGCATGTATCCAAATAAATTGGTTTTAATAACCTGCTCGTGAATTTCCATCGGAATTTCCTCAAATTTTCCACTTGCCATTACGCCGGCATTATTTACCCAGATATCAATTTTTCCGTCAAGAGCCAGTGCTTCTGCAGCAACCTTTTCAACATCTCCCGCTATTGACATATCTGCAAGTACTCCAACCGCTTGTACATTTAAGGCACGGCAAAATTCAACTACTTCATTAATTCCTTTTGAACCTCTCGCCGCCAAAACTAAATTGCATCCTTCATTTGCAAATGCTTCTGCGGTGGCGCGTCCAACACCGCTGCTGGCGCCCGTTATTACAACCGTTTTTCCTTTTAAGCTACTATGTTTATGTTTCATATTATCATTATTAGGTTAGAACATATTTTGTTATAGTGATGAATTAGTCAAATTGTTTTTAGACAATAAAATATTGCTCTTTTCATTTGTTCTGCTTGAAATACTTTTTGAAGTATATTTTTTCTCAGACGTTCGTGTGCTGGATATTCTATTTTTTTGATTTGAAAAATGCATAGCAAGTAATTTGTGACGAAGTAGTTTTTCGTCTAAGTGAAATATAAAATTAGAGTAAACAATTCGCTCACTGTTATATAATTACATTTGCCAATTGCTTAATTAATAGATAATAAAAACTGACTTAAAACAAAAAACCTGCGAATCTCTCGATTTGCAGGTTTTCTTATGTGTAACATTATGTTGCTAATTCCAAATAATCAGTAAAATTTAATACTCCGTTTTTTGCATTACTTCTGCGAATTTGAGAATCTCATTACTAATATTGGCAGCAGTAAATCCAAATTTTTGATCCAAAATAGAAGCAGGTGCAGAATATCCAAAATGATCTAGTCCATAGACCACGCCTCGAGTTCCTGCCAAACTTTCAAGATTGACCGGAAGTCCTGCGGTTAAACCGAAAACCAAACCGTCTTTTGGAATAACACTTTCCTGATATTCTTTGGTTTGAGATCTAAAAAGACCTTCAGAAATGATAGAAGCTACGTTTATTTTTAATTGATTTGTTTTTTCTAATTCAGATGCTGCTTCCAAAAGTGTAGCTACTTCAGAACCATTTGCTATTAAAGTAAGATCTGGATTTTGACTTTCCTTAATAAGATAACCGCCTTTTTTTGCTTGAGATGCAGTTTCAAATTTTGAATCCTTATAAGGAAGATCTTTAATGTTTTGTCTCGAAAGAATTAATGCAGTAGGAGTGGTCTTGTTTTCAACTGCCATTTGCCAAGCAACTGAAGTTTCAAGCGCATCAGCTGGGCGAAGTGCCAGAAAACTTTGATTGCCAGAATGATTTTTAATTTTTTCTAATAACCTAATCTGCGCTTCTTGTTCAATTGGCTGATGTGTTGGTCCGTCTTCTCCAACGCGAAAAGAATCGTGTGTAAAAATATATTTTACAGGAAGTTCCTGAATAGCTGCAAGACGCATGGCTGGTTTCATGTAATCAGAAAAAACGAAAAAGGTAGCCACAACTGGGATTACTCCGCCGTGTAACGCCATTCCGTTTGCAATTGCAGCCATGGTAAGTTCTGCAACACCTGCCTGAAGAAATGCTCCATTAAAATTATCCTTTTGTAAAACCGACGTCTTTTTCAAGAAACCATCTGTTTTGTCACTGTTGGATAAATCGGCAGAAGAAACAATCATGTTTTCTACTTTTTCAGCCAAATATCCCAAAACTTCTGCAGAGGCATCACGAGTTGCTGCATTCGCTTTTTGCGTAATAGAACTAAAATCCATTTCAGGAAGATCACCGCTGAAAAAATGCTGGATCTTTTTTGCAGCTTCTGGATTTTGATTTTCCCAAGCTTTTATTTTCGATTTTCTTTCGGCAGCATCTTTCGTTTTTTGTTCCAAAACTGCTTTATAGTGTTCGGCAACTTTTGTGTAAACAGCAAATGAATCTTGAGGATCAGCGCCTAAGTTTTCTAGTGTTTTTGTAAAATCTGCTTTTGTAGCGCCAATAGGTTTACCATGAAGTTCGCATTGTCCTTCATACAACGTTCCGTCGGCTGTCACACATCCTTTACCCATTAATGTTCGGCCAATAATTAAGGTAGGTCTTTTCAATTCAGCGTTTGCGGCATTCAAGGCAGAGCGTATCTGTGTATGATTATGAGCATCGATCGTGATCACTTTCCATCCCCAAGCCTCATATTTAGCAGCTGTATTTTCGCTGGTCACTTCATCTGTCATTGATGATAACTGAACATCATTAGAATCATAAAACATAATAAAATTGTTTAATCCTAAATGTCCGGCAATTCTTCCTGCTCCTTGTGAAATTTCTTCCTGAACACCACCGTCTGTTATAAAACCATATATTTTATGATCGAATAAATGATCAAATTTTGCCGATAGAAATTTAGCAGCAATTGCAGCGCCAATACCCATAACATGTCCCTGTCCAAGCGGACCAGAAGTGTTTTCTACTCCTCTTTTAACATCAACCTCAGGATGACCAGGAGTTACAGAACCCCATTGTCTGAAGTTTTCAAGATCTGTTTTTTCATAATTTCCAAGAAGATGATATTGTGCATACATTAAAGCCGAAAGATGTCCAGCATCCATAAAAAAGCGATCTCTGTAAATCCAAGACATATCTGAAGGATCGTATTTTAGATATTCAGAATATAAAATGTGCATATAATCAGCTCCTCCCATTGATCCGCCGGGATGACCTGAATTGGCTTTCTCAACCATTGATATTGCTAAAGCTCTAATGTTGTCTGATGCTAATTGGTCTATTGTTTTGTCCATTTTTTTGTTTTTTAATAAATGCTAATGTTACTCTTGCAAGTAGTTTAAAAGCACGGATTATTATGATTGTTATTTTTCTATTTCTAGAATTTGCGTTATTACATTATTTTTTGCTAGTCTTTTTTCGTCTGGTTGAGAACCTCCAATTGCAATTTGAACTTTGCCTTCGTACTGTTTTAAACTTCCGTCTTCTGTCACATACGATAAGTCTTCTGGAGAAAGAGTAAAGTTGACAGTTGTACTTTCGCCAGATTTCAAATTAAATCTTTCAAATCCTTTAAGACTTTTTAAAGGTGTTTTTATGGATGAATTTTGATTGATTAAATACAGTTGAGCCACTTCTTCACCTTCCATTTTACCAGAATTAGTGACTTTGACAGCAATAGTAACCGGCTGTCCTTTTTTTATTTTAACTGGATTTTTCAAATCACTGTATGTAAACTCGGTATAACTTAAACCGTAGCCAAATCCAAATAATGGAATGCCTTTAAAGTAACGATAAGTCTTGTTGTCCATTTTATAATCAACAAAAGTTGATAAATCAGAGTCATCTTTATAAAACGTAACAGGAAGCCTTCCCGCAGGATTATAATCTCCAAAAATAACATCAGCCGCCGCTTGCCCTGCAGCTTGTCCGCCGTACCAAGTGTTGAGTATTGCTGGAATATTTTCTGCTTCCCACGGAACAGCAATTGCGCTACCCGTCATCATCAGAAAAACTACTGGTTTTCCAGACGATTTAAGTGCTTTTAAAAGTTTGGTCTGAACTTCAGGAAGTAAAATAGAGGTACGATCGCCGCCCTTAAAACCTGGAGCGTCTACCGGCATTTCTTCTCCTTCTAGCTGTGGCGAAATACCACCTGCAAAAATAAAAGCATCTGCATTTTTATGACGTGCAATTAAGGTATTGAAATCTGTTTTTACAAAATTCCCTGTTTGCAGCGATACTTCAGCTTTTCCTTCACCTTGCCAGTATTCTAATACCAATTTATAAACTTTACCTTTTTTGGTTTGCAGCTTATAGGTTTTTTCTCCCCATCTGTTTTTATCCCAGGCGTTTATTACTTCTTTTTGATCAATTATAAGTTTATAACCGTCATCGGCGCGAACTTCAAAAGTGATCGTTCCATTTTCAGCAGCGGTAAAATTAGTCGTATATCGTGCAGAAAAATGATTGGCTTTAATGCTTTTGGTTACCATTTCTCCTTCCTGCCAAAAATTATTTATTTCAGATTCAGTTCGTGTAGTTTCAGGTTTACCAGACAATTCGCTATTACTGAAATATTCTGCTTTAAAACCTTTTTTACCTTCATAAGCATATTGATTTTTAAGATCTTTATACACCAATAAAGTATCATTTGTAAAGTTTACAGCCTTTTCATAAATCACTTCAGTTTGAGGACTTACTTTTTCTTTAATACCTTGTAAAACCGTCGTTAGCTTTGATGGAGTTCCATTATAATTTCCCAATATAGAGATGGAGTTATCAGCGTTTGGTCCGAGAACTACAATCTTTTTAAGTTTTTTGTTTAAAGGAAGTGTATTGTTTTCATTTTTAAGTAAAACAATAGATTGTCTTGCCATTTTTAAAGCATGATTTTTATGCTCTTCTGACTCTAAAACAGAATTCGGAGTCTGAGCATATTTGACCATCGACACAGGATCAAACATTCCCAATCTAAAACGAATCATAAAAAGACGTTTTACAGAAATATCAATCTGTTCTTCTGTAATTTTTCCGTCTTTAACTGCTGCAACAAGCGATTTGTAGGCATCAGTTCCACAATCAATATCAGTTCCGTGATACACAGCATCTGCGGCAGCCGATTCGGCATCGGGATGCGTTTTATGATTTTTGAAAAAGTCGTCGATCGCCCAGCAGTCAGAGGTAACGTAACCGTCAAATTTCCATTCTTTTCTCAGAATATCATTCATCAAAATATCACTTGCACAACAAGGCTGTGTTCTAAAAGCATTGTAAGCACACATAACTCCGGCCACTTTAGAACCTGTGACTAATTTTCTAAAAGCGGGCAAATAAGTATCCCAAAGTTCATATGGCGTTACATCGACATCAAAAGTGTGGCGTAAAGATTCTGGTCCGCTGTGTACAGCATAATGTTTTGCACAAGCTGCAGCTTTTAGGTATTTTGGGTCATCGCCTTGAAGCCCTCTTACAAAATAATCGCCTAAAACAGCTGTCAGATAAGGATCTTCACCATAGGTTTCCTGTCCGCGTCCCCATCTAGGATCTCTAAAAATGTTGATGTTTGGAGTCCAATAGGTAAGTCCCAAATAGCGCTCGTTTGTTCGGTTTAGTTCAACGGCTTTATTGTAAACCGCCCTTCCTTCAAGAGCAGAATAATCGGCCATTTTGAAGAGTGAATTTTTATCAAAAGTCGCTGCCATTGCAATAGCCTGCGGAAAAACGGTTGTTTTAAAAGGAGTTCGCGCTACGCCGTGAAGTGTTTCGTTCCACCAATCATAAGCTGGAATGCCAAGTCGCGGAATTGCAGGCGCAGCGTTTAACATTTGCGCCACTTTTTCTTCTAAAGTCAACTGGCCTACTAAGTTTTCGACACGTGCTTCAAAAGTTAAATCTGGATTTTGAAAGGGAAATTTTGATGTTTTATTTTGTGCAGAACACCAAATTGACATCAGTATTAGAATGTGATATTTTATTTTTTTTGTTTTCATAAGAGTAACTTTTATGCTTAAGAATGATTTTGAAATGGAATCTAAAAAGAAAATACAACCGATTGCGTAAAGAAAAGAAAAATAAATTGAACTTATAAGTTTTTATTTAAAAAAAATGTTCAGAAAATGTTTTATTGATTATTTTTTAGGATAAATATTGTGTTTTGTGTTTAATATAGATTAATTTGCAGTGTAAAATGAAAAAACAATGGTACTAAAGTTGTTTCATTCGTTTATAAAATTATATTTACGATTAATTATATAGTAATGGAAGAACATAGACATGTAACGATTTATGATATTGCTGAGAGACTTAATCTTGCTACATCGACGATTTCTAGAGCGCTAAAAGATCATCATAGTATAAGTGATAAAACCATTAAGAAAGTAAAGAAAACTGCCGAAGAAATGGGGTTTGTACCCAATACTTTAGCAGCTGGATTAAGGGGTAATAAATCGAAAACGATTGGGGTTTTAATTCCCACAATTACACAGCCTTTCTTGTCTTCTTTAATTAGTGGTATTGAGGTTACTGCGCGAAAATCAGATTATTCGGTTATCATTATGCAGTCACATGATTCATATGAAGAAGAAGTTAATATGGCTAAATCACTGTATAGCAGTAGGGTGAGTGGAGTGATTTGCTCATTGGCTATGGAAACAAAAGATACCTCTCATTTTCAGCAGTTTTCAAATAACAATATTCCTCTTGTATTTGTCGATCGTGTTCCTAAAGGTTTTAATACGTTTAGAGTTGTCATCGATAATTACACCGCAGGATATAAAGCAACCAAACATCTTATTGATCAAGGTTGCAAACGAATCGCCCACTTGACTGCAGATGCAGAATTTGGTAATTTATATAATGAAAGAAAAAGAGGTTACATTGACGCGTTAACAGAACACGGACTGCCATTGAAAGAAGAGCTGATTATCAATCTGAAAGAAATGACATATAATGACGGAGTTAAAGCTTGTAACAAACTTTTTGCTTTAAAACCGCCACCAGACGGACTTTTTGCACCTGGAGATATTCTTGCTGTAAGTGCAGTACAGACAGCAAAAAAGAAAGGAATAAAAGTACCGCAGGATCTGGCTGTAATTGGTTTTAACAATGATCCTATTTCAGAAATTATAGAACCTAACATATCAACAATAACGCATCCTGCAGAGAAAATGGGAAAAGCAGCAGCAAATATTGTTATTGATACCATTAAGTCTTCTAAAGAAGAGGAAGCCAAAGAAATAACTTTCCTTAATACAGAAGTACTTATTCGAGAATCTTCAAAACGAATTTAATTTTCTACTTATAAAACGGACTGCTATTGCATTGTATGTAATAGCAGTTTTTTTTGCTTTAGATCCAATCTACAGGGCTTATTTTATTTTGAGGGTTTATCTTTTTTAAAGAAATAAAACCTAAAAATGAAGCTTTATTTTTTTATATTAAATATTATTGTATTTTAGCGCAACCGATTGCTAAGTAGTTTTAATTCTGAATAGTGTATTTTTTTAGCATTTATTTTAATAATTATTCTTTACAGCATCTTTATTCGTATGTTTTTAGTAAAGAAGAATTTTAGAAAAGATGCAAATCGGTCAAATTCACAAAAATAGTAGCAATTCTTTATCCGAAGTTTTGTGAAGATTAAATTGAAATCTTCAAACAGAATTTTGAAGATTTAATCTATTTTTAGAGAAGAACTTTAAGACAAGAAATAGGCAAACGTAATCTTATAGTTGCACAATAGTATTTAAACCAAAATATATGAAATTTATTAAACCTTATTTATTAGCAGTTACAAGTTTGATGGCTGTTAGCTGTACTGCACAACAAAAAAAACTTACCTTAAAAGATGCTTATAAAAATGATTTCTACATTGGAACGGCTTTAACCGCCGATCAAATCGAAGGCAAAAATGCTAAAGAAGATTCTTTGATCCGTAAAGAATTCAATGCAATTACGGCTGAAAACATAATGAAATCAATGTTCACGCATCCGCAGAAAGACAAATACGATTTTGCTTTGTCTGATAAATTTGTGGCGTTTGGAGAAAAAAATAAAATGTTTATTCACGGACATACTTTAATATGGCACAGCCAATTAGCGCCGTGGATGCAGAAAATTGCAGACAGTACAGAAATGAAAGCCTTTATGAAGGATCATATTACTACGATTGTTACCAAATATAAAGGAAGAATTAATTCCTGGGATGTTGTGAATGAAGCTTTAAACGAAGATGGAACTTTGAGACAATCGGTTTTTTTGAAAACACTTGGAGAAAAATATCTGGCAGATGCTTTCATATTAGCAGCAAAAGCAGATCCTAAAGCACAACTTTATTATAATGATTATAATAACGAAGAACTGAAAAAAAGAGAAGGTACCATCAATTTGATTAAAAAAGTAAGAGCAGCAGGAGGTAAGGTTGATGGAGTTGGAATTCAAGCTCATTGGAGATTAGAAAGTCCGTCTATAAAAGAAATTGAAGAAAGTATTGAAGCCTACTCAGCGCTTGGACTAAAAATAGCTTTTACGGAACTTGATATTACGGTGTTACCAAATCCGTGGGATTTAAAAGGGGCAGATGTCAATCAGAATTTTGAAGGAAGCGAGAAAATGAATCCGTATCCAAAAGCGTTGCCAGATTCTGTGCAAAACAAACTTGCAGAACGTTACGCTTCAATTTTTAAATTGTTTTTAAAACATAAAGATAAAATAAGCAGAGTTACTTTTTGGGGCGTTTATGATGGACAATCTTGGTTAAATGACTGGCCGATAAAAGGAAGAACGAATTATCCGCTGCCATTTGATGTTAATTTGAGGCATAAAAAAGCGTACGATAGCATTTTAAAACTGAAAGAAACTAAAAATTAAACACTCATACAGCTTTAACTTTGATAAATTATCAAACAATCGGTTGTGATTCGAAATATATCTTAAATAAGTAAACTAAATTTGCATAATATGTTTTTTTGTCTAATTTTACACAACCGATTGTTTTTGTTGTGAGTCAACATTATAGTGTTATTTTTCATTTATTGAAATGATACAATTGAAGTATAATTGGATAAAAAAACGAACTAACTACAAAACCACAAATGACTAACATTTCACAAAAACTATCCATCAAAGAAAAAATTGGCTACAGCTTAGGAGACTTGGCCGCCAATCTTGTTTTTCAAACTTTGATGACTTATCTGGCTTATTTTTACACTGATATTTACGGCTTATCTCCAACAGATTCTTCCATCATTATGCTGATTGTTGGATTAATTGCAGCCTTTATTTTTAATCCTATTATTGGAGTTTTGGCAGATAGAACCAGTACCAGATGGGGAAAATTCAGACCTTGGATTTTAATAACGGCAATTCCGCTTGGAGTTGTAGCATTGCTGGCATTTTCAACTCCAGACTTCTCTTATAAAGGGAAAGTAATTTATGCGGTTATTACCTATACGTTATTACTTCTTTTTTATGCGGCCAACAATTTGCCGTATTCTGCTTTAAGCGGTGTGATTACGGGTGATATGAAGGAGAGAAACAGTATGTCATCATATCGTTTTGTAGCGGTAATGTTTGCTCAGTTTTTTGTTCAGGTTTTCATGCTCGGAATTATAAAAAGTGCAGGAAATGGCGATAAAGCAATTGGAATTGAAAAAGTAATGACAGGCTTGGCTATTATTGGAACAATTATGCTTCTGATTACTTTTTTAACGACTAAAGAAAGAATCATTCCGAAACCAGAACAAAAATCAAGCGTTAAAGAAGATTTAAGCGATTTAATAAAAAACAGACCTTGGATTATCATGCTTTCGCTGACGACTTTGGTTTTTATTACTTTAGCGATGAAAGGCGGTTCGTATGTTTATTATTTTGAAAATTACGTAAACAAAGAACAGCTGGCTATTTTTATTCAGCCCATTTTAGATTTTCTATCCACTATCGGATTGAATCATTTTGGTAATGATCCTGTTTCTGCGGGCTTTGGTTTATTTAATGCGGGCGGTATTATCTTTATGATTGTTGGTATTACGTTGTCTAAAAACTTAGCAGATAAATACGGAAAACGAAATGTATTTGGTTTGTTTTTATTCATTTCCACATTATTCATAATCGCGTTTTATTTCTTTCCGCCGGCGTCAATCGGACTTATTTTTTTCTCTCAAATTTTACACGGCTTTTTCTACGGCATCACCATCCCGATTCTTTGGGCGATGATTGCTGACGTTGCCGATTATTCGGAATGGCTGAATAACCGCCGTGCTACTGCAATTATTTTTTCTGCGATGATGGTTGGTTTAAAAGCAGGATTAAGTATTGGAGGCGCTTTGACAACTTTGTTTTTGGGGTATTTTCATTATGTTCCCAATTCTCTTCAACAGTCAGAAACTGCTGTAAACGGAATAAAATTATTGGTAAGTATTTTCCCTGCAATCCCTTTTTTAATTGGAACTGGATTGCTGTTTTTCTATAAAATCAACAAAGAAATGGAAGTGCAGATTGAAACCGACCTAAAAGAAAGAAGAACTTAATTATTTAAACAAAATAGCACTATGCCTGAAGATAGCATTGAACAAATTAATTTCGAGGAAATTAATGAACTGGCGATTTCAAAGCCTTTAGTATCTCATATTTACACAGCCGATCCTTCGGCGCATGTGTTCAATGGTAAAATTTATATTTATCCGTCACACGACATCGATGCGGGAATTCCGTTTAACGATAATGGCGATCATTTTGGAATGGAAGATTATCACGTTTTTTCGATGGAAGATATTTCTTCAGAAGCAGTAGATAATGGCGTTGCCTTGCACGTAGCCGATGTTGCCTGGGCAGAAAAACAAATGTGGGCGCCAGATGCAGCGCATAAAAACGGAAAATATTATTTGTATTTCCCTGCTAAAAGAGCAAACGGAATTTTTCAGATCGGCGTAGCAATTAGTGATTCTCCGGCAGGTCCTTTTACTGCTGAAAAAGAAGCGATAAAAGGAAGTTACAGTATTGATCCAGCAGTTTTTGAAGACGAAGACGGCAGACATTATATTTATTTTGGAGGAATTTGGGGCGGTCAGCTTCAGAAATACCGTAATAATCAGTACGATGAAAATAATGAAGAACCATCGGCAGAAGAAAAAGCTCTTGGGCCAATCGTTGCTTTACTCCGAGACGATATGCTTGAATTTGCAGAAGAGCCAAAAGAAATTAAAATTTTAGATCAAGCTGGAAATGAAATCCTTGCAGGAGATAATGACCGCCGTTTTTTTGAAGCTTCGTGGGTTCATAAATACAACGGTAAATATTATTTCTCGTATTCAACTGGCGATACGCATTTTATTTGTTATGCCATTGGAGATAATCCGTATGGACCTTTTACGTACCAGGGCAGAATCCTGAATCCGGTTGTAGGATGGACATCGCATCATTCGATTTGTGAAGTTGAAGGAGAGTGGTATTTGTTTTATCATGATTCAAGTTTGTCAAAAGGTGTAACACATCTGCGAAGCATGAAAGTAACCAAAATAGATTATCTAGAAGACGGTTCGATTATCACCATTGATCCTTACGGAATAAGAAGAATATTTGATTAAGAAAGCGTTTTAATTTTGTTTTCTATGGAAAGAGAAGAATCAGAAAAAAGAATATCCAGTAATTCATATCCTGAAAATAAGATAGAAATTGACTGTGTAATATTTTGCTTTGAGGAAAAAAGCCTAAAAGTCTTGCTGGTCAAAAATGAAAAGGATTTAGAGAATAGTACTTGGAGATTGCCTAGCGATATTTTGCAAGAAGGCGAGACAATATTAAAAACGGCAGAAAAAGTTTTAAAAAACTATGTTCCTGCAGATGATGCCTTTTTAGAACAGTTAAAAGCATTTGGTTCTGATTCTCCTTTATCAGTTCAAGAAAACATTTCGATTGGTTATTATTCGATGGTTAGGAAGGAAAGAAAAACTACTGAAGATGAAGAATCAAATTCAGCTGTAATTTGGACCGACATTCATAATTTACCCGATTTAGATGAAAAACATCGATTAGTTTTAGATTTTAGTATTAAAGAACTACGAAAGAATATTTGCTGGAGTGCAGTAGGTTTTAATCTTTTACAGGAAAAATTTACATTGCTACAGGTTATTCAATTGTATGAAGAAGTTTTAGGCATTAAAATCAATAAAACTAATTTTAGAAGAAAGATTTTACAGCGAAAATTGGTTCGAAGTTTAGACGAGAAAGAAGAGGGAGTGTCTTATCGCGCTGCTAAATTTTACAATCTTAATGTACCAAAGCAGGAAATCTTTTGGAATGCAAAATTTAATTTCAATTTTTAAAGAACATCTATTTCTTCTAGATGGATAATTTTATCAATTATATAGCTTAAGATAGTTGTAGAACGTTTTTTTTGTTTTTTAAATCCTTTGGAAGGATTTTCCCCAATTGATTATTTTAAAAGACACCTTAATAAAGTCTTTTTATTGGTTACCTCATTTATAATTGCTTATAAGTATTTGAGATTCCGCACTACATAAAAAACGCTATTCCTTTTTAAATCATTACACATATTTTTAGAAACAATCGATTGCCCAAGTTATTTTTGAGCAATCGATTGTTTATAGGGGAAGATCAACTCTATTTGTTAGATTATCAATTGATTGGATGATAATACGCGATTTTACTGACTAATTTTTTAACTTACTTATTAGTAGTACCAAACTTTCAAAATTTTTGAGAAGAAAAAGCCTGTTTCTTTCTTTTTATGATTTATTTAAGAAAATTATAAAAACACTTTATTTTTATCAAATTTAGCTACAACGTTATAGTTTATTTTGATAAATTGTCAATTTTTTATCATTAATTATGTGATAAATATTATTTTTAGCTGTATTTTTTTTATACTTAATAAAAATAAATTACACAACCGATTGTTCTTGTTGTATATTTTTTTATATTTGTAATAAATACACTTATAAATTTCGACACTATATATGTTGAATAAAACGTACTAACTGAAACCAAATTTTAATTTAAAACCAATTTTTATGACTAACCAATTTATTGCAAGTAAGCAGAAACGTTTAAGATGTTTTTGTTTTTTGATGCTCATGTTTGCGTTTTCATTTCAATCTAAAGCACAGACAACTGTCACAGGAACGGTTTCCGACGAAAGCGGACCAATTCCTGGAGCAAATGTTAATTTAAAAGGTGCTAAAAATGGAGCAAGCACGAGTTTTGATGGTACCTATTCTATAAACGTTCCCGCTAACGGCGTTCTTGTTTTTAGTTTTATAGGCTTAAAAAGTAAAGAAGTTGCTGTAAACGGGCAGAAGAATATTAATGTAAAGCTTGAAGAAGATTCTAATAATTTAAAAGAAGTAGTCGTAATTGGATATGGTACACAGATTAAAGAAGCTGTAACCGGATCTGTTGCTTCTTTAGGTGGAAAGGAATTAAATGAAGTGCCCGCGGCTAACATTACTCAGGCGCTTCAAGGAAGGCTTGCCGGAGTTGAAATGACTCAAAACTCCTCTAAACCTGGTGCTGAAATGCAGATTAGAATACGAGGAACAAGATCGCTGACTGGTAGTAATGACCCGCTTGTTGTACTTGACGGAGTTCCGTTTGCAGGATCGATTGGAGATATTAATCCGTCGGATATTAAATCTATTGACATACTAAAAGATGCTTCGGCAACGGCTATTTATGGTTCTAGAGGAGCAAATGGTGTTATACTGGTAACAACTTTAAAAGGACGTAAAAACCAGAAAGTTACTTTTACATACAACGGATTCAGCGGTATTAAGCAAGTTTGGTCAAAATATCCAATGATGGATAGTCAAAAATTTGCAGCGCTTCGTGATTATACGGGATTATATACTGATGGACCAAGTGAATCACGCAGTACTAATACAGACTGGCAGAGCCTTTTATACGGAGCTGGCGAAATGATTAATCATGATATTAGTGTATCTGGTGGAACTGAAACTGGAGCTTACAATGCAGGTTTAGGATATTATAAGGAAGAATCAGTTCTTCCAGGACAGAAGTTTGAGCGTTTTACTTTAAGAGCAGGTTTAGACCAGCAGTTAAACAAATCAATCCGTATGGGTTTCAATACAAACAGTAATTATCGAATTACAAACGGCGATAATATTGGAACGGGAACTGTGCTGGGAACTTCACCTCTTGCAAATCCGTACAATGCCGACGGATCATTAAAAAGAACGGTAAGCATGGGAGCCGATGATCAATGGGTTTACACAAGAGAGACAATCAATCGTTTAGGAGATTCTTATGTTAATTTACAAAGAGCTTTCAGTTCATACAATAATATTTTCGCGGAAGTTAAAATACCAGGAATAGACGGTTTAAAATACAGATTGAATACAGGTTTGAATTTCCGTACTTCTAATAGTGGATATTATGAAGGACAAGGAGTTTTTGATGTTAATGCTACAACACTTTCTAATGCAGCCATTACAAATGGATGGTCTACGCAGTGGCTTTTAGAAAATTTATTGATGTACGATAAAACTTTTGCACAAAAACACACCATAAATTTTGTCGGGTTGTATTCAAATGAGCAATTTACAGGACAAAGTTCGAGAGTTACCAGAAACGGGATTACTTCTGATGCATTTCAATTTTATAATTTAGGACAAAGTGAGCAAGAAGCTGTTATCACGCCTTCAGATCAGGATTATACACAGTGGGGACTTACATCGTACATGGCCAGATTGATGTATTCGTATGACAATCGTTATTTCATTTCAGGAACTGTACGTTCTGATGGTTCTTCAAGACTTTCGCCAGGCAATAAATGGGTGACTTATCCTGCGGTTTCTGCGGGTTGGACAATTTCAAACGAATCATTTCTTAAAGATAAAACAAAAATTAATCTGTTAAAGCTAAGGGCAGGTTATGGTGAAACTTCCAATCAGGCAGTATCTCCTTATGCAACTTTAGGAGCATTAAGCACAAGACCTTATAATTTTGGCAGTACTAATTCAACTGGAGTTTATGTAACAGAATTACCGAATCCGAATTTAGGATGGGAATTTTCAACAACTTGGAACTATGGTTTAGATTTTGGCTTTTTCAATAACAGATTGTCAGGAACGGTAGAATATTATAAAACCAATACAAAAAATCTTTTACAGCGTGTTGGACTGCCTTCAACATCAGGTGTAAGCAGTTATGTGGCTAATGTGGGAGAAACTGAAAATAAAGGGTACGAAATATCTTTAAATGGTACCATCTTAGATAATCCAAATGGACTGACCTGGACTGTAGGAGTTAACTTTTACAAAAATGAAAACAAGTTAGTAGCACTGGCTTCTGGTGCAAGCCGTGATGAAGCAAATAACTGGTTCGTGGGTTATAATATCAATTCAATTTATGACTACGAAAAAGTTGGGTTATGGCAGGAAGGAGATCCTTTCATGGCAGCATATGAGCCAGGACCTACAGGTATTAATCAACAAGGAACTGTAGTAGGATCTATTAAAGTAAAATACACAGGAGAATTCAATCCAGATGGCTCACCTAAACGTGCTATCAATGCAAGTGACCGCCAAATTATAGAAACCGATCCAGATTTTCAAGGTGGTTTTAATACGAACTTAACTTATAAAGGATTTGATTTTGGAGTTGTAGGAGCTTTTAAAAGCGGTGGTGTTCTTATCAGCACGCTTTACGGCGGGGCAAGTTACCTGAATTTATTGAATGGAAGAAGAAGCAACGTTGATGTTGATTACTGGACTCCAGACAACAGAGATGGTGAGTTTCCTAATCCAAGAGGTATCAGAAGCGGTGATAATCCGAAGTACATGTCAACTATGGGCTATTTTGATGCTTCTTATGTTAAGATTAGAGCAATTACTTTAGGGTACACACTAGATGCGAATTTTACCAGAAATTTAGGGATAGATAAATTAAGACTTTATTTTACTGCACAGAATCCTTTTGTTTTATTCTCACCATATCATGATAAGTCGGGAATGGATCCAGAAACGAATTCATTTGGAGATGAAAATCAGGCTGTAGCTTCTTATCAAAGAAGATTCTCTGTAATTGGAACCAATACTCCATCAACCAGAAATTATTTATTCGGACTTAATTTAACATTTTAATCAGATACAGATATGAAACGATATATATTTAAAAATTTAATTATAGGTTCAGTAGTTTTGTTCTCACTAGCTGGCTGTACTGATATTTTAGAAGAAAAACCTCATGATTTTTATGAGCCAGGATACTTTAAAACAGAGTCAGGAGTAATACAAGGATTAACTTCTCATTATGCTCACCTGCGCTGGATTTATGGACAGGCCTATTTTTATAATGCCTGCCAGACAGGTACAGATGAGAACACGTACGGACAAAGTGCTGATGGAAATTTTAAAGATCACGATTTATCTGGGGTAGGAATTATAACGCCTACTTCAAGCCGATCTGATGTACTTTGGGGCAATTCCTATTATGATATTAATACAGCAAGTGGTATTATCGAAAATGGTGCTGCAGTAGGTATTGCGACTAATCTGATTGCAGAATCTAAGTTTTTTAGAGGTTTTGATTACTTCTTATTGGTGCAGACTTTCGGTGGTGTTCCACTTGATTTAGGAGCAGGAGAACTGAAATTTAATAGTAAACCTTCCAGATATTCAAAACGTAACACCGTACCAGAAGTATACACTAAAGCTATTTTTCCGGATCTTGTAGCAGCTGTAAATGAATTACCAAATGTACCTAGATTAACTGGAACGGTAACTAAAACTGTAGCACGTTTATTTTTAGCTAAAGCTTACCTAACGTATGCGTGGTGGCTTGAAAATCCGAATAATATTCCAACGTATCCAGATACTGCAAGAACAGATCCAGACGGACATAATGCACAATGGTATTTTCAGAAAGCTTATGATCTAGCTGTTGAAGGAATAAATAATGCGGGTTCTACTTATGGATTGCTGGATACTTATTATGATGTTAATTTGGGTTCCAATGACAGAAACAAAGAGGTATTGCTTTATGCTGACCATACCGAAAAGAGTGAATATTATAATGGAGCAAGTCTGACCTTTGGAAGTGGTGGTGCTCCTGATAACTTCGCTGGCTGGATGGTAACATGGAATTACACTGCTTTAAGAAGTAAAAATGGAACTGCATCGGTTTCTTCTGTACAAAGAGAATCAAATCAATTCTTAGGACGTCCGTGGGTTAGAATGGCACCGACTATCGAGGTTGTAAAAAATACATTTGCTGATAAAACGAATGATTCAAGATACGATGGAACATTTGCAACAGCTTTCCGTGGCAATTGGAATCTTGCTGGAACTGGTCTTACAGGAGTGGCAACGCTAACCAATGCGAACGGTCTATCAATTAAACCAGGAGATGCTGTTTTAACATTCCTAAATGATGAGCCAGCAACAGCTATAACATATCCTACAGGTCAGGGAGACAGTGGTGTTGGAGCAGGAGTTTTACCGGGAAGAGCAGATTATGTTATATCTCCAAACGGAATAAGTAGAATTGTATATCCAGGTTTTTGGAAATTAGGACCTTACAGAACAGACAATGCAGGAGGACTTGGACAGCCTAACGCTGGAAGTACTAGACCGTTTCCTGTTGCGAAATTCTCTGAGTTCTATCTTGTAGCAGCAGAGGCAGCAGTTAAAGGTGCATCAGGATCATTAACTGCAAGATCTCTTATAAATGTTTTGAGAGCAAGAGCAGGAAAATGGCGTTGGGATAATAACGGAAACACTGCAAAAATACAGGATAACAGCGCAGCTATGATAAGCGCAACTCCTGCTGTAATTGATATAAACTATGTATTGGCAGAACGTTCACGTGAATTGTTTGGAGAAGGATACAGATGGTATGATTTAGTGAGAACTCAGAAATGGAATGAACTTGCAGGTAAATATTCTATTGGAGGATCTAATTATGGGCAACATACACCTGAAGTGGTAACGAGAATAATTGATGCTCATCATTATTTAAGACCAATTCCGCAGGGACAGATCGACGGAATGGAAATGTCAGCAGATGAAAAATTAGCATATCAAAACCCTGGATATTAAGTTAAGTTGAGTTAAGTTGCATGCCTGATTACTTTTTATAAGTTATGATTTTATAATTTTAACTTATAGCAGATTTTAAGTTTGTGTTAGTTAAAGCCGAGAGAATTCTTTCGGCTTTTTAATAATTATTTTGATTGATTTAAATAAAAATAAACCATGATTACAAGAAAAGTACTTTTTTTATTCACAATAGGATTTTTATGTTTTTGTTCTCTGACGGCTCAGGAGAAAAATTCAAAGAAAAAAACAAACGGTAAATCGCCTGTTTTTTCTACTGCTCAATATCAGGGAGATGATGAGATTTATAAAAAAAATCCATTAAAAGAAGATGAATTTTATTCTCCAATTTTACAAGGATGTTACCCTGATCCAGCCATAACAAGAAAAGGAGACGATTATTACATGGTGTGTTCGTCGTTTGCTATGTTTCCAGGAGTGCCAATTTTTCATTCTAAAGATTTGGTAAACTGGACCGATTTGGGTGGTGTATTAAATAAGGTTTCAGAATTTAATCCTCATGATACAGGTATCAGCTCTGGGGTTTATGCGCCTGGAATTACCTACAATCCGCACAACGATACTTTCTATATGATTGTAACAGCGTTTACAGGTAATATGGGAAATATTATTGTAAAAACGAAGGATCCAAAAAAAGGATGGGGAAGTCCGATTAAATTAGATTTTAACGGCATTGATCCTTCTATTTTCTTCGATGATAACGGAAAAGGCTATGTTGTGCACAATGATGCTCCAGATAAAGGAAAAGAAATTTACAACGGACATCGTGTGATTAAAGTATGGGAATACGATACAGAAAAAGATCAGGTAATTCCAGGTACAGATAAAATTATTGTAGATGGAGGTGTTGATCTTTCTAAAAAACCAATTTGGATTGAAGCTCCTCATTTGTATAAAAAAAACAATCATTATTATTTAATGTGTGCAGAAGGTGGTACAGGAGGAAATCATAGTGAAGTTGTTTTTATAAGTGATAATCCAAAAGGACCTTTTAAACCATCGACTAATAATCCGATTTTAACGCAGAGACATTTCCCTCAAAACAGAGTCAATAAAGTAGATTGGGCAGGTCATGCCGATTTAGTTTTAGGACCAGATAATAAATATTACGGCGTATTTTTGGGAATTCGTCCAAATGAAAAAGACAGAGTAAACGCAGGACGTGAAACATTTATGCTTCCTGTAGACTGGTCAGGTACTTTTCCTGTTTTCGAAAACGGATTAGTTCCGATGGGACCAAAATTAAAAATGCCAAACGGTGTGGTCAACAAAACGGGGAAAGATGGCTTTTTTCCAAACGGCAATTTTACATTTACAGAGAACTTTACCTCAGATAAATTAGATTACAGATGGATTGGATTAAGAGGGCCAAGAGAGCATTTTATTTCTATTGGTAAAAAAGGATTAGAGATAAATCCGTTTCCAGTAAATATCAAGGAATTAAAACCAACATCTACCTTATTTTACAGACAGCAGCACAATACTTTTTCTTTTTCGACTTCATTAGATTATAAACCAGAATCTGAGAAAGATTTGGCTGGAATTGTATGCCTTCAAAATGAACGTTTTAATTATGTTTTTGGAATTACTAAAAAAGGAAAAGATGCTTATATCCTGTTAGAAAGAACAGAAAACGGAAAATCAGAAACTTTATTCAGCAACAAAATTGACTATAAAGGAGCGGTGCGTTTACAGGTAAAAGCTGTGGGAGATAATTATCAGTTCAGTTATGCTTTGAATGGAGGTGCTTTTGAAAACTTAGGAAGTCCAGTTTCAGGAGATATTCTTTCAACCAACATTGCCGGTGGATTTACAGGAGCTTTGGTAGGTTTGTATGCTACTTCAGCCAATAATTCAGTTCCAAAATAAAGTACTTTTTGAAAAATAGTAGTTTTTAAATTTTAAAAATAAATAGAATGAGAAGATATTTAAAATACGCACTGATTTTACCGCTTTTTATTTTAATAACAGCATGTAAAAGCCAGACAGTGGTAAATTCTTCTGCAAAAGCCACTCCTGAAAACTGGGTAGGATCTTGGGCCTGCGCGCAAATGTTAGTAGAGCCCAACAATATGCCTCCCGCTGCAGGTTTGGCCGAAAATACACTTCGACAAATTGTAAAAGTTTCAATAGGAGGAGAAAATGTTCGGCTGCGTTTTTCAAATTTATTCAGTGATCAGCCTACAGTTTTAAAAAAGGTCAGTATCGCCAATGTGGTTAATGCTCCTGCAGTTGATAAAAACACGCAAAGAAATTTAAGTTTTAATGGAAATCAAGAAATAACCTTAAATCCGGGACATGAAGTTTTTTCTGATGTGTTAAATTTTAAATTAACTCCGGGTCAACTGCTTGCCATAACCATTTATTATGGAGCCTCATCGCAAAAAACATCAGGACATCCAGGGTCGAGAACAACATCTTATATTTTACAAGGCGATCATAGCAGCAACGAAAATTTTTCTGATGCTGTAAAAACAGATCATTGGTATACCATTATGGGATTGGATGTAAAGGCATCAAAAAATACGTTTAATATAGTTTGCTTAGGAAATTCCATTACAGACGGACGCAGTTCTGGGACAAACAAACAAAACCGCTGGACAGATATTTTAGCGGCAAGACTTAGAGCAGAAAAAACAACGGAGAATATCGGGGTTTTGAATTTAGGAATTGGTGGAAATTGTGTGGTAAAGGGCGGTCTAGGCCCAACAGCTTTAGACCGTTTTGATCGTGATGTACTTTCTCAGGCAGGTACAAAATGGCTTGTAATTTTAGAAGGAATAAATGATATCGGCGGACTTAAACGTGCAGAAGATGCTTCCGCGAAAGCGCAGGAAATTATAGAAGCTTACAAAATTATGATACAAAAAGCACACGCCAAAGGAATCAAAGTCTATGGATGCACTATTCTACCTTTTCAAAAATCATTTTATGATGCGCCTTTTAAACAAGAAGCAAGAGATATTGTAAATACATGGATTCGAAATAACAATTTTGATGCAGTAATAGATTTTGATAAAGAAATGTCTTCAAAAGAAGATCCTAAAACCATTTTAGCAAACATGCATGATGGCGATTTTTTACATCCTAATGAACTGGGATATCAAAGAATGGGTGATGTCATTGATCTAAATTTATTTAAGTAAAAAAGAAATTGAAATTAATGAAACGCCTTTTTTAAGTTTAGCCAAACTCTTGGCAACTATGTTTCTATGTGTTAAAAATAATTTCACCCAACAGGTTTGTAAAAACATATAGCAGCCAGTTTGTTCTGGCAGTAAAATAAATTAACAAGATACCATGAAAGCAATAATTAGATTTTTCGCAGTTGCAGTTCTATTTTTTACTGTACAAAAAGGATATTCTCAAGATCCAAATTTTCATGTTTATTTAAGTTTTGGCCAGTCTAATATGGAAGGCGCAGCTCCAATAGAAGCGGAAGACAAGATCAATGTAGATCCTCGTTTTCAGGTTTTAGAAGCTGTAAACTGTCCAGACTTGAATCGCGAGATGGGAAAATGGTATACCGCCATACCGCCATTATGCCGCTGTAAAACGGGATTGACACTAACAGATAATTTTGGTAGAACGATGGTTGCCAATCTTCAGAAAAACATAAAAGTAGGTATTGTAAATGTTGCTGTTGGCGGATGTAAAATTGAGCTTTTCGATAAAGATAATTTTGATAATTATATGAAAACAGCTCCAGACTGGATGCTGGGAATGATCAAAGAATATAATGGAAGTCCGTATGCGAGACTTGTCGAAATGGCAAAAATTGCACAGAAGAAAGGCGTTATAAAAGGGATTTTACTGCATCAGGGAGAATCTAATACAGGAGATACGCTGTGGCCAAAAAAGGTCAAAATTGTATACGATAATCTGATGAAAGATCTGAATTTAGATCCTAAAAAAGTGCCATTACTTTCTGGAGAAACCGTTCATGAAGAGCAAAAAGGAAAATGTGCAAGCATGAATAAAATTATTGCAACACTGCCTCAGACCATTCCAACATCTTATGTGATTTCTTCAAAAGGCTGTGCTGTAGCACCAGATTTCTTGCATTTTAGTGCGCCGGGTTACAGAGAATTCGGAAAACGCTACGCAGAAAAAATGCTTTCGTTGTTAGGCTATAAATCGGACAATTCAAATGAACCCTTTATCGTTCAGGCGCCATTAGAATTTGACCAGTTGAATACCGCAGTTCCAGCTGGAAAAGTAGAAACGATAAGTTATAATTCGAAAACAGTTGGAACAATTAGAAAAGCTACGGTTTACACACCGCCGGGTTTCAATAAAAGCAAAAAATATTCGGTTTTATACCTTTTACATGGAATTGGAGGAGACGAAAAAGAATGGCTTAATGGAGGAAATCCGCAGATTATTTTAGACAATCTTTATGCAGAAGGAAAACTGGAACCCATGATTGTGGTGATGCCAAACGGAAGAGCAATGAAAGACGACAGCGCTACTGGAAATATAATGGCACCAGATAAAGTGCAGGCATTCGCAGATTTTGAAAAAGATTTATTGAAGGATTTAATTCCTTTTATTGAAAAAAAATACAATGTTTACAAAGATAGAGAACATCGAGCCATCGCAGGTTTATCTATGGGAGGCGGACAATCTCTAAATTTCGGATTAACAAATTTGGATAAATTTGCTTGGATTGGTGGATTCTCATCAGCACCCAATACCAAGAAAACGGAAGAATTAGTACCCAATCCAGAAGAAACAAAAAAGAAACTGAAACTGCTTTGGATTTCCTGCGGAGATAATGATTGGCTGCTTGAAAACAGTAAACGCACACACGATTATTTATTTAAAAATAATGTACCGCACATTTATTATATAGAACCTGGTATTCACGATTTTAAAGTGTGGAAAAACGGGTTGTACATGTTCTCTCAATTATTGTTTAAACCTGTAGACGAATCAAGTTTTGGGAAATATACGGTTCTAGGAACAACAGCTCAAACTAATATCCGCAGCGCAAAATATCCGCAGATTCTGCCAGATAACAGAGTTATTTTCAAAGTAAATGCACCTGAAGCTTTGAAAGTTCAGGTAGATCTGGGAAAAAAATACGATATGCAGAAAGACGGTCAGGGCTTATGGACTGCAACGACCGATATTGTAAACGGAGGTTTTAATTATTATTCGATTCTCATTGATGGTGTTGCAGTAGCAGATCCGTCAAGTGAAACATTTTACGGAATGGGGCGTATGGCGAGCGGCATAGAAATTCCGAAGAAAGACGGCGATTTTTATGAATTGAAAAACGTTCCTCATGGCGATGTAAGAATCATGAAATACTTTTCTAAAGGAACTAATTCATGGCGCGAAATGTATGTGTACACACCGCCGGGTTACGAAACTTCAACCGAAAAATTTCCTGTTTTATATCTTTTGCATGGGGGTGGCGAAGACCAGCGAGGATGGAGCAATCAAGGAAAAACAAACTTAATTTTAGATAATTTAATTGCAGAAAACAAAGCAAAAAAAATGGTCATTGCAATGCTTGATGGTAATATGGCAAGTACAGGTGGTATTGCAGGTTTTAATGAAGAAACCTTAAAAGCATTTGAAAATGAACTGAAAAATGGAGCAATTCCTTTTGTTGAAAGTAATTTTAAAGTGGCAGCAGACAGTAAAAACAGAGCTTTAGCAGGTTTATCAATGGGCGGACTGCAGACGCTTTATGCCGGAATTAAAAATTCGAATCTATTTTCAAGTCTTGGTGTTTTTAGTTCAGGATGGTGGGCAAACAATCCAAAATTGGCTGATCCCCAATATGAATTTATTAAAAATAATGTGCAGACTATCAATTCTAATCTAAAAGAGTTCTGGATTTCGATGGGTGGCAAAGAAGATATTGCCTACCAGAATTGTAAAATAATGCTGCAGAAATTTGATCAGTTAGGACTTAAATATAAATATAGTGAATATCCTGGCGGTCACAGCTGGCCGGTATGGAGACATGATTTATATCTATATTCTCAATTATTATTCAAATAAAAAATAGAAGTAATGCAAAGATTGTGATTTCAACTAAAATGGAATCTGTAATGAATGAAAAATAACTCATGAAAAACTATTCTACATTTATAATTACCCTGCTTATTGCTTTGATAAGTACGATTTCAAAAGCGTCACAGCCCTTTATAACAGAAAATCGAAGTCAGAATGTTATGGTGCTGAAAGAGAAATCTTTGTCACTTTCTTTTTTTGTAAATTCAAATTTAGATGCAGGAGTTTTGCGTGCGGTAAACAATCTTCAATCTGATTTTGAAAAAGTTACAGGACAGCGTCCAACTATTTTAAATCAAAATCCAACTAGTGCATCACCGCTTATTATAATTGGAATGATCGGATCAAATTCGGTTATCGATGATTTAATTAAACAAAAAAAAATCGACGGAAAAGAACTCAAAGGTAAAAATGAAAAATTTATCATTCAGCATATTAAAAATCCATTTAAAGGAGTAGATGAAGCAATCGTGATAGCAGGAAGTGACAAACGCGGCACCATTTACGGCATTTATGAATTATCGAAACAAATTGGAGTTTCTCCTTGGTATTACTGGGCAGATATACCGGTAAAACAAAAAGAAAATTTATACTTTATTAAAGGAGTTTACACTGATGGAGAGCCAGCTGTAAAGTACAGAGGAATTTTTCTTAATGATGAAGCGCCTGCTTTAAGCGGTTGGGCAAAAGCTACTTTTGGTGGTTTTAACAGTAAGTTTTATGAGAAAGTTTTTGAATTGCTGCTCAGGCTGAAAGGCAATTACATTTGGCCGGCAATGTGGGGAAATGCATTTTATGACGATGATGCGGCGAGCGGACCTTTGGCGAACGAAATGGGAGTTGTCGTAGGAACTTCTCATCATGAACCAATGGCTTTGGCGCAGACAGACTGGCGACGCTACATTAAGAAAAATAATTTACCGAATATCTGGGATTATTCTAAAAATAAAACCGTTTTAGACGAATTCTGGAAAACGGGAATTCAGCGAAGTAAAAATTGGGAAAAGCTCGTAACGATTGGAATGCGCGGCGACGGAGACGAAGCCATGAGTGAAGGTACAAACATTAGTCTGCTGGAAAATATCGTAAAAGAACAGCGTAAAATTATAGAGAAAGAAACGGGGCAAAAAGCAGAAAAAACACCTCAGGTTTGGGCTTTATATAAAGAAGTTCAAGATTATTACGATCAGGGAATGCGTGTTCCTGATGATGTAATTCTTTTATTTTGTGATGACAATTGGGGCAATGTGCGCAAACTTCCAGATCCTTCTAAACCTTTACACAAAGGCGGATACGGCATTTATTATCACTTTGATTATGTGGGCGCACCTCGAAATTCAAAATGGATTAATATTAGTCCGATACAAAGGGTTTGGGAACAAATGAATCTTAGTTATGAAAACGGAGTCGATAAAGTTTGGATTGTAAATGTGGGTGATTTAAAACCAATGGAATTTCCAATCAGTTTCTTTTTAGATATGGCTTGGAATCCTAAAAACTTCAATTCGCAAAATCTTTTTCAATATACAGAAAACTGGACAACAGCGCAGTTTGGGAGTAAATTCTCTAAAGATATTGCCAGATTATTAGATACTTATCCAAAATTCAATCGTCGCGTAACTCCAGAAATGCTGGACAGCAAAACCTATTCTTTAGAAAACTATAACGAATTTGAAACGGTTGTCAATGACTATAAAAATTTAGCGCTTGACGCCTACAGAATTTACAATGAACTTCCTAACGAATATAAAGATGCTTATTTTCAACTGGTTTTATATCCCATAGATGCTTGCAGTAATCTTTATGAAATGTATTTCGCACAAGCGAAAAACAGAAAACTGGCAGCCGAGAAAAATAGTCTTGCGAATTATTACGCCGATGAGGTCAAAGTAAAATTTGAACGAGATTCAATCCTTCAAAATAAATACAATAATGAAATTTCAGGTGGCAAATGGACTCATATTATGGATCAAATGCGAATTGGGTATAAAGCCTGGCATGATACTCCAAAAAACATACTGCCAGAAATACAATATGTGTCAGATAGCGAGTCTATTGAACCAAAAATATTTATCGAAAAAGACGGTTATGTTTCGATAGAAGCAGCACATTATTCTAAAATAAATAACTCGAAAAAAATACATTGGGAAATCCTTCCAAATTTCGGAAAAACACTTAGCGGTATTACGACTTTTCCTCAAAACAGTTATCCTTCGGCAGATGATAATGTCTTTGTAGAATATGAAATAAATTTTACTTCTACAGGAGAATTTACAGTAGAACTTCTACTGGCGCCGACACTTAACTTTAACAGCAACAAGGGACTTCGATATGAAATTTCTTTTGATGGAGAAAAACCTCAGGTCGTAAATTTTAACGGCAACTACAAAGGAGAATTAGGAAAATGGCAGGCAGAACACATGATTCATTCTGCTACGAAACATAGTATTCTCAAAGCTGGAAAACACATTTTACGTTTTAGGGTTTTAGAACCTGGAATTGTATTGCAAAAGATTTTAATAGATACAGGCGGTTTAAAACCTTCTTATTTAGGTGCTCCTGAAAGTGTTAGAGAATAAATCCTCGTTTAAGTAAGATGTATTGAAAAAAAAAGTGTAAATTTTACACTTTTTTGCTAAATAACTTCAAACCAAAAATCTCAAGATGAAAACTAAAATTTTATTTTTTCTATCCGCCTTATTCATTTGTTCCAATGTTGCAGCTCAAATGCAGTTGTTTGATTTAAAAGAAGTGAGATTAAAAGAAGGTCCGTTTAAAAATGCTCAGGATGTAGATCTTAAATACATTTTAGCATTAAATCCAGATAAACTTTTGGCACCTTATTTATTAGAATCGGGGCTTACAACAAAAGCAGACCGCTACGGCAATTGGGAAAGTATAGGACTTGACGGTCATATTGGCGGTCATTATCTTTCGGCTTTAGCCATAATGTACGAATCAACTGGAAATAAGGAACTGAAAGAAAGATTAGATTATATGCTTTCAGAATTGGCGCGCTGTCAGGATAAAAATGGCAACGGCTATGTGGGCGGGATTCCGCAGGGAAAAGTTTTTTGGGACCGAATTCATAAAGGAGATATTGACGGAAGCAGTTTTGGTTTAAACAATACTTGGGTTCCTATCTACAACATTCATAAACTTTTTGCTGGTCTTACAGATGCTTATTTCTATACCGGAAGTGAACAGGCAAAAGATATCGTAATAAAATTAGGAGATTGGTTTATAGAATTAATACGTCCGCTTTCAGAAGAACAAATTCAGAAAGTTTTGGCAACAGAACACGGAGGGATAAACGAATCTTTTGCCGATGTGTACAGAATCACAAAAGATAAAAAATACCTTGAAGCGGCAGAAAAATTATCGCATAAGGCTTTTTTAAATCCGTTATTACACAAAGAAGATAAACTTACAGGGCTGCATGCCAATACACAAATCCCAAAAGTGGTTGGTTTTGAAAAAATTGCTGTGCTTTCAGATAATAAAGAATGGTCGGATGCTGTGCAGTATTTTTGGGATAATGTGACCCAGAAACGAACAGTTGCATTTGGAGGAAACAGCGTTGCAGAACATTTTAATCCTGTAAACGATTTCAGTGGCATGGTCAAGTCAAATGAAGGACCAGAAACCTGCAATTCTTATAATATGGAACGTCTTGCCAAAGCTTTGTTTTTGGATAAAAATGATGTGCATTATCTGGATTTTTATGAGCGTACTCTTTACAACCATATCCTTTCGAGCCAGCATCCAGAAAAAGGAGGTTTTGTTTATTTTACGCCAATTCGTCCCAATCATTACCGCGTTTATTCGCAGCCAGAAACCAGTATGTGGTGTTGCGTAGGAACCGGACTTGAAAATCATACTAAATATGGCGAATTGATTTACAGCCATACGCAAAATGATCTTTTTGTAAATCTCTTTATTCCATCGGTTTTAAAATGGCAAGAGAAAGGAATTGAACTGGAACAAAACACAAAATTTCCGTATGAGAATGAAACCGAATTAGTTTTAAAACTTAAAAAAGCCAAAAACTTTGCTTTAAATATCCGCTGTCCAAAATGGGCAGAAAATTTTGAAATATTAGTTAATGGAAAAGTAGAAAAAATACAATCCAAACCATCTGAATACGCTTCGATTTCACGAAAATGGAAATCAGGTGATAAAATAACAGTGAGATTTAAAACTACAATTCATTTAGAAAACCTGCCGGACGGTTCAAATTGGAGCGCTTTTGTAAAAGGACCGATCGTCTTGGCTGCAAAAACGTCTACAGAAGGATTAGATGGTTTGTTTGCAGATGACAGCCGTATGGGACATGCAGCAAGAGGAAAATATATTCCGCTTGATAAAGCCTATGCATTAGTTGGCGACAAAGCAGATTTTACTTCAAAATTAAAAGAAACAGGCAACTTGCGGTTTAGTTTAGATTCATTAGAATTAGAACCTTTTTTTGAAGTCCATGATGCTCGTTACCAAATGTATTTTCAAACGTATTCTAAAGAAGAGTATAAGGAAAAGCAGGAATTGCTGAAAAAGCAGGAAATAGAAGCTATGGCATTAGAAGCCAAAACCATAGATAAAATAAATTGCGGAGAACAACAACCCGAAGTCGATCATTCATACAAAGGCGAAAAAAGCAATTCAGGGTATGACGACGGAAAGTTCTGGAGAAATACACGCTCTTATATTTCATACCAAATGCAGAATAAAAACAGCCGCGGGCAATTTTTGAATATTAGTGTTTTGGATGATTTCAATGCAGATGCTGTCACGATTTTCATTAATGAAAAACCAGCTGTAATTAGTATTCAAGATAAAAAAACAATCCAAATAAAAATCGATAACAAGGAAGTGCAAAACATTAAAATTGCTGCCAAAGAGGGAAAAATCAGTCCAAAGTTTTCGCAGCTCAGAATTGTTTCGAATTAATGAAAACAGAAATTTCAAGACTAAATCAGGAGTAGGAATTTTTTATTTCAAAAGGTATTTTAAAAATATTGAAAAGTAAAAATTATGATGAAAACAAGGAAAAATTTTATTTATAATATTCTCTTATTGGCATTGACTATTGTGACAACTCAAGCTCAAAATGGCAAAGCTCAGAATCCAATTATTTTTGCAGATGTTCCTGATTTATCCATAATTAGAAATAACGATACCTATTACATGAGCAGTACAACCATGCACATGAATCCTGGAGTTCCCATTATGAAATCTAAAGATTTGGTGAACTGGCATCTGGTTAATTATGCCTATGAAACTCTTGAAGACAATGACGATAGGCTGAATTTAAATAATAATAAAAATGACTACGGCAGAGGTTCATGGGCGAGCAGTCTGCGTTTTCATAATGGAATATATTATGTAAGTACATTTTCTGGAACAACGGGTAAAACTTATATTTTTTCTACAAAAGATATTGAAAAGGGACATTGGAAAAGAACTGTTTTAAATCATTCCTATCACGACCATTCTCTTTTTTTTGATGATGATGGAAAAGTATATTTAGTCTGGGGCGGAGGAAAAATTCAGATAGTAGAATTAAAAGAAGATTTGTCAGGAGTTAAAGAAGAAACCACTAAAGTTTTAATCGAAAATGCCAACGCGCCTGCGGGAAACAACATCATGCTTCCATCAGAAGGTTCACAACTTTTTAAAATTAAAGGAAAATATTATTTATTCAATATCTGCTGGCCAAAAAACAGCATGCGTACCGTAATCATACATAGGGCAGACAGTATTTCAGGTCCTTGGGAAGGGAAAATAGGACTACAAGATTTAGGCGTTGCACAAGGCGGCCTTATTGAGACGCCAGACGGCAAATGGTTTTCGTATTTGTTTAGAGATGCTGGAGGTGTGGGGCGTATTCCGTATTGGGTTCCTGTAAAATGGGAAAACGGCTGGCCAATTTTGGGCGAAAACGGCAAAGTACCAGAAAAACTTGATCTTCCAGCCAATAAAAGTCTTATTCCCGGAATCGTAAATTCTGATGAGTTTACTAGAAAAAGTGGAGAAAATGATTTACCGCTGGTTTGGCAGTGGAACCATAATCCAGATAATAAAAATTGGTCTGTTAAGGAAAGAAAAGGTTATTTGAGAATAAAAACTTCTAGAATCGACAGCAGTTTTACGCAGGTAAAAAATGTTTTGACACAAAGAACTTTTGGTCCAGTATGTTCTGGAACGACAATGCTGGAACTTTCAAAAATGAAAGACGGTGATTTTGCAGGACTTTCATTGCTTCAAAAAGATTTTGGTCTGGTTGGAGTAAAAGTAGAAAAGGGTTCTAAAAAAGTAATCATGATAGATGCCGAAAAAGGAACTCCGAAAGAAATAGAAAGTGTTTCAATAAATCAGGATAAAATATATTTTAAAGCCGAATGTAATTTTAAAGACAAAGCAGATCAGGGCAGATTTTATTACAGTTTAGATGGTAAAAAATGGATTGCAATTGGAAAGGCGATCAAAATGCCTTACACCATTCCTCATTTTATGGGCTACCGATTTGGATTGTTTAATTACGCCTCAAAAACAGCGGGAGGTATTGCCGATTTTGATTTTTTCCGAATTGATGATAAAATTTCACAAACCAATTAAGACTATTCAAAAGGTTTTAAATCCAATTTAAAAAAAGTAAGCAATGAAAATAAGATGTTTGGTTGTAATAAGTTTGTTTTCAGTAGTGAGCATTCATGCACAGCTGCTTCCGTATAAAAATCCTTCCTTAAGTTCTTCAGAACGCGCAAAAGATCTAATTTCGAGATTAACGCTCGAAGAAAAAGCGGCCTTAATGTGCGATCAGTCGGATGCTGTGCCAAGACTTGGAATTAAAAAATTCAATTGGTGGAGCGAAGCTTTGCATGGATATGCCAATAATGATAATGTAACGGTTTTTCCAGAACCTATAGGAATGGCGGCTTCTTTTGACGACCAATTACTTTATCGTGTTTTTGATGCTGTTTCTGATGAAGCAAGAGCCAAATACAACCAATGGATAAAAGATGGAAACGAAAACAAACGATTTTTAAGTCTATCGGTTTGGACACCAAATGTGAACATTTTTAGAGATCCAAGATGGGGACGCGGACAAGAAACCTACGGCGAAGATCCATATCTGACTTCTCGCATGGGAGTTTCTGTTGTTAAAGGATTACAAGGTCCTGCAGACGCTAAATACCGTAAACTTTTAGCCTGTGCCAAACACTTTGCAGTACATTCAGGTCCGGAATGGAGCAGACACGAACTGAATTTAAATAATGTAAATCCGCGTGAATTATATGAAACGTATCTGCCTGCTTTTAAAGCGTTAGTGCAGCAAGCAGATGTACGTCAGGTAATGTGTGCGTATCAGCGTTTGGATGATGAACCTTGCTGCAGCAATACCCGATTATTACAGCGTATTTTAAGAGACGACTGGCAATATAAATATTTGGTGGTTTCAGACTGCGGTGCGGTAACCGATTTTTACACCACGCACAAAGTTTCATCAGATGCTGTTCACGCCGCTTCTAAAGCTGTACTTGCAGGAACAGATGTAGAATGTGTCTGGGAGAAATATCCGTTTAAAAATCTGCCCGAAGCTGTTGAAAAAGATTTAATTAAAGAAGCTGATATCGACAAAAGTGTACTGCGCGTTTTAGAAGGCCGTTTTGAATTGGGAGAAATGGATGATGACGCGATTGTACCGTGGGCACAAATTCCTCCAACGGTTTTAAATAGTAAAGAACATCAGCAATTAGCACTAGAAATGGCGCAGAAATCGATGACTTTGCTTCAAAACAAAAACAAAATTCTGCCCTTAGATAAAACAAAAAAAATTGCAGTTATCGGACCTAACGCAGCAAATGAACCCATGTTGTGGGGAAATTATAACGGAACGCCTGTTAAAACGATTACTATCAAAGAAGGAATAGAATCTAAAACAGGTGCAGCTAAAATCTATTACGATAAAGCGTGTGATTTGGTTGAAGATAAAGTCAATCAAACTTATTTCGATCAAATTTCATTCGAAGGTAAAAAAGGAATGAAAGCAACTTATTGGAACAATCCCAATAGAGAAGGAAACAGCGTTATTTCGGTACAGCTCACCAACCCGATTAAAATGACAACTGCGGGACAGCACGAATTTGCTTCTGGAGTAAAACTAGAAGGCTTTTCTGCGAAATATGAAACCGAATTTACAGCGAAAACAACAGATACACTTGTTTTTAAAACAGGAGCTACAGGATTTTTTGAATTACTTGTAAATGGAAAATCCATTGCTACTTATACCAACTGGAGAACGGTTCCAGGAAATATTCCGTTTCCGGTAGAAGCAGGTAAAACCTATAAAATCGAAATTCATTTTGCACAGTCCAACAACTGGCAGGCGAATCTAGAATTTGATTTCGGAAAAGAATTCGATATTAATTTCGCCTCATTAATTCAAAAATTAAAAGGCATTGATACTGTAGTTTTTGTAGGCGGATTATCCACTTTACTTGAAGGAGAAGAAATGCCGGTTTCGTATCCAGGCTTTAAAGGAGGCGACAGAACCAATATCGAACTGCCGGCAGTACAAAGAAAATGTTTGAAGGAACTGAAAGCGGCAGGAAAAAAAGTAATTTTTGTAAATTGTTCAGGTTCTGCAATAGCTTTAACACCAGAAACATCAAGCTGTGATGCTATTTTGCAGGCTTGGTATCCCGGAGAATCAGGAGGTCAGGCTGTTGCCGATGTACTTTTTGGAGATTACAATCCTGCGGGAAAACTGCCTGTTTCCTTCTATAAAAATTCAGAAATATTGGGCGATTTTGAAGATTATTCTATGAAAGGACGCACTTACAGATATACGACAGATGTATTGTTTCCTTTCGGGTTTGGATTGAGTTATTCTGAGTTTACAATTGGTGCAGGGAAATTGAGTAAGATTCAAATAAAACATGATGAAAATATTCAATTGAACATTCCTGTACAAAATGTGAGCAAGCGTGACGGAACCGAGATTATTCAGGTATATGTAAAAAAAGTCAATGATCCAGATGGTCCTTTAAAAACTTTAAAAGCATTTAAAAGAGTGACGCTAAAAGCTGGGAATAAGGAAAATGTTGTCATAGAGTTACCCGCTTCATCATTTGAATTTTATGATGCTTCAACCAGAGGAATTAATGTGGCTTCTGGAGAATATGAAGTGTATTATGGAACTAGTTCAGCGGCGAAGAATTTAAAAACACTCAAAGTATCGGTACTTTAAAATAGTACAAAAAATATATTGTTTTAGTAAATTGAAAAAGAAACCCAATAAGGTTGATTGTTCAGAAAAAAGGAGTTTTAGATTATGAAAAAAAAGTGCTCATTATTGCTGACCGTTTTTCTAATAGGCTTTTGCGCTGCCGCACAGTCTTACCAGAAAACAGATTTAGGATTAAAAACAGTTGTTAATGCAACCGTAATCGAAGTTCAATTTTACAGCCCTCAAATTGTCAGGGTAATCAAATATCCTGAGAAGGATCTATTCGAGAAAAAGAGTTTATCTGTAATTAAAACTGCCGAAAAAACAAAACTT
>NZ_CAMLIX010000012.1 GCF_946479975.1 uncultured Flavobacterium sp.
AAATGGAGATTTCTAGAACATCTCACCCTTTTTATACTGGTAAATCTAAACTTATTGATACTGCAGGACGTATTGATAAATTCAAAACTAAATACGCTAAACACGCTAAAAAATAATAGCTGTTTTACATTATACGAAAGCCTTCCAAATTCTGGGAGGCTTTTTTTATGCGTTAAATATTACTTTTCGTTAAAGTGGTTTTTTTATAAACCAGTAAAATAGTTGTAACTTTGGGCTTAGGTAACCAAATCAATATTTTAACAAACACTCAATTATTTATGAACTACATTCTTTTCGACGGACCCGTTCGGAATGCTCTATTGCCTTTTACTTTTACACGGCCCGTGGCTGATATTTTAGTCGGAATTATGACTATTCGCCAGAAATGGGAAAAACGTTTAGGTTCAACAATTACCACTATAACCGAAGAATATTTATCGGATAAATTTCCGATGGTTGAAATGGAGGAAAACGTAATGATCAACGCGGCATATTTACCAAATGATACGCTGGCAGAGATGGTTTCTAATCTAACAGAAAATCAAGCCATATTTAAAGGTGAAGATGTAATAGCATTTTATGCGAGCGAAAGCCAAGAGGAAGTTGATTTTGATTCTTACGAAATTATTCACTACAATGACGATTGTATCACTATAGAGCATACTTGGGATATTTTTTCTAAAAACGATGCTGCAATTCGTGAGGATTTTAATTATATAACTGAAGATCGTGCATCACAGCCAATTCCTAAAAGCGTTAATGTAATTGCGCCCGAAAATATTTTTATAGAAGAAGGTGCAAAATTAGAGTTCGTAACTTTGAATGCATCAAACGGACCTATATATATAGGTAAGAATTCGGAGATTATGGAGGGAACTGCAATTCGCGGGCCTTTTGCTTTATGCGAAAATGCCATGGTTAAGATGTCGGCTAAAGTTTATGGAGCAACAACAGTTGGACCTGGATCTAGAATAGGCGGTGAGGTTAAAAACTCGGTTCTTTTTGCAAATTCAAATAAAGGACATGAAGGATTTTTAGGCGATTCTGTTTTAGGAGAATGGTGTAACATTGGTGCCGATTCAAATAATTCGAACCTTAAAAATAATTACGAAGAAGTGAAATTATGGAGCTACGAAACAGAAGGTTTTGCAAAAACAGGACTTCAGTTTTGTGGTTTAATGATGGGAGATCACAGTAAATGCGGTATCAACACCATGTTTAATACAGGAACTGTTGTTGGTGTAAGCGCTAATATTTTCGGTTCAGGTTTTCCACGTAATTTTGTTCCCAGTTTTTCTTGGGGCGGAGCTGCAGGATTTACAACGTATGTAACTAAAAAAGCTTTTGAAACAGCGCGTTTAGTTTTGTCAAGAAGAAATATCGATTTTGATGAAACCGAACAGGCGATTTTAGAACATATTTTCGAAGAAACTAAAAAATGGAGAAAAGACTAATTTTAATGAGATAATTAGTCAATTTGAAAATTAGATAATTTTTGCAACCCGACAGGTTTAAAACCTGTCGGGTTTTTTTTTTTTTATTTTGCGTTTAAACTGGACTGAAGTCCAGCCCTACAATATAATAGGTTCCGACGGAACCACAAAAGAGCCTTCGGCTCGATCTATATTGTAAGGCTGGACTTCAGTCCAGTTTAATCTAATTGTCACATTTTCAAAATTATCTAATTTTCAAATTGCCTAATTATCTAATTAATCTATCTTTGCAGCACGAAAAAAATGGGTAGTCAACGAAACGATTAACCGATTAAACAAATTAACAAGAACAAATGATTACAGTTAACGATATTTCGGTTCAGTTTGGTGGAACTACACTTTTTAGCGATGTTTCTTTTGCTATCAATGAAAATGATAAAATTGCCCTTATGGGTAAAAATGGTGCGGGAAAATCGACACTTTTAAAAATTATTGCCGGAGCAAATAAACCTTCTACAGGAAGTATTTCTGCGCCAAAAGAAGCTGTTATTGCTTATCTGCCTCAGCATTTATTGACAAAAGATGGTTCGACTGTAATGGAAGAAGCTTCGAAAGCTTTTGGTGAAATTTTTAAAATGAAAGCCGAAATTGACGAAATCAACGAACAACTAACTGTCCGTACTGATTATGAAAGTGACGAATACATGAAATTGATCGAAAGAGTTTCTGACTTAAGCGAGAAATTTTATGCTATTGAAGAAATAAATTACGAAGCCGAAGTCGAAAAAATCTTAGTTGGTCTTGGTTTCGAGCGTGAGGATTTTGGACGCCAGACTTCTGAATTTTCAGGAGGATGGAGAATGCGTATTGAATTGGCTAAAATTCTTTTGCAAAAACCAGATTTGATTTTACTAGATGAGCCAACCAACCACATGGATATTGAAAGTATTCAATGGTTAGAAGATTTCTTGTTGAATCAGGCTAAAGCTGTAGTTGTAATTTCTCACGATAGAGCGTTTGTAGATAACATTACAAATCGTACGATCGAGGTTACCATGGGAAGAATTTATGACTACAAAGCTAAATATACGCATTACTTAGAATTAAGAAAAGACCGTCGCATTCATCAGCAGAAAGCGTATGACGAACAGCAAAAAATGATTGCAGATAACAGAGCTTTTATCGACCGTTTTAAAGGAACTTTCTCTAAAACAGATGCGGTACAGTCTCGTGTAAAAATGTTGGAGAAATTAGATATCGTTCAAGTTGATGAAGTAGACACTTCAGCATTGCGATTGAAATTTCCGCCGGCCGCTCGTTCTGGACAATATCCTGTTATTGTAAAAGACATGTCTAAATCATACGGCGATCATGTAGTTTTTAAAGATGCAAACATTGTAATCGAACGCGGTCAGAAAGTGGCATTTGTTGGAAAAAATGGTGAAGGAAAATCTACCATGATTAAAGCAATCATGAAAGAAATTGGCGTTGATTCTGGAAGTGTTGATATTGGGCATAACGCTCAAATTGGATATTTTGCTCAAAATCAAGCTGCTTTATTAGATGAAAATGCAACGATTTTTGAAACAATTGATGGTATTGCTGTTGGAGATATTAGAACGCAGATTAAAAATATTTTGGGAGCATTTATGTTTCATGGTGATGATATTACCAAAAAAGTAAAAGTGCTATCTGGAGGAGAAAAAACACGTTTGGCAATGATTAAATTATTGTTGGAGCCAGTGAACTTGTTGATTCTCGATGAGCCTTCAAATCACTTGGATATGAAAACTAAAGACATCATTAAAGATGCCCTTCGTGATTTTGATGGAACTTTAATTCTAGTTTCTCACGATCGCGATTTCCTTGACGGATTAGCGACTAAAGTTTTTGAATTTGGAAATAAAAGAGTGAAAGAACATTTTGAAGATGTTGCTGGTTTCTTAGCACACAAAAAAATGGATTCTATGAGAGAAATAGAAAAGTAACTTATAGTTAAAAATAGAATATAATACCAAAGCGCAAGTTAATTCTTGCGCTTTTTTTATGTCTAATTATTAAAGAAACAAAAGGTTTTATAATACGATACAATATGACTTTTATCAGGTTCTAAAAATAGTAATAAAGCTAAATTTAAAGTAAGAATAAACCTGTTTACGGTTTGTTAATGGTTAAATTTAATTTTATTAGTTATGAATGAAAGAGATAATTTTTTACGTTTTAAAACTTTTCTTTTAGTTTTAATTCTTCCGTTTTTATCGGTTGCACAAAGCGTAGAATCTAGCGCAGGTGGTGAAGTAAAATATCCGCAGTTTAAATTTCAAGGTCTTTTTCAAGCCCGTTATTTAAGCGGCTTTACACATGGAATTGATGCTGTCACGGGTTTGCATCATTCTGATGGAAAAGGTGTGGAAGATACATTTGATATTAAAAGAATGCGATTAGGAGTTACTAGTAAATTAGGAGCAAACTTTGATGTTGTGGTTTTAGCAAATCTAGCCGATTTTAAATCAGACCCAAAAGGTAAAGTGCTTGAAAATGCTTTTGCAAGATATGTTTTTAATAAAAATGTTGGGTTTTTAGTAGGACAGTTTAGACCCGCATTTGGAATCGAGGAACTAAATCCTGCGGATATTCTTAAATCTTTTGATTACTCCAATCAATATACCGAATTTGGAAACAACGGATGGACTAGTTTTCAAATTGGGGTCTCAATGTTCGGAAGTTTTGATTTAGGAAAAATGCCTGTTACCTATGCAGTTTCAGCAGTAAACGGGAATGGAAAAGATCAAATTTCTGATAAGGACAATGGAAAACAATATTCTACGCGACTTGGTTTTGAATTAAATAAAAGTCATAACGTCAATTTTGGTATCAACGGTGGTATTGGCGAAGTATACAATAACAAAGTATTTGCGCTTGGTCTTGATCTTACTGCCGATTTTAAGCTGGCAGACAAACTTATGCTGCAGACACAATTTGAAGCAAAACAAGGAATCAATCACTATTTATATTATTCTTTGAATGCCGATTCGAGAACTTCAAATCTCAACGAATATCAAATGCGAGGAGCCTACTTTCTGCCTAATTTGAGATACGAAATTGAGTATCAAAAATTAACTGCAATAGAGTTTTCATGCAGATATGAATATTTCGACAGGAATTTTAAAATAGATTCTAATGCACGACAGACTTATACTCCAATGGCTGGATTAGAATTTGGAAAAGGTTATACAGGACGTATAGAAATGGGAATGCAGTTTGACAACTACCAGCGTAATATTCCAAATACTTCAATGTATGATAATAACTTATTTATTATCCAGTTTCAAGGCCGATTTTTCTAAAAATTCATATTTAATATAAAGTAATCATGAAAGAAATTAATATAAAAAACGCACTTATTACAGTCGTAATAGGTTTGATAATGTGGTTTGTTCCAATTCCGAAAGGTCTTTCTCCAGAAGCCTGGCATTTGTTTGCAATTTTCATTTCGACAATTATCGGTATTATTTTGAAGGCTGCGCCAATGGGAACAATGTGTATGGTCGCAGTTGGTATTACTGCCTTTACTCAGGTTTTGGCGCCAGAAAGTGCAGGAGATTCTATAACATTGGCTTTAAGTGGCTTTGGTAATAAAGTAATTTGGCTTATCGGGATTTCATTTTTTATTGCGCGAGGATTTATAAAAACAGGTTTAGGAAATCGAATTGCTTTTTTATTCATAAAAATATTTGGAAAAAGTTCTTTGGGACTAGCATATGGTTTAGGTTTGGCAGATTTGGTTTTGGCGCCCGTTGTACCAAGTAATACAGCCAGAGGCGGAGGAATAATTTATCCGATTATGAAATCAATGTCTATGAATTTTGATTCAGATCCTGATAAACCAGAAACAAGAAGAAGATTAGGTGCTTTTTTAACTTTGAGCAGTTATAATGTAAATTTGATAGCTTCGTCAATGTTCTTAACAGGAACGGCTAGTAATCCGATGTGTCAGAAATTTGCAGAAAATTTAGGGATTCATATTTCATGGACATCATGGGCAATTGCAGCGTTAGTTCCAGGGTTAACAGCATTTTTTGTAATACCATTTCTGTTGTATAAAATTTATCCTCCACAATTGAAAAAAACGGGTGATGCCCCAAAAGTAGCTTCTCAAAAATTAAAAGAAATGGGGGCAATTTCAAAAAATGAATGGCTTATGCTTCTGACATTTGTAATATTATTATTTCTTTGGATGACAGGAGATTTGTTTTCAATAGATGCAACTACAACAGCATTTATAGGACTTGTTGTTTTGCTACTTACCTCTGTTTTAACCTGGGAAGATGTAAAAGGCGAAAAAGGAGCATGGGATACAATTGTATGGTTTGCGGTTTTAGTAATGATGGCCAGTTCTTTAGATAAATTAGGATTTATTGGCTGGTTTAGTGAAATTGTAAAAGCTCAAATGATAGGTGTAAGCTGGCAGATAGCTTTTATCATTATTATAGCCGTATATTTCTTTAGTCATTATATTTTTGCTAGCGCCACCGCTCACGTTGCAGCTATGTACGCGGCGCTTTTGGCAGTTGGGGTTTCGCTTGGTGTTCCAGGTTTGTTTTTAGCATTTATGCTCTGATTTGTAGGTTCGCTATATGGAACATTAACACATTACGGACACGGACCTGCTCCTGTTTATTTTGGAAGCGGTTATGTCGATCTTAAAAATTGGTGGGTAAAAGGATTAATTACAGGTTTGGCAATGTTGGTGATTTATTTAGTCATTGGCGGCTTATGGCTCAATGTTTTAGGATATATGAAATAAGAAAAACTTAAAATAAGTTTAAAGGCACAAGTTAATCTTGTGCCTTTTTTTTACTTTAAAAACTTTGATAACTTTATTTTAATGCAATTTTTTTTACAATAAATATATTTTCGTTACTTTTGATTGCTCCCATTTTATGTTACTAGAAGTATTAGTCTTTGATTTGTAGTAAAGTGCGATACTTTGAATTAGGTTATAGAAAAAATTAATGTTTTAATTATTTGAAGTCTATGAGTAAAATTCTACTAGTTCCAATTACTTTTTTCTTTTTTGTAACTCCCTTTTTGCTTTATGCCCAAGGTGATGTAAATGAGGGGCAAAAAACAGAGAAAACAGCAAGCGAAATAAAATATCCGCAGTATCAGCTTAAAGGTCTTTTGCAGGCAAGATATTTGGAAAACTTTGGTGATAATGTTGATGTTTTGGGCGCTCATCATTCTACAGGCGATGTTGTCCAGCAGTCTTTTGATATTAAAAGAATGCGTGTAGGTTTAAATACAAAATTAAGCGAAGCTACAGAAGTTGTAATCCTTGTCAATTTAGCCGATTTCAAGTCGGATACTAAAGGCAAAGTTCTCGAAAATGCCTACGGAAAATATACTTTTAATAAATATATTGCTTTAACAGGAGGTCAATTTCGTCCCGCTTTTGGAATTGAAGAATTGGTTCCAGTTGATATCATAAAATCTTTTGACTTCTCTAATCAATATTATGAATTTGGAAAAAATGGCTGGACCAGTTTTCAAATTGGAGCTTCGGCTACAGGAGCTTTTGATATCGGGAAAATTCCAGTCAATTATGCTGTTTCTGTTTTAAATGGAAATGGAAAAAATGTAGAAATGGATAAAGACAATGGAAAACAATATTCTACAAGATGGGTTTTTGAATTGTCGAAAGAATATAAAATCAATCTAGGCTTAAACGGAGGTTTCGGAAAAGTGTTTAAAGAAGATGTTTTTGCCCTTGGAGCCGATATTACAAGCGATTTCAAACTCACAGATCGTTTTACTTTTGATCTGCAGATCGAATACAAACAAGGAACAAACCATAATTTGTATTTCTCGCTTCCAGCCGAAAATCGTGTAGGAGATGTATCTGATTATCAAATGCGAGGCATTTATTTTCTGCCTAATTTGAGATATGTGGTAAATTATAAAAAACTAACCGCGCTAGAATTATCCTGTCGTTACGAAACTTTTGATCCAAGTTATAAAGTCAATTCAAATGTAAGACAGACTTATACGCCAATGATAAGTTTAGAATTTGGAAAAGCTTATTTAGGCCGAATAGAAATGGGATTTGAAATTGATAGATTCGATAAAAGTATTCCCGATACGTCAACCTACAACAACGATTTATTTATAATTCAATTACAGCTCCGACTTTAATTCACTTAAATTTTGTTTTATGAAAGAAGTAAAAATTCCTCAGACTTTAGTAACGCTGGTAATTGGAATTGCGATTTGGTTTATTCCTGCGCCAAATGGTGTTAAAATAGAAGCGTGGCATTTGTTTGCCATTTTTGTAGCTACAATTTTAGGAATTATTCTAAAAGCGGCGCCAATGGGAACAATGTGTATGATCGCTATTGCGTTAACCGCAATGTCGCAAGTGTTGGCTCCAGGCGATGCTGGAAAATCAATAACCTTAGCTTTAAAGGGATTTGGAGATAAAGTAATCTGGCTGATCGGAATTTCATTTTTTATTGCCCGTGGCTTTATAAAAACAGGTTTAGGAAACAGAATTGCTTTTTTGTTCATTAAAATATTCGGAAAAAGTTCGTTAGGATTGGCTTATGGTTTAGGATTGGCCGATTTGGTTTTAGCGCCAGCTGTGCCAAGTAATACGGCAAGAGGAGGAGGAATCATTTATCCGATTATGAAATCAATGTCGATGAGTTTTGGCTCAATGCCAGATCAGCCCGAAACGCACAGAAGATTGGGAGCATATTTGACTTTAAACAGTTATAATATGAATTTAATTGCGTCTTCGATGTTTTTAACAGGAACAGCCAGTAATCCGATGTGTCAAAAGTTTGCCCTTAATTTGGGAATTAAAATTACTTGGATGTCATGGGCCGCGGCGGCGATTGTTCCGGGATTATGTGCGTTTTTTGTAATTCCGTTTGTGTTGTACAAAATTTATCCGCCAGAATTAAAGAAAACAGGCGATGCTCCGCAGATTGCGAGTCAAAAATTAAAAGAAATGGGCGCAATATCCAGAAACGAATGGATGATGCTGCTGACGTTTTTCATCCTGCTTTTTCTTTGGATGACGGGAGATTTATTTTCTATTGATGCAACCACAACAGCTTTTATAGGTTTAGTAATTTTGCTTCTAACTTCTGTTTTAACTTGGGATGATGTTAAAGCCGAGAAAGGAGCTTGGGACACGATTGTGTGGTTTTCTGTTCTAGTAATGATGGCAAGTTCGCTAAACGAATTAGGTTTCATTGCTTGGTTTAGTGATTTGGTAAAAACACAAATTGGCGGATTAAGCTGGCAAATGGCTTTTCCGATAATTGTTTTGGTTTATTTCTTTAGTCATTATCTTTTTGCAAGTGCAACTGCACACGTAGCAGCTATGTATGCGGCGCTGCTTGGAGTTGGAGTTTCGCTTGGAATTCCAGGTTTGTTATTAGCTTTTATGCTCGGATTTATAGGTTCGATCTACGGAACTTTAACGCATTATGGTCACGGTCCGGCACCCGTGTTTTTTGGGAGCGGTTACGTTGACTTAAAGAGCTGGTGGATCAAAGGGCTTATAACCGGTTTGATTATGCTCTTTATTTATATGGCAATTGGAGGTTTATGGCTCCAAATTATAGGCGATTTTTAGATTCTAATTCCTGGAGGAAGTAATTCTTTGTATCTAGGATTTTTTTTGAAAAAGGAAACAATCTTTGGGTGAATGGGAACAACTCTGTAATTTTTCTCAGAACTTAATTCCAAAACATTTTTAAGAAGCGTGTTAATTGTATCTTCATTTTCGTATGCCTCAGGTTTGTTGATTTTGGTTAAGAAGATCTTCTTTTCTTGAAATGAATATTCAACTGCCAGCATTCCCTCGGGTACGACAGTTTCAAATTGGCGTGCAAAAGTGTTGTCTTTGATTTCCATAGTTACAGAAGTTTCCATAGTAATTTTCTTTTTAGGTTATGGTAAATAGTGAATTTGGGACTCGAAATAATCCTGAAAGAAAATTCTTTATAAGTTTTTATGACAAGAAAACTTCGAAATACAAAGGTAATCATTTGATTTTCAATATTAAATTATTTTTTAAAGATGTCTTCTTTAAGCTGTTCTATCTGTTTTGATTTTTTTTGATTTGATGTAATATTTAGGTCTGAAATTTGATTATCATGATGTTAAAAAAAAGTAACTTTATTTTTTTTAAATAATATCGCAGTGGTAATTTCATTTGAATGTTATGAGTAAAATTCCAGTTTATTTTATGCCGGGTTTGGCAGCAAGTTCATCTATTTTTGAAAGAATAAAATTGGATGAAACTATTTTTGAAACACATTTTTTAGAATGGGAAATTCCAAGCGCAAAAGAATCTTTATCTGATTATGCATTTCGCATTAGCGAAAAAATAAAAGATGAGAACCCAATTTTGATTGGCGTTTCGTTTGGAGGAATTCTGGTGCAGGAAATTTCTGAACATATAAAAGCACGAAAAATCATTATTATATCGAGCGTTAGAAGTAATTTGGAGTTTCCACGAAGAATGAAAATAGGAAAGAAGACAAAAGCCTATAAACTGATTCCGATGCAATTGATTTTGAATGTGGAGAAACTGGCTAAATTTTCTTTCGGAGAAAAAGTAAATAAACGTATTCAATTATACGAGAAATTTTTAGCTGTTCGTGATTTAGGCTATCTGCAATGGGCGGTAGAAAGTGTAATTCGATGGGACAGAAACCAAATCGACGAAAATGTGATTCATATTCACGGAGATCAGGACGAGGTTTTCCCAATAAAATATATTGACAAGTGTATCATCGTAAAAGGAGGATCTCATATCATGATTCTGAATAAATATAAATGGCTGAATGAGAATTTGCCTTCGATTATACTGGAATCTTAAAATTCAATATTTTAAATTCCAAATTCCAAACTTCAAGTTTCAAGCCCCGCTCTTTGTCAAAGTTTCAAACTTTGACAAAGATTTTCGCATAGTTGTCACAAAGTTTTGTCTTCCTGAGCGAAGTCGAAGGATACGCGCAAAAGTTCCGTAAAGAAATTCAATAAAAATTATGAGAATCTACATATTAGTTTTCGTTTTAATTTTAGTCGGATGTAAATCTCCAAAGAAAGATTATGATTTTACTTTTTTTAAATGGAATATTCACGAATCATATTATTTAAAATTCAATTCATCTGATACACTTTACTACGTAAGTAATTACGGAATTAAAGAAGAAACGTCGTTTGCGGTTTTAAATAAAGATCAAAAAGAAAGAATACAAGCCATATTGGATACTATTGTTTTTCCAAATAAAGAAACTTTTGAAAATATAATATTTGATGATGGAGAAACTAATGCGTTTGTATTAAAGAATGGTAAGGAATCTAAAAAACTCAAAATTTATGGGATTTCTGGTCCTAAACAGTTTTGGCATTTTGGAGAAACATTAGATAAGATTAAGCTCAATCTTCAGTTTTTTAAAACAAATAAAAAAATAGATTTAAGAGAAATTAATAAAATGGTAATTTCAGAAGTGAAATTTGTGCCTCGTAAAGATTCTCTAAAATAAAAAAAAAATAACCACAAATTTGTCCTCCTGAGCGAAGTCGAAGGATCGCATACTAAATCCATTCAGTGTGTCTGTGCTTTGTGTGTCCTTCGACTTCGCTCAGGAAGACATAAAATGATAATATAAAATCAGAAAACTAAAAATAAAAAATCCCAAACTCTTTTAGAATTTGGGATTTTAAAAATTGAAAATTAAAAATCATTTAGATTTTCTTCATTTGTTCTTTCATCATAGTGATTTGCTCTTTCAGCATTCCTTGTTTGTCTAATTTTTTAGCTTCGTTTAATAAATTAGTCGCTTCAAGTTTTCTTCTGCGTGACATTGCAACTCCGGCAAGGTTTAATTTAGCTACAGCCAAATCCATATCCATTGATAGTCCAAGCTCGATTGCTTTTTTGAAATGTTTTTCGGCTTGGTTAATATTGGTTTGAGATAACATGATTCCTTGTAAGTAATTTAAGTATCCTTGTTGTTTTCTAACTAACGCACCTTCTGGATTTTTAATGTATGATAACCATTTGCTAGCTCCTGCGAAGTCTTGTTTTCTTAATTTTAGGAAAGCTAAAAGGATAAATTCGTTTTTGAAATAAAGAAAAATTGGAATTGCAGTTAATAAAATAAGAAAGATTCCATTTCCGATATTACTCTCTGTAAATTGCCAAATGCCTGCTACGACTAGAAGTCCGGCCAAAATAAGTTTAATATTCTTGTGAAACATAATTGTTGTAAATTTGTGATTGCAAAGATAGTAAAAGGAATTAAAAATATTTTTATAAAAGTACTTGCGAGAAAAAAAAGTCTTTGTATATTTGCACTCGGTTTTTGAATACGATATCAAAACCAAATTAAGAGTTAATTAGATACCATTTTTAAAGATACAAAGCAATGAGCAAAAGAACATTTCAACCATCGAAAAGAAAAAGAAGAAATAAGCACGGATTTATGGACAGAATGGCTTCTGCGAATGGAAGAAAAGTTCTAGCGCGTAGAAGAGCAAAAGGAAGACATAAATTGACTGTTTCTAGCGAACCTAGACACAAAAAATAATGTTTGTATAAACATACATAAGGCGATTACTTTTTTAGTATCGCCTTTTTTTATACCTTGTCGGTAAAAATTTTCTCAACTTTCTAGTTTTTAGCACACTAGAACCGTTTTTTAAAATACTTTTATAACTACACAATACATACAAAATGCCTAAAGACACATCAATAAAATCCGTTTTAATTATAGGTTCAGGACCTATTGTTATTGGTCAAGCTTGCGAATTCGATTATGCGGGATCTCAATCTGCTCGTTCGATTCGTGAAGAAGGAATTGAGGTTATCTTGATTAACTCCAATCCAGCGACTATTATGACCGACCCATCTATGGCCGATCATATTTATTTGAAACCTTTAACGACAAAATCGATTATTGAAATTCTTAAGGAACATCCACAAATTGATGCTGTTTTGCCTACAATGGGAGGGCAAACGGCTTTGAACTTGTGTCTGGAAGCAGATGAAAAAGGAATTTGGCAGGATTTCGGAGTAAGATTAATCGGTGTTGACGTTAATGCAATTAATATTACTGAGGACAGAGAGCAGTTTAAACAGCTTTTACAAAAAATAAATGTACCAACTGCACCTGCAAAAACGGCTACTTCTTACTTAGAAGGAAAAGAAATTGCTCAGGAATTTGGTTTTCCGCTTGTAATTCGTCCTTCGTTTACACTTGGAGGAACTGGAGCAGCGGTGGTTTACAAAAAAGAAGATTTTGATGAGCTTTTAACTCGCGGACTTGAAGCTTCTCCCATTCATGAGGTTTTAATTGACAAAGCTTTGATGGGATGGAAAGAATACGAATTAGAGCTTTTAAGAGATAAAAATGACAACGTTGTAATTATCTGTTCGATCGAAAATATGGACCCAATGGGAATCCACACTGGTGATTCGATTACAGTAGCACCAGCGATGACTTTGTCTGACACGACTTTCCAAAAATTACGTGACTACGCTATCTTAATGATGAGAAGTATCGGAAATTTTGCTGGAGGATGTAACGTACAATTCGCAGTTTCGCCAGACGAAAAAGAAGATATCGTAGCGATTGAAATCAATCCTCGTGTATCTCGTTCTTCTGCTTTAGCATCAAAAGCAACTGGATATCCAATTGCTAAAATTGCTTCTAAACTAGCGTTAGGATACAATTTAGATGAATTACAAAATCAAATTACAAAATCTACTTCGGCTCTTTTTGAACCAACTTTAGATTACGTAATCGTAAAAATACCACGTTGGAACTTCGATAAATTTGAAGGTTCAGACAGAACTTTAGGTCTTCAGATGAAATCTGTAGGTGAGGTTATGGGAATCGGACGTTCTTTTCAAGAGGCACTTCATAAAGCAACTCAATCTTTGGAAATTAAAAGAAATGGTTTAGGAGCTGACGGAAAAGGATATAAAGATTACGAATTAATTATCGATAAACTGACTTATGCAAGCTGGGATCGTGTTTTCGTAATTTACGATGCAATCGCAATGGGAATTCCGTTGAGCACGATTCATGAAATTACAAGAATCGATATGTGGTTCTTAAAACAATACGAAGAACTTTATACTTTAGAAAAAGAAATCTCAAACTACAAAGTTTCTAATCTTCCTAAAGAATTATTGCTTGAAGCGAAACAAAAAGGTTTTGCTGACAGACAATTGGCGCACATGATGAATTGCTTAGAAAGTGAAGTTCACACTTTACGTATGGAGCAGAATATCAACCGTGTGTTCAAATTAGTTGATACTTGTGCGGCTGAATTTAAAGCGCAGACTCCTTATTACTACTCGACTTTTGAGGCTGAAATTGAAAAAGCAAACGGAGAACGTTTTGTAGATAACGAAAGTATCGTAACAGACAAAAAGAAAGTAATTGTTTTAGGTTCTGGACCAAACAGAATTGGGCAGGGAATCGAGTTTGATTACTCTTGTGTACACGGAGTTTTAGCAGCTAAAGAATGTGGTTACGAAACAATCATGATCAACTGTAATCCTGAAACGGTTTCTACAGATTTTGATACAGCTGATAAATTATACTTTGAACCAGTTTTCTGGGAGCATATTTACGATATCATCCAACACGAAAAACCAGAAGGTGTAATCGTACAATTAGGCGGGCAAACTGCTTTGAAATTGGCTGACAAACTTTCTAAATACGGAGTAAAAATCATCGGAACTAGTTTTGATGCATTGGATTTAGCAGAAGACAGAGGACGTTTCTCTGACTTGTTGACTGAATTACATATTCCTTTCCCAAGATTCGGAATCGCTGAAACGGCTGACGAAGCTTCAAAATTAGCTGATACTTTAGATTTTCCACTTTTAATTCGTCCTTCTTATGTATTAGGAGGTCAGGGAATGAAAATTGTAATCAATAAAAAAGAACTAGAAGAGCACGTTATCGATTTGTTGAAAACGATTCCAGGAAACAAATTATTACTAGATCACTATTTAGCAGGAGCAATCGAGGCTGAAGCTGATGCAATTTGTGATGCTGATGGAAATGTTTACATCATCGGAATCATGGAGCACATCGAGCCTTGTGGGGTTCACTCTGGAGATAGTAACGCGACATTGCCTCCTTTTAACTTAGGAGAATTTGTAATGCAGCAAATTAAAGATCATACGCATAAAATTGCTAGAGCTTTAAAAACAGTTGGATTAATTAATATTCAGTTTGCGATTAAAGATGATACAGTTTACATTATCGAAGCAAATCCAAGAGCTTCTAGAACGGTTCCGTTTATTGCAAAAGCTTATGGAGAACCTTATGTAAACTACGCTACAAAAGTAATGTTAGGTCATAATAAAGTAACTGACTTTGATTTTAACCCACAATTAAAAGGTTATGCGATCAAACAACCGGTTTTCTCTTTCAGTAAATTCCCGAATGTAAATAAAGCATTAGGACCAGAAATGAAGTCAACAGGAGAAAGCATCTTGTTTATTGATGACTTAAAAGATGATCAATTCTACGAATTGTACTCTAGAAGAAAAATGTATTTGAGTAAATAATCTCAGATTTTATTATAAAAGGAAAGCTCCAATGTAAATTGGAGCTTTTTTTATTTTGGTATTTTTATCTTTTTAAACAATAAACAAAAAAGCTCCAGATTTCTCTGAAGCTTTCTTGATTATAAAAAGTAAGAAGTATTATTTTTTAAGTAATTGTTCTAAAGGCTTTAATTGTTCCATATCAATTTTTGATTTTTGTAGAACAGACATCAAAGTCATAATATTATTTGGGTTCATATTTTCACCTAAAACACGAACTACTGCAAAACCATTTTCTTTTCTGTTGGCAAAAATGACAAACTCTTTAATATTATCATCGCTGCCCACATAACTTACAGATGCGCCGTCTTTACCAGAACCAAATTTCATTAATTCCTGATATTTCGGATCTTTCAATATGGTTTTTACTTTGGATCTCTCTGTCTCAAACTCCGCTTGATTAGTTTTATCGGCTTTAAAAGCCAGAATATTCATTTTATCAAATGAGTTTAAAGCTTCGCTTTGTTCTGCCGATAATTTTGTTTTATCAACATTCAAAATGTTTGGCGAAACATCCAGTGCAATAAATTCTTTTTTCTCTGAATTTTCTACAAAATACTTTTGCAGTGAAGGTTCAGAATTGCAGCTTCCTAAAGTTAGTAAAGCTGCAAGTGCTAAGGTGAAAATAGTTGTTTTCATTTTATTTTTTGCCTTTAGAAGCTTTCTTTAAGTCTGAACCGCCAGGAAGCTGCATTTTATCTGTTAAAACTGAGATTTCGTTTAAATCAAAATTACCTGTTAAAGATAATAAGACAGTCTCGTTGTTTTTTGCTCCGTCAACATACATCAACAATTCTTTTATTTGTGTATCTGAAGCACCAGATTTTACCATAATGCGAACGTTTTTTCCGCTGTCGTTTACACGCATTAACTCTTCAAGACCTGCAGTTTTGATATACTTGTCTGCAGAAGCTTTCATGTCGGCTTCGATCTTAGGATTTTTGGTTGTAAACACTTTTAAGTAATCTAGTTTTTTAATTAGATTAATGTATTGCTGTGTTTCTTTGTCTGAATTGTCAACTTTTACTTTGCTCATTAAATCGAACATTTTTTTGTTTACAATTACAGAAGTTACGTCGTCTTGACCATCAAATTTGTCAAAAGCACTTTGTGCATAAAAAGCATTTGTTACTAATGCCAATACTAAAGTTATTATGAAATTTTTCATTTTGATTGATTTTAATTACTGTTTAAAAATTTTGTTTTTTGATTGTTCGTATTCTTTAATGTAGCTTACTTTTTCTATACCTACATTAACATTGTTTGATAATAATGCCAAAGCTTTTTGAGTCGCTTTTAGCGCTTCTTCGGGATCATCGTAAGTTCCTAATTCAGTTTGCGAAGCTACTGCAGTAGTATCATTTTTCTCGCTTACGAAAAAGTACGTTCCAATTCCCAGCAAAACAACAGCCGAAGCCGCAATCGATAACCACGCCACATTTTGTTTCTTTTCCCGAGGCTTCGGAAGTAGTGGAATTTCATGCGTCGATTTCTGTTCTTTTGCCTGAGAGAAATAACCAAACATTGGCTTGTATTGCTCCAAATGCTGCGCAACATTCGGCGAAGAAAAATAGTCTTTTAATTCTTTTTCTTCAGCAATAGTAGTTTCTCCCTCAAAGTATTTTTCTAATATATTTTCTATTTTATTTGGTTCCATAAAGGTGTGTATTAATCATTGATTCTCTAATTTTTTTCCTTGCTCTAGAAAGTGCAACTCGTATCGCCGTTTCATTCATATTGACAATTTTTGCTATTTCGTCAAATTCATATTGTTCAACATCCCGAAGCTGAATTAAGAGCTGCAATTGTTCGGGCATTTGATTTATAATTTTTTCAACCCATTCTAAGCTGTTTTCATCTTCAATTTTTTTATCCAATCTGGGTTCTCGATCCGTAAAGTTATTATGGACAATTTGGAGATTACTGGCTCTTTTCGATTTTAATTGATCAAGACAATAATTTTTGGTCATTGTCATTGCAAGAGCTTCTACGCTGTTGTAATTTTCCAGACTTTCTTTTTTGTTCCACAATTTCACTAGTACTTCCTGAGTTGCGTCTTCGGCCTCTTCTGTGCTGGTGAGCAATCTTTTTGCTAGACGAAAAACTTTGTCTTTAAAAGGATTTATTAATTCTATAAATACTACTTGGTTCATTAAACTGATGGTTAATCGTTAGCTTATATAGTGAAGACGAGGTACAATTATATTTGTTACAACAAAAACTAAATATTTTTTTCACGTAAAAAAAATACTGCTTTTTGACGGAGCTAAAACTAAAGATACTACTTTTACCGTATACTACTAAGATACTTAAATGATATGAAAACAATTTTGAAGAGTGCTCTATTTCTTTTTTTATTCGCTTTCTCTTTGCAGTCTTGCGAAGATAATGATGATGTTGCAGCTCCGGCAGACGTACAAGTCAATAGTTTTGTTTGGAGAGGTTTAAATGAAGTTTATTTATGGCAGGCAGATGTTCCGAATCTAGCCGATGGCCGTAATCTAAAATCAGATTTTAATTCTTTTTTACGAGGGTATTCTAAACCTGAAGATTTATTTGAAGATTTGTTGTACAAGCCAGAAAGTAAATTTCAAAATGGAGATGCTGTGGATCGTTTCAGCTGGATTGTGAGTGATTATACTGTTTTGGAACAAGAATTAAGTGGTATTTCAAAAAATAATGGAGTAGATTTTAGATTAAGTAGAATTTCTTCTAATTCAGATGATTTGGTTGGATATGTTCGATACATTATTCCAAATTCAGATGCTTCTACAAAAGCAATTAAACGTGGTGATTTATTTACGAGCGTTAACGGAACCAAACTGACAGTTTCTAATTATCAGAGTTTACTTTTAAATAGCGATAGTTATACTTTAAATTTAGCCGATAATAATGCTGGTACTTTAGTTTTAAACGGAAAATCGGTTGCTTTAACCAAAACGGTTTTAGAGGAAAATCCGATTTTTATTAATAAAGTAATCGTTTCTGGAAGTCATAAAATTGGTTATTTAATGTACAATGGTTTTTATGATGAATACGACGATAAACTAAATCAGGCTTTTGGTGAACTTAAAGCGCAAGGTGCTACAGATTTCGTTTTAGATTTACGTTACAATGGAGGTGGAGCTATTTCGTCGGCAGCTAAATTAGCTAGTATGATTACAGGACAATTTGATACGCAGATTTTTTCGAAAATGACTTTTAATGCCAAACAAATGCAGGGAATGTCTGCAGCAGATTTAGAAGATTTAAATGTAAGGTTTGTTAAGAATTTAAACAGTTTGAATATGAGTACTGTTTACATCTTGACTACTGAAAGTACTGCTTCTGCAAGTGAATTAATAATTAACGGATTAAAACCTTATATCAATGTTGTACAAATAGGAGAGACAACAACTGGTAAAAATGTGGGTTCGTTTACAGTTTATGATTCAGAAACATTGACAAAAAAGAATGTAAATCCCAACCATAAATATGCGATGCAGCCTTTGGTTTTAAAAATCACAAACTCGCAAAATTTTGGAGATTATACACAAGGATTAAAACCAACATATGAGCAAATAGAAAAAGTAGCCACTTATGGAGTTTTAGGAGATCCATCTGAACCATTGCTTAAACTGGCGATTTCAAAAATTACAGGAACAACTGCTAAAACAATTTTAAATGAGTCAGAACCAGAACGTCCGTATTTTACAGACTCTAAAATCATCAACGGATTGAAACACGGAATGTATCTTAAAAATGCTCCAAAAGGATTTTAAGTAAATTCTAAATATAAAAAAAGGCTTTCAGAAATGAAAGCCTTTTTTGCGAATAAACAAAAACAATTCTAAAAGTAAACGTTTAATCGTTAAAGTAGAAACCGTTTGGCAATATTCCTACGCTAAATGTTTTATTGAATGCACCAGCGGTTGAATAGATGTAAATGTCTCCAGGATCTGAATAATTTAATGCATCTGCAAGATAGATTTTATCATCTTCTACAGCAAAACCATATAAAGTTGTGATTTCTTCTACCTTAAATAATGCCGTAGCAGGTAATGTTGTAGTGCTTGTAGGAGCAGTGTAAACACTATTACCAACAGTGTAGTACAATTTATTATCTTCAATATCTAAAAATCCAGGGTGAGTTATTCCTGTAAAATTAATTGTTGAAGTGATAGCATTTGTATTTAAATTGATTTTAACAATCTTACCAGGAGTTTCAGTTGGAGCATAATATGGCATACCATCACACAAAACATACAATGTTCCGTTATCTTTTACCAATGCACTTGGAATATCTCCAACAACAAAATTGGTAATAACGGTATTAGTTGAAGCATTAATAATTGTAAGCGAATTTCCAAATCCCCATCCGCCCTTATGCGTAACATATAATTTTCCGTCGTTTTCTAAGATTTTTTCAGGACCTTCTTTTACTGGAATAGTAGAAGTGACAGTGTTTGATGAAAGGTCTAATACCGCCACATAGTCATCAGTAGTATCACCAGGAGCTCCCCAATTTGTAACATATCCTTTTCCGTTTGAGAAAGTAATATATCTTGGGTTTACTAATTTCGTAGTAATAGTTGCAATGCTTTTAAAGGTGTAACGATTTACTACTTCAATTTTATTAGATCCGTTTAGCACCAAGTAGGCATTGTCTCCATTAAAACCAATATTTTGAGCTGTGTCTCCAGTAACTTTATCTGGATTAATTGTTGAAAATACATTGTTCTCTACTTGTAAATCTGTAGATAGATAAGAAACAGATGCATTTGCTGTTCCGTTATTTCCTTCATTCAAAATAATAACACCACCATCATAATTTCCACGAGGTTCGCGGTTTTCGTCATCATTGTCGCTGCATGACACAAAAAAGGTCGAGCTTACAAGGACAGCTAAAAATATTCTTTTAAAGTTTTTCATTTTATTTAAAAATTAAGGTTTATGTATATAGTATAATTTCTTCCAGGCATTTGTCTGCTAATGACTGGCTGATAATTTTCGTTCCAGATATTTAAGATTTGAAAACCAAGTTTGTAAACGTTCTTTTTTCCAAAATCATAATCAATTCCGATATTTCCAACATTATAATCTTTCACCCTTGTTGCAGGATTGTTAAAAGGTGTGCTGTAAACTTCTCCAGTATATAAATATTGAGCGTATGATGACAGTTTTTTATAATTGTATGAAACCGATCCAGTTAATTTATGATAAGGAACATAGATTAACTGTTTGTATAAGAGTTTGTTTTTAATTAGTTGCTGACTTTCAGAAACAGTATAAGCGTAGGTACCGTTCACAGTGAAATTATGATTGTTAATTTTAGGTTTCCATTCTAAAAGTACTTCTGCTCCGTAAGCCCTAACTTTTGCAGTATTTTCTGGAGACCAATTATCGGTACCATCTTGCGAAGGAATCCATCGAAGTAAATCTTTAATCGAATTATAATAGGCAGTTACAGAGGCTGTGAAATTTTTTCTAAAAAACTCATTTCCTATTTCTGCCTGATAAGAAGTTTCAGGTTTTAAGTTAGGATTACCGCTTCCTTCCCAAAATAAATCATTGTAAGTTGGCATTCTGAAATTTTTGGAAGCATTTAATTTTACGCGATAAAAATTGGTTACTTTGTATCTTGATCCAAATGAAAACAGAAAAGGATTCCCGTAGTTATCTGTAATTTCTTGACGCAGACTAATATTATAGTCCCATTTTTTATTTAATAAATGACTAAATAAAACACTCGCAGAACCAATTTCTCGATTTACATTATTGATACTTGAACCGTATCCTTTATTTCGATTATAATCGACAATTGTGTTTAATTTGATTTTATCATTGACATCAAAAGACAGATCGTATTTTATAATAGAAGTTTCAACTTTTCCATAAGTAAAAAAATCAGAATCTATATTGGGAAAATATTTATAAGATTCGCCAATATGAGCCACTTTTAATTTTGAAGTAAAACGATTAAAAATGCTTTCCCATTCTACTAAATTTCGAGTATTGAAATCATTGTATTTGGTTTTGGATGCGTTTGGAGAAGTCAACGAAAAATGACGTTCAGAATCATAGAACTGACTGTAGATCTTTAAAGTATTAGTAGAATTAAGTTTATAACCAAAAGTAGTATTCATACTGGTGTTGTAATACTGGCCATTTAAATTTCGCTCGTTTTTGTTTCCTGGATATTTAAAGTCATTATCAGAACCATTTCTAGAAATGCTGATCTGAAGACTATATTTATCTGATGAAACTATCGTTTTATAATTGGCGCTATAGGTGTCATAACTTCCTCCACTGAAAAAAATATGATTGGAAAATTCTTTCTTAAATCGTAAATCATTATTCAAATGGATGCTTCCGCCAATGGCACTGCTTCCGTATAAAACACTTCCTCCACCAGCTTTTACAGTTATCGAATTGAAATCCCGAGTTCCAATGGTATTAAAATCTGCTTGTCCTAAAAATTGAGAATTTATATTTAAGCCGTTCCAGATTACTGCTGTTTGAGCACCTGTTGTTCCTCTAAAAGATGGAGCAGAAGTCATTCCTAATCCATTTTCTTTAAAATAAATTACAGTATTGAAATTTAATAATGAGGTTAAAGAAGGCTGGTTTTTCTCTAGTATTGAATCATTTAAAACCTGAACCGATTGGGAATTAGAGTATTTTTTAAGATTTGAATCAGAAACATAAACTTCTTTAAGTTTATTAATAGAATCGTGCTGCGCCAAAGCAATCTGGCACAACAAAAGCAAATAAAAAGCAAACCTTAATTTTATAGTCATAATTTCTACACTCTTTTTCCCGAGAGCTCGATATTTTGTTATAAAGGCAGGTCTCCTGGCTTGCGTCTTGTTGTTTTTCCTTCCCATCACGCGGTGCGCGACAGTGGTTTTGTAGTTTACAACAAGCATTCGTTTTAGAACTCAGCTTACAGTTGCGGGTACAGCTCAAGAATTTACTTGATTCCCTTTTAATGTGTTAATAAAAACACAACCTTAATTTGCTGCAAAGATAAAGTTAAAAATATGGATTAATCAAATTTGTTTGATTTATGAGGCATAATAGTCAGACAAACAGAGAATTTATAATTTAATTCTGATAACTTCTCCAAAATCTACTTTATTGTTAAATGCATCTTTTAAAGGTAATGAAGTTTGATGACATAAAATACTTCTGATAATTCCGGCATGCGCTACAATAATAATTGGATTATTTATTGTTGAAATTTCATTAAAAAAATGACCAACTCTTTCATGCAATTCGGTAAAAGATTCTCCATTTGTAACTTTAATATTTACAAAATCTTCCATCCACGGATTGAGTTCTTCAGGCCGAATTTCATTCCAATTTTTCAATTCCCAATCACCAAAATTCATTTCTTTCAATCGATCGTCTTCCTGATAAGAAATGGTTTTTATGTTTTCTTGAATGTGTTTTGCAAGAATTACACAACGCTTTAACGGACTAGAAAAAATAACGGCTTCAGACGGAAGTTCGGCAATAATCCTGCTGAATGTTTCCTCAAAAGGTTCTAAAATATTAACATCAGATTGACCGTAACAGATTCCTTTTTCGCAGATGGTTTCAGTATGACGGACTAGATAAATTTCCATAAAAATAAAATACTTAAGTAAAATATAACTTCACAAACTTGCTGCGTTGCGCCAAGACAATCTCCTGTATAGCCGCCAATCCATTTTTGAAAGTAGCGCGCTAAAAAATATCGAGTGATAAAAACTGGAATTACGGCTAAAATTAATTTTAAATCAAAATAAGAAAATACCATTAACGGAAGTAAACCAAAAAAGAAAGAACCAAAAACTTCTTTCCAAGTATACTGTTTAGCAATTGGCTTGCTTTTGCTCGAAGCATCTTCACGAGAATATTGGTGTGTAAAAATAATAGTGATTGCTACCAAACGGCTTAAAGAATGAGCAGAAATAAATAAGAGTAAAATTTTAAAAGGCGCAACAGAATCGTAATGCTGCAATAACACGATAGATTCTGAAAGCAATTTAAATTTTAATAAAAAAAGCAAAACCAATCCGATTGCTCCATAAGCGCCGATTGCGCTGTCTTTCATTATCATCAATATTTTTTCTTTGGTCCAGCCTCCGCCAAATCCGTCGCAGACATCTGCAAATCCGTCTTCGTGAAAAGCTCCAGTTGTTAAAACTGATATGACAATTGAAAAAATAACGGCTGTTTCTATTGAAAGAAATTGAGCAAATAGAGAATAGGTTATAAATGAGAGGCTCCCAACAATCCATCCAATAAAAGGAAAATATCTTGTGGCTTTATTTAAATAATCTGGATGATGTGTAATGTTTTTTGGACATGGAATTCGGGTGTAAAACATTAGACAGGTAAAGAAAATGTGTAGTTCTTTTTTCATTTTATAATTGGTTTTCCATTTAGTTTGTCATTTCGACGAAAGGAGAAATCTTCGTTAGTTGCTCGACAAAGTGTTGCATCTTTTGTGGTGGAGTTACTCGTGAAGATTTCTCCTTTTGTCGAAATGACAAAAATGCGAAATAATTTCAATAAAACTGTGACTGAAAACCGAGACTGAAAACTATTTTCTACTTATTCCCGCGCTTTCAAAACTCGCCATTTCATTCAAGAAAGCCTCAGCCGATTTTAAAATTGGAAAAGCAATTGCACAGCCTGTCCCTTCGCCCAAGCGTAAATCAAGATTTAAAATAGGTTTTGCATGAAGATAATCCAATAGTTTTATATGTGCTTTTTCTGCGGAGCAATGAGAGAAAACGGCATTTTTTATAATATTCGGATTAATTTTAGAAGCAATTAAAAAAGCGGTCGTACAAATAAAACCATCAACTAGAATCAGCATTTTATTTTCAAAAGCAGAGAGCATGCCACCAGCCATTTGAAGAATTTCAAAACCGCCGAAATAAGAAAGCTGCGACATTAATTCGGCTTGACCGGAATAATTTTCGATGGCTTTTTTGAGAATATTTTGTTTTTGAATCAATTTTTCATCAGAAACTCCAGTTCCTTTTCCAACGCAATCTTCAATAGGGAAATCAGTTAAAATGCTTATTAAAACAGAAGCTGTAGAAGTGTTTCCGATTCCCATTTCGCCAAAACCAATGCAATTAGAACCAGATTTAGCAATATTTTCAACAATCGATTTTCCTTTATCCAAACACAATTGAACTTCGGCTTCGCTCATTGCTGGAACATGCAGAAAAGACTGCGTTCCTTTAGCCATTTTAGCATCAATTAATTTTGTATTTGTTGGAAAATCATAATTAATTCCAGCATCAACAATAGATAATTCAATATCATTTTGTTTGCAGAAAACATTGATCGCGGCACCGCCCTCTAAGAAATTATTGACCATTTGACGCGTCACATCTTGAGGATAATCGCTTACGCCGTGATTTGCAATTCCGTGATCCGCGGCGAAAACTACAATATTTGGATTTATAATTTTCGGATTTATAGTTTCAAAAACAGACGCCATTTGAAAAGCCAAAGTTTCTAAAGTTCCTAAAGCACCAAGAGGTTTTGTTTTAGAATCTATTTTTTCTTGCAAAAGTGTATGGAAATGAGCTTTGTCTTCTTTTTGATTTACGGAATTAAACTCAAGATTGGAAATATTTATATTTTGAATTTCTGAAATCTCAGTACAAATTGGTTCTTCAGATTTTTGTTTCCAATGCAATTGCTGCAACATTGGCTGATTGTTATAATTAGTAGCAGGTTTTCCGATGCAGAAATAGCCAAGCGGTTCTATGTTATCGGGTAAATCGAGTATTTTTTTAAACTGATAATAATTGAGAATCGAAACCCAACCCATTCCGTAACCTTGTTCAGTTAACGAAAGCCAGATATTCTGCGCCGCACAAACCGAACTGAATTTAACCGCTTCATTACTTCCGATAGTTCCAATAGTAAACTGATTGAGAACCGAGCGATCGTAAGCAATAATAAGTCCGATTGGTGCTTCTTCGATTGCTTCTAATTTCAGCGATCTGTAAAGTTCTTTTTGTTCTGGATTATCAGTAAGTTCTTCTGCTTTTTTATTGTAATCTAAAAAGAGTTTTTTAATAGAAGTTTTAACCTCATCAGATTTTATGATAAAATATCTTGTTGCGTCAGTTAATCCTACAGAAGGCGCCCAATGCCCCGCTTGCAAAGCTTTTTGAATTACTTCGTCAGGAACTTGATCGGTTGTAAAATGTCGGGTGTCGCGTCGGGATTTTAATATATCGTCTAGGTTGCTCATTTTTTTAAATTCCAAAATTTAAGTTCCAAATTCCAAACAGGAAAATGAAAAACATTCTAGTAAAGATAAAGCATAGCTTTGGAATTTGGAATTTAAAACTGTGAATTTCGTCCCAATTTATTGGAATTTGGAATTTTTTTATTGGAATTTAACCCTTTATTATAACTGGAATTCCCGAAACCATCAAAACCACCTGATCAGCATTTTCGGCAAGAAACTGATTCATCCAGCCTTGAAGTTCAACAAATTTTCTTCCGATATGAGTTTCTGCATGAACACCCATTCCGATTTCATTTGTTACAATAATGATGTTGGCGTTTTCGGATTTAGCAATGGCTAGAAATTCTTTTTTTGCTTCTTCCAAACTTGCCGACACATCGTTTTTATGATCTACAAAAAAGTTCGTCAGCCACAGTGTTACGCAATCTATTAATGCAGTTTTTTCAGAAAAATCAATTTTACTCAAATATTTTTCTTCTTCAATATTTGTCCAGCGTTCGTCCCGTTCTTGCTGATGACGATCAATTCGAGTTTGAAAATCAGAATCCCATTTTCTGGCAGTTGCCACATAAATAGGAGAATCAGAAAGTTCTAAAGCCAGTTTTTGAGCATAACTGCTTTTTCCAGAGCGCTCACCGCCAGTTATTAAAAAAATCATTTTTTTTAGTTATGAATTATGAGTTATAAGTAGCTTGTAAATTTATGAGTTTAAAATAAAGAACTAAGATTTATAAGTTAAAAATTGTTCATCAAAAACTTATAACTCATAATTTATAACTCCTAACTCTTAATACGGGCAATGTCGGCAGTTGTTTCCGCAGCAAGTTCCTCTTTTTAAGTGAAACCAAGTTTTAAAAACATATTTACCGTCTTCGATATAATAGTCGATTCCTTCTATTAAATTATCGGTTTTAGGAAGTGCGATTGCTTTATTGGTAGGAGCTTTTTCGGGAGTTATGGTTTCAACATAGGCCTCGATCTTGTCTTCGCAGGCTTCTTGAAAACAAACTGGACAAAGACAATCTCCGCCTTCGGAAAGATTGAAGATTGGCGGATAATCATTGCACCAGCACTTATTTTCTACAGATATATCTCCACAGCTGAATTCTGAATCACAGCTTGAGCAAATTTTCATTTTTGTGGTATTCATGTTGTAAAGATACAATTGTTTAAAATTGTAAGAATAAAGGTAAACAAAAAAAATATAAAATACTTTACCTTTGTTTCATCCAAAACCTAAAACATGAGAGATTTATTCCCTAAAATGATTTTTACAGCAGTTTTTTTTATTCTTATCGGATGTAAGAAGAATGAAAAAGTTGAAACTGTAAAAGTAGAAAATGCCCAAAATAGTATTGAATACGCATCAGGACTTTCGATTGTAAAATATGATGATTATTCTGTTGTAACTGTTTCAAATCCCTGGCCTAATGCTGATAAAAATTTCAAATATATCTTAAAAGAAAAAGACGCAAAAGTTCCAGATAGTTTACAAACTTACACTACAATTCAGGTGCCGCTGGAGTCTGTTGTAGTAACTTCAACAACGAATATTCCATTTTTAGAAATGCTGGAAGTAGAGAACAAGCTGGTTGGTTTTCCGCATACCGATTATATTTCTTCAGAAAAAACTAGAGCATTAATTGACAAAGGTTCGGTAAAAAACGTTGGACAAAATGAAAAACTAAACATCGAGCAATTAATAGAATTAGCACCAAATTTAATTGTAACTTTTGGAGTTGATAATAACAATCCGATGTTGGATAATTTGAAAAAAAGTGGTTTAAAAGTTTTAATTCAAGGCGATTGGATGGAGCAATCTCCACTTGGAAAAGCAGAATGGATCAAACTTTATGGCGCTTTATTTGGTAAAGAAGACAAAGCAAAAGAGCTTTTTGATAAAATTGTAGAAAGTTACAATCAGGCATTAAAATTAGTAAAAGATAAACCTGCAACTTCAAAAGTATTGTACGGTTCTATGTACGAAGATGTTTGGTACGTTGCCAAAGGAAACAGCTGGGTAGCGCAATTTATGAAAGATGCAGAAGCGACTTATTTATGGGCAGATTTAAAAGGAAGCGGAAGTGAAGGTTTGTCTTTTGAGAAAGTTTTAGATAAAGCCAAAACGGCGAATATCTGGATTGCGTCAGGTTCGTTTAAAAGTTTAGACGAATTGCAAAAAGCGAATCCACATTATGGTGAATTTGATGCTTTTAAAAATAAAATGGTTTACAATTTTGAAGGGAAATTAGGAGCAACGGGAGGAACTGTTTATTATGAATTGGCTCCAAGCCGTCCAGATTTAGTATTAAAAGATTATATCAAAATTTTTCACCCTGATTTATTGTCAAGCTACGAATTTACTTTTGCATCAAAACTGAACTAAATTGGCGAATAAAAAACGAAATACCATTTTATTTGTCATTTTGGCTTTGGGTCTTTTATTGATGTTTTTTGCAAGCATTAGTTTAGGATCGGTTACCATTCCGCTCAAAGATGTCGTGGCGAGTTTAACAGGCGGTCATGCGACAAAATCAACTTGGGAATATATTATTATAAATTATCGTCTTCCAAAAGCCATTACGGCGGTTTTGGTAGGAAGCGGACTTTCGATAAGCGGACTATTAATGCAGACTTTATTCCGAAATCCGCTTGCTGGACCTTATGTTTTAGGATTGAGTTCAGGAGCAAGTTTGGGAGTTGCATTTGTGATTTTGGGAGCAGGTTTTCTACCTTCATTTCTAAGCGTAATTGCATTATCATCCTACGGAATTGTAATTGCCTCAACTTTCGGAAGTACATTAGTTTTATTATTGGTTTTACTAGTTTCACAAAGATTGCGAGACACAATGGCAATTTTAATTGTCGGATTAATGTTTGGAAGTTTTACAACCGCTATTGTTAGTGTTTTAACGTATTTTTGCACAGCAGAACAACTTCAGAAATTCACTTTCTGGTCAATGGGAAGTCTTGGAAATCTTTCGTGGTCCACAATCGGAATTTTGACTTTTTGCGTAGTGTTCGGATTGCTTTTAAGTGCTACTAGCATCAAACCATTAAACGCATTACTTCTCGGAGAAAACTATGCAAAAAGTATGGGATTGAATTTCAAAAAAGCCCGATTAATAATCATATTTGCAACCAGTATTTTATCTGGAGCAATCACAGCATTCGCAGGACCAATTGCGTTTATAGGTTTAGCAGTGCCACATATAGCAAAACTGACTTTTCAAACGAGTAATCATACGATTTTGTTTTGGAGTACTTTGTTTTTTGGTTCTACTATAATGCTGTTTTGTGATATTGTTTCACAAATGCCAGGGTTTGACGTGACGCTTCCAATTAATGCAATCACATCTATAATTGGCGCGCCAGTGGTTATTTGGCTTTTAGTTAAAAAAAGAAATTTTCAGTAAAATATTACAAAATTGTTATCTTTAGTTTTTTAACACATAGGGACATAGTTTTTTGAAGCTTGTGAAAAGGCGTTTCACTTTTGGCAACAATCATAGCTCATTAAGATTATTAGATGTTCCTATTATATAAGAATAATGATTACACAGAAATATTTAGATGAGTTAAGTTTTAATTTAATTGGCGCGTCAATAGAAGTTCATAAAGCTATTGGAAAAGGATTACTAGAAAATGTTTATCATGAATGTTTAAAGGAAGAATTGCGACATCGAAAAATTGATTTTTTGACAGAAATGAAAGTACCTTTGATTTACAGAGGCAAGGAATTAAACGCAGATTTAAGATGTGATTTATTTGTCGAAAATTGTTTGGTTGTAGAACTAAAAGCAACCTCAGAAATAAGTCCGATACATGAAGCACAGTTAATGACTTATATGAAACTCTTAAAAGCTCCGAAAGGAATTATAATTAATTTTAATTGTTTCAATATTTTCAGAGAAGGACAAAAAACCTTTGTAAATGAATATTTCAAATTACTGCCAAAGGAATAAGTTCAAAAGCTATGTGTTAATTTACAAGTAAATTTTCAAATAAACTCCAAGAAAAAAAAAGTAAAACCTATGTTTCTATGTGTTTAAAAATCAACTCAAAATGAAAAACATCTTAAAAACCTCAAACTTAAATATTGGATACAAATCCAAAAAAGGTGTTACAACCATTGCTGAGAATTTAAATCTAAATCTAGAAGCAGGAAAACTAATTACTTTAATAGGAGCAAACGGAATAGGGAAATCGACTTTATTGCGAACGCTTACCGGAATTCAGAAACCATTATCTGGAAATGTTTATTTAAATGAAAAAAATATTTCAGATTATCAGCCCTTGGAATTAGCGCAGAATTTAAGTTTAGTTTTAACCGAAAAACTGCCGCCAAGTAATCTTACGGTTTTTGAATTAGTGGCGCTTGGGCGTCAGCCTTATACGAATTGGGTAGATAAATTGTCTGAAGAAGATCTTATAAAAGTTCAAGAAGCAATGAGTTTGACGCAAATCGAACATTTAGCTGTAAAAAAACATTTTCAAATAAGCGATGGGCAATTGCAAAAAGTGCTTATTGCAAGAGCTTTAGCACAAGATACACCGTTAATCATTCTTGATGAACCTACAACACATTTAGATTTACTGCATAAAGTTTCTTTATTCAAATTATTAAAAAAACTAACGCAAGAAACGCAGAAAAGTATTTTGTTTTCTACGCACGATATTGATCTGGCAATTCAGTTAAGTGATGAAATGATTATGATGACGCCAGAAAATATAGTGCAAGATCAGCCTTGTAATCTAATCTCGAACGGAAGTTTCAGCAATTTATTCAAAGATGAAAATATTGTTTTTGATGCTGAAAAAGGGAAATTTATTGTGAGTTAGTTTTTTTTGAAGCTAATCCTGCTGTCCGCTATATCTTTTGTGGCGAACCCCGCCACAAAAGGATGCCGCTTCCATCAGGGCTAGAACTGCCGTTTTCAGAAGAAGTGAGTTTTTGGCGATTAAACAAATAAACGATTAAACATTTTTAATCCCAATTTGCCTCTTCGCTTCACCAATCACAAAAGCAACCGAATTAGCAATATTAAAACTTCGAATTAATTTTGACATCGGAATTGTCAAGTGATTTTCAAATAAAGCCAAAACCTCTTTACTCAAACCTACACTTTCTTTTCCGAAAACCAGCCAATCGCCATCTTGAAATTCTGTTTCTAAATAGGATTTTTCGGCATGTGAACTCATTAAAAATACACGAGATTTATCTGGAATCTGCTGCATCCATTCTTCTACATTTTGATATTCGGTAACATCCAAATGAACCCAGTAATCCAAACCAGAACGTTTTAGATTTTTGTCATTAATTACAAATCCGAAAGGGTGAATTAAATGCAGACGGCTTTCTGTACCTACGCACAATCTTCCAATATTTCCAGTATTATTTGGTATTTCAGGTTCAACAAGAACTACGTTTAACATCTTTTTGAGTTATGAATTATAAGTTATAAGTTTTGGGAAATTATCTAATTATCAAATGGACACATTGTCTAATTTAAAATCAGAAACCTCGAGTACTTCTCCTGCTTTTAGATTTTGCAAATATACATTTCCTATTCGAACACGAACCAAACGAAGCGTTGGAAAACCAACTGCAGCGGTCATTTTTCTAACCTGGCGAAATTTTCCTTCATTCACTGTAATCGATGCCCAAGAAGTTGGACCGTGACGTTCGTCTCTGATTTTTTTGGCTCTTGGTCCAAAATCAGGAATTTCGGTTACAATAAAAGCTTTACAGGGTTTTGTTTTATACTTTCCGCCATCAAAACCAATTTCGACACCATCTTGCAATTGTTCAATAGCTTCGGGAGTTATAAGACCATCAACTTGAACGTAATATTCTTTGTCAACTTTTTTGCTTCTTATTTGTTCGCTTACTTTTCCGTCCGTTGTCAGCAAAAGTAAACCTTCAGAATCTTCGTCTAATCTTCCAATTGCCATTGTGCCTTCGGGAAAATCATGTAGTTCCCCCAAAAGCTTTTTCTTTCTTTTTAATTCATAGATAAATTGGCTTAAATAGCCATAAGGTTTAAAAAGAATGAAGTGTCTGTGCATTTTTAATTTTTTGCAAAGATAGTCCTTTCAAAAAATTAAATGAAATGAGCATGTTGAGATTTTAGTTTACTTATAATATTCAGATTTAAATCTTAAAATGTTGTAAATAAATAGATTGATTATGAAAGCCCTCTGAAACTAAGAATTCGTAATATTATCATTAGCAAACTGAAAAAGAATAAAGTCATGGAAAAAGATAATTTAGGAACCAAGAAAATAAACGGAACGCAGAAAAATATTGATGAGTCTAAAGGTAAAAACGTTTCGCACGAGAAAGAATTAAAAGATGCTAAACTGAATCCAGAAGTGGTAACAGATGCTGATGGAAATACAAAGGTAGTAGACCGTGCTCGAAATGAAAACGAGAATATTGAAACCAAAGCTTCAAATACGACGCCAGATAATCCAAATGCGAACCGTGGCGTAAATTCTGAAGAGGAAGCCAAGAAAACAGTAGAGAATAAAGACTTAAATTCTGATGTAACTCCAAACCGATATCCAAAATCGAATCCGGAAAGTCATGAAGACCGCGGTAATATGAAACTGGACGAGGAAGATTAATAATACAAAATTTTTAAGCAATTGAGGTCATTTTTATATCAAATAACATAACATTAGCGCTAAGCGTTAATCTTATTGTAAACTGTCCTGAATCCTTAAGTATACTTCGATTTCTTCGTAAATTAGAAGTATCAATTTAAAAATATAAAAATGGCACTTTTAGAAAATAAAGTAGCTTTTGTATCTGGAGGCGGTTCAGGAATTGGGCGCGCAGTTGCAGAAGCATACGCTCGAGAAGGAGCAAAAGTAGTAGTATCAGATATTAATGTGGAGCACGGTGAAGAGACCGTTAAAATTATAAAGGAAAAAGGCGGAGAAGCTTTTTTTATAATGGGAGATTCGTCTAGTGCAAGCGATAATAAACATATGGTTGAGGTTACGGTTTCCAAATACGGAAGATTGGATATCGCCTGTAACAATGCTGGAATGGGTGGTCCCGCGAAACCAACAGGAGAATATGAACCCGCAGACTGGGATCGCGTTATTGGACTAAACTTAAATGGCGTTTTTTACGCTTGCCGTTACCAGCTGGAACAAATGGAAAAAAACGGTGGAGGAAGTATTGTAAATATTGCTTCTATTCACGGGCAGGTTGCCGCGCCAAATAGTCCGGCGTATACTGCATCTAAACATGCTGTTGTAGGTTTGACTAAGAATATTGCTGTAGAATATGCTCAGAAAAATATTCGATGTAATGCAGTCGGACCCGGTTATATTGAAACAGCTCTTTTAAAAGATAATTTGAATAAAGAGATGATGGATGCTATTGCAGCAAAATCGGCTATGAATCGATTGGGAACTGCAGAAGAAGTTGCAGAATTAGTAGTTTTTCTAAACTCAGATAAATCATCATTTACAACAGGAAGTTACATTATTGCCGATGGAGGCTATACAGCGGTTTAATAATTTCTGGATTAAATATTTTGAATGTAAAAAGCAGTAAGCGAAAGTTTGCTGCTTTTTTTGTTTATAAAATCTCTTGATTTGTAGGAAATACGGTGTCTTGCGTCATTATTTTTATATTGATTGTTTTGAATAATGTTTTAAATAAATAAGTTTTGTTTGGTTTTATTTCAGTATATTTATGTGTATGGTAATTTTTATTGAATAAAGTTAATAAAAAACAAAGCATTAAGTTTATAGTTTTGTAATATTAGCTTAACTTTAAAGGCCATAAATTTGACTTCTAAAAACTCTATTCTTCAACAGTATGAAAAAACTTTACTTTTCGCGCCAGTTTCTGGCTCTTTTATGTTTGTTCGGCTGCTTTTCGGGAAATCTTTTTGCACAAACAATGCCCGAAGTTCAAGCATTACCTTATTCTCAAAACTTTAACGGACTGCAGGCGACGGATACAGCTTTTCCAGTTGGACTTAGAGGTTGGACAGCTTCTGTTACTCCGGGATCTTCATTTAATACTAGCGCAACAGTAGTAGCAGACAGAGCACTAAATCCCAGTAGTTCAGCGTCAATTACCAGTGGTAACTTTCACAACTATAATGGAAAAATAGGTTTTTTAAATAGTAGCTCTTTAGACTTAACTATTGCTTTGGCATTTTCTACAACTTCGCAATCAGCTGTTCAGGTTCAGTATGATGCAATGGTTATTCGTAATCCTTATGATGGAACAAATAACATTCGTATAAATGAAATGGTTTTGCAGTATAGAGTGGGGCAAACAAGCGATTTTATAACTTTGCCAACAACATCTTATCTAAGTGGAACAACTACTCAAACAGGTTCTGGAGTCACAACTCCTCAGAATCCTAAAACAATAAGTGTTACTTTACCTGCTGATTGTGATAACCAAGCAGTAGTTCAAATTAGATGGATTAGTAAACAAAATGGAGGTTCAGGTTCAAGACCATCTTTTGCAATTGATAACATAAAAGTGGGAGGAGATTCGACTCCTCCAGTTAATGAAACGGGTTACCCAAAAGCTGTTGAGGTTTTATCTGACGGCTTTGACTTCATCAATAAATTAAATGAAAGTGGTAAAACGTATTTTGTTTTAACGGCTTCTGGAAGTGCATTGCCAAGTGCAGCACAAGTAAAAGCTGGTTTAGACGCAACTGGAGCGGCAGGTTTACAATCAGGATCTTTCACCATTGCAGATACATCTTTAGAATATTCTAAAATCTTTACAGGTTTAGCTTTAAATACGGCTTATACTGTTTATTCTGTTTCTGAAGATGCTTCAGAAAATCTTCAAACAACAGTTAACAAACTAGATGTTACAACAGCAAATGTTTTGGTACCTTCTATCAGAACTACAACTACATCGATTAATTTTGGGGGTGTAGAACAAAACCTGGATTCAGCGAGTTTAAATTATAAAATTTCAGAAACCAATGTTACTGCTCCAGTAATTGTAACTGCGTCGGCAAATTTTAATGTTTCAAAAGATAATATTACTTTTCAGCCTTCTATTACTTTTGATGTAGTAGATTTTGCTTCAAATGCAACACCAACGGTTTATGTTCGTTTTAAACCTGGTAGTGCAGGAATTATTTCTGGAACAATTACAAACGAGTCTACAGGTGCTTTAAGTAAAGTAGTTGCTGTTTCAGGAATTGGAACAAATCCTTATGTTCAAAATTTTGACGATCCAAATGTGCTTTCAAACAGTGGATGGACGCAATTTAATGTCTCAGGACCTTTAAACAAATGGGCTTATACAAATGTAACACGAAATGTAAATTCTGGAGATGGAGCTGTTTTAGTGAATGGTTTTTCAGATACTAATGTGCCAAGTAAAGATTGGTTGATTTCTCCAAAATTACGTTTAGATACTTTCACTCAATTTCCATTATTATCTTTCTACACTCGTAAATTTTATACTGGTCCATCTTTAAAATTAATGGTTTCTACCAATTATGATGGCGTAAGCGATCCTACTTTGGCAACATGGACAGAAATTGAGGGTAATTTCCCAACGGTTACAGGAAGCTATGTGCAGTCTCAATACATTAACTTAGGAGCTTACAAAACAGATCATACTTATTTGGCTTGGGTTTACGAAACTACGGCGGGTGGAACCAATAATGCTTCAGAATGGTCTTTTGATGATTTTGCTATAACAAATGAATCTGGTTTTGTAGCTTCAAATCCCGTTTTAGATTTCGGAGATGTGAGCCAAAATACAGCTTCTGCCAGTCAGTCTTTTGCTTTTAAAGGAGATGGTTACGGAGATTTTACAATTACAGCTCCAGCATCGTACCAGATCTCTGCAGATAATATTTCTTTTGCTTCTAGTATTGTCGTTTCTGCTGCCATTGCTGCCGCAGGAAAAACGCTTTATGTAAGATTTATTCCAACTACAAAAGAGTTAAAAATTTCTGGCGCTTTCACAGTAACAGGAACTTCTTTAAATAAACAAATTGGTTCATTGACAGGTTCTTCATTCCCTAAAGCAGAAACCTTTGACGTTGTTACGTATAACTTAGAATTTTTTGGTGCGCCAACTACTGCTTACGGTCCTGCTGACAAGACTTTACAGTTGGAAAACGTGGCAAAAGTGATGAATAAACTAGATGCTGACGTTTATGTTGTGCAGGAGGTTTCTAGTGAAGCTCAGATCGATGCTTTAATTACAAAAATAAATATAAACGGTAAAACATTCGAAAAAACGGTTTCAACTGCATGGTCTTATTCTTGGCAGAATCCACCGTCAGATCCAAATTTTCCACCTCAAAAATTAGTTGTTCTTTATAATACAAAAACAACAGCATTGAAGAAAACGCGTGTAATGTTTGATAAATTTTATACTGAATTACGTAATGGAACCAAAACCCTGAATAATTATCCGGGAACCAGCGACAGCAATTTTTTCTCTTCTGGACGTTTGCCTTATATGGTCACTTTAGAAACCAATTTTAACGGAGTTAAAAATGAAATTCAGTTAATAGACCTTCATGCACGTGCCAACAGCGGAACAGATATTTCACGTTACAATCAGCGCAAATACGACACACAAGTGCTAAAAGACAGTTTAGATGCAAATTATCCAAATGCTAATATTATTCTTTTGGGAGATTATAATGATGATGTAAAAGCATCTGTAATCGCAGGTTATCCATCTTCTTACGAAGCTTTTGTAACAGATACAAACAATTACAAAGCACTAACTTTAGAAATCAGTCAGGCTGGTGCTTACAGTTTCTTAAGTTCAGGCGGATTTTTAGATCATATCACAATTTCTAATGAATTGTTTGATGATTATATTGCAAATTCTACAGCCGTTTATGATCCTCGTAATGATATTACAAGTTATACAACTACAACATCAGATCACGGACCTGTAATTGCACGTTTCGAGTTGAAGCAAGATGTGCTTTCTACACCAGATTTCGGAAAAAACAAATACTATGTAAAAGCATATCCCAATCCAGCGACTGATGTTTTAAATTTTGATATTAAAACGGCGCAGGGAAGAGATTTAAAAATTAGATTATACGATTTTAACGGACGCACAGTTGGAAATCCAATCACCGTTAAAAACGAATCTGAAATCAGTAAAGCGGTTGTTTCTGTAAACAATCTAGTTTCTGGTGTATATTTTTACACGGTTACTGAAAATAATAAGGTGATTTTTAAGGATAAGATTATCAAGAAATAATCATTTTTCTATAAAAATAGAAAGGCAGTCTACATTAAGACTGCCTTTTTTTTATGATGTTGAGAAAGTTTCGCTATGTGCATTTAAAAAAGTGAAACGCCTTTCTCCAGTTTCCTAAACTATGTTCCTATGTGTTGAAATAATTCCACTCAACAAATTAGCCTACTATTTTTTTAAAGGCATTCCAATCAATATTGTTTTGATCTTCAAAAGAAAAGAAATAACCCAACTGCCATTTTTGTGTTTTTTGAGCCTGTTTACTTGTAGTTTTGTCCCAAGGAGGATAAACGCGAGTTGCTCGAATTCCTTCTTTAACTGCCGTTGAAAAAATGCCTTTTTCTAATGCTATTTTTTTCGGAAATATAAATTGTCCCCAATTCGAATCTTTGCGAACACTTACAATCACAAAATCAATCGGATCGTTATAATCAAAAGGTTCGATAATTCCGTTTTGGTTTCGTTTCCAAAGCGTTACAAATTGTCCTGTTTTCGTCGGAGTAATTTTGGCTTCTCTGTAGCAGATTTTTTTATCATTCAAATCAAAACGATAAGCGCTGTATTCCTGACTTTCTTCTTCTTTTTCAATTGAAGTGATTTCTAAAGCAGCTTTAGCAAAAGCCATTTCTTTAAAAATTGCTAAAGCAGCTGGAATCGAATGGGTTAAAGAAGCTTTGGCATCCATAAAAAGAGAATTATTTTTTTTCTGAAAATTAGGCCAAACTAAGTTTAAAACGAAACATTCAAACCAAAATTTAATCCCCATTGAAACTGGTTGAAGGACTGCGTGTTTAACGGATTGATGTAATAATTTACAGCAGGTTCTACAAACACATTGGTTTTTTTGTAAACACGATATTGTACTGTACTGCTCAAAGTGGAACCGTAAACATAATCATTTGCGTTTACATTTTGCCCAATCGAATTTCCGTCCAACGCCACATTGTTTGAAATTAATTTACCAACAAAACCGCCAGTATTCAGATTAATACTCGCTTTGTTTTTATTAAAAAGAGAATAAGAAACTTCCAAAGGCATTTCGATATACCTTAAATTCTGATCCAATTTTCCTGTTTGTATATTATTATCATTTTTTAAAGCCTCTTTTGTACTGTTCGATACCAAAAGATAATCAGAAGTAGTAACAATTGGTGCAGATGATGCACTGTTGGCATAATTAGCATCAGGTAAAAATAATGTATTGCTTTTTGCGCTTACATACGAAACATTGGCAACACTTTGTCCCAATTCATTAATTTTAAGACCAGAACCAACAGCCCATTTTTTATTGATGCTGTATTTTGTTCTCACTCCATACGAATTGGATTGTTTAGAATCGTTGGTATTTCCCAGTGTTTTTTCGTTTCTGGTATTTTCAGAATTTGCCACTCCAGCAAAAACAGCAACTGCCCATCTTTCTTTTTTATTGATCAAATTATCCTTTTTGTCTTTTTCTTCTTTTTTAGTTTCAGTAGCTGCAATGCCTTTTTCAAGATTTTGAAGTATTGCCAATTGTACCGAATCTACTTTGCTCAAAGAATTGTTTTTAGAAGCAGCAACATTCTCTTTTGAATTGGTTTTATAAGCCAATTCTGCAGAGGTATTTACATTTGGCGCCTTTTCTGAATTTTGATTCAATACAGAATTATTTGAACCAGTATTTTGTTTAGAAAAAGCTAAATTTTTATTGTTTTTAGAAAGAATTAAATCTTCAAAAATCGAATTAGAAAGCTGTTTTTTAGCCGTAGAATTAAATTGTTTTTGTTTCCCAAAAGCAATTCTTTCTTCAGCAATTCCTTTGTTAGAGGTTTGTTTATTATTTTCTAAAATAGAATTTTTTGAAGTTCCGTTTTTAGATTTATTTTCTAATGAATTATGCTGAACCGCAAGAGATTGATTCGGAACATTTGCATTTGGCAATTGCATAGTAGATTCTGAACCATTTTTATTGGTTTTATTTTTAGCATTTGCAACTGCATTTTTTTGCTCTTGAATTTCTTTAGGATTAGCGTTGAATTGTTTTTCTGGTGAAGAACTATTTTGTAATGAATCGTTTACTTCACTATCGTTTCCGTTTTGTTTGAGAGTGCTGTTTTTAGAAGCATCATTTGTTTTTTCTTCAAGAACCACTTTGTTGGAGTCAAAATTGTTGTGGTCAAAGTTGTTATTTTCTGGAGCAGTAAAATGTAAAATTGTAGGCAGAAGCAACCCTAATAATAAGCATGCAGCAGCCGACCACCAAAGAATAACTCTCTTCTTCTTTTTAGGTTTGTCTAATTTTTCCTCAATTTGTGCCCACAATTCTGGAGGCGGAACACTTGAAAAGTCTTCCATTGATGAAAAAATATCTTCTATTTTATGCTTCTTCATGCTGTCTTAAAATTTTTTATGCTCAAAATTCGCTTCTGTAAAATATGTTTGGCGCGATTTAAATTTGATTTTGATGTTCCTTCGGAGATCTTTAATAATTCGGCTATTTCTTTGTGTTTCATTTTTTCGAAAACATACAAGTTAAAAACCGTCCGATATTGATCTGGTAAATCCCGAATGTATTCTAAAAGCTTTTCCTGTTCTACCGGAATCGCTTCTAATTCCTCTTCTTCTATAAAATCTGTATCGGGATCAAAAACATCTAGAAAGAAGCTCTCTTTTTTCTTTTTGTTTAAAGTTTCGATGAGTTTATTGATAAAGATCCGTTTGAGCCATCCTTCAAAACTTCCTTCAAACTTATACTGACTAATTTTTTGAAATACGATTACAAAAGCTTCCTGAAAAACGTCCTTCGCGTCATCTTCGTTTTTCATATACTTCAAACAGATACCATACAAAACAGGAGAGAACAACTGATAAATTTTCAGTTGTCCCTCCCTGTCATTTTTCATGCACAGTTTGATGTATTTTTCTAAATCGTCTTTCAAGAAATGGATCAAATTTGGTTTTGCAAAAATAGTTTTAAATAGCTTATAAAACTATCTTTTGAATATAGTTCTAGAACCATCTTGATTGTTGCTTACAATCGTTAGGTTTTGATTATCAAGTTTTTCTATCACATAAGTTTTACCTTCAAAGGTAATTAGGTCATGTTCTGCTTGGTCAGAATAACCCATTCCTTTTTCTACTTGATAAGCACTGTTTCTAATTTCGATATCATTTTTGTAAGTGATCACTCTTCCGTTTGGAGTAAAGACAACTTTTTTGGTAAAACCGATCGTTTTTGGGGTAGCCAGATACGGATTGCTGTTGCCTCCAACAGATTTTTCCCAATTCCATGTGTTTATAATTTCGCTCGAATTTACTTTGGTAGCATCAATTGAGTAAAAACTGGCAAAAAGAAAAAAGGCGGTAAAAGAGACAAAAAGGTGTTTCATATGAGATTATTTTAAACTTGTGATTTTATCTTGAATAACTTTCTTGAACGTTTTAATCGCTGCACTTTGATCTGCAGTATCATTCGGGTCTATGTAAACTTTAGTTGTAACAGCACCTTGATGTAACTCAAAATAAATACCGCCTTGGTCTGCAGAATCTGGTGTGCCGTACGTTTTAGTTTGCCCTTTTAAAGCTATAATTTCAGCAGGAACATCTTTTACTAGCAAAGTATATTCGCCTCTTTTGATTGTTGGAGTGTATTTATATTGGTTGAAATTGTATTGTCCAGCAGCAACATTTAAGAATTTTAAAGTGTTGTAATCATTAATTTGATAGAATTTTTGACAATCTGCACCAGTACATTGGTTTTTATAACTTCCAATTACAATATTATCAGGATTTTCGTTGGTCTTATAAAACAATAAACCTTTTGCTGTTTTCGGAATTAAAACAAAATCTGAAGGATAAGTTGGAGTATTACTTAAAGTTTCGCCAGTTGCTGGAGATTTTTCGTAGTACGAAACAATAATCTGACAGTTGTTTTCTACTATTGAAGTGATTTTAATTCCATATCCATTTGTTGGTTTTGCGCCAGCAAAAACACCCACTAAATATTGTTTTGTAAAATCGATGTTAGGATCACTAGGAACTGCACAGCCACCAGTATTTTTAACAAATAGCTCATTTAGTTTTTCGTTAGTTGAAACAAGAGTAAATGAAGCATTATTTGGCGGTGTTTTTACAGTATAATTGCAAGCAAATGGAAATCCTGTAAACTCTAAATTAGTATTAGCGCCGCAATCAACATAATTGTCATCTCCATTGTTAAGTGAGCAGGCACTAAATCCGAAAGCTATAAATAAGCTCAACATTAATTTTTTCATAATTTATTTTAATAGGTTTATATCTTGTAGATAGTGCATTGTAAAAAAGGTTGCGTCAACATTTGATTTTTTTTTCTTTTGAGTAAAATGTTGGTTTAGTTTGAATTGATTCTTAATTCGTGAAATTTCTATTTTTAAAACTAAGCTCTACGTATTATTGCGTACTTTTACGTAAAATAAACGTAGTTATGTTAGATTATTTACCGTTTTTATTGGGCTTTGTAATTGCCTTATTTATTGGACTTTACTTAGGAAAATTGCTGTCGACTTCTAAAAATCAGGCAGAGAAAGCTATTTTGGAAGAAAAAGTAAAGGCCTTAAACAATCAATTGCAAATGCAGAAAGAGCAGCTTGAAAATGAAAAAAATAATTTTCAGAAACAGTTGCAATTCAATAATGCGGAGAAAGAAAATATTCGAACAGAAAAAGATAGTTTAGCGATTCAGCTTTCTAAAAAAGAAGTTGATTTTGAAAATTTATGGGAAAGACATAAAGAACAAAAAAACGAAATCAACGAATTGCAGGAAAAATTTACAAAAGAATTTGAAAATTTAGCCAATAAAATTCTCGAAGAGAAATCGGCTAAGTTTACCGAACAAAATACCGTGAATATGAAAAATATTCTGCTGCCTTTGCAGGATAAAATTCAAATTTTTGAGCAAAAAGTAGATCAGACGCATAAAGAAAGTATTGATTATCACGCCGCACTCCGCCAGCAGATTATTGGCTTAAGCGAAATGAATGCCCAAATGAGCAAAGAAACCTTAAACCTGACCAAGGCATTAAAAGGGGACAGTAAGATGCAGGGAAATTGGGGCGAATTGGTTCTGGAACGTGTTCTTGAAAAATCAGGCCTAGAAAAAGGCAGAGAATATGAAGTACAGCAAAGTTTTACAAATGCTGAAGGAAATCGCGTTTTTCCAGATGTTGTAATTAATCTTCCAGACGGTAAAAAAATGATTGTTGATTCTAAAGTTTCGCTCGCCGCCTATGAAAAATGGATTAATGAAGAATCGGAACTTTTGAAAATAGAATTTCTAAAAGAACATGTCAATTCTATTAGAAGACACGTTGAAGGTCTTGGAAGTAAAAATTACCATGATTTATATCAAATAGAAAGTCCGGATTTTGTTTTGCTTTTTATTCCGATGGAACCTGCTTTTGCAATCGCTTTAAACGAAGATCCAGCATTGTACAATAAAGCTTTTGACCGAAATATTGTAATTGTAACGCCAAGTACGCTTTTGGCAACTTTAAGAACAATCGACAGTATGTGGACGAATCAGAAACAGCAGGAAAATGCTTTTGAAATTGCCAGACAAGCTGGAGCATTATATGATAAATTTGAAGGTTTCGTTTCAGATTTGGTTCGAATTGGAAATAAAATAAAAGATACGAAAACAGAATACGAAAGCGCCATGAATAAATTAGTGGATGGAAAAGGAAATTTGATTTCGAGTGTAGAAAGATTGAAAAAAATGGGCGCCAAAGCAAAAAAATCTCTTCCCGAAAACATTATTGCAAGAGCTTTAAATTCAGATGAGAATGAGTTGTTGAATTAAAAATTAAAAATTAAGGATTAAAGATTAAAAATTTAAACACATAGAAACATAGTTCAACTTTGTGTAGAGAAGGCGTTTCACTTTTTTAAACAAACATAGCTATGTGTTTAAAATGGCAATGGATTAAAAATCATTTAAATCTTTTAATCTGTGGCAAAAAAATAAAATTTAAACACATAAATTGCTTAGAATTTAGATTGCAGATATAATGTTTAACTAACATTAATACATATAGCTATGTGTTAGAAACTAGTTTCTTTCTACAATCTTTTAAAGAAAAATAAAGCCTATGTTCTATGTGTTTAAAAACAAAAACAAATACAAAAAAAACAAAAACATGACTACAGATTTTAAACCCGTTTCCTCATCAAAAGTTAGCATATCAGAATTAATGCTTCCGTCGCATACCAATTTCAGCGGTAAAATTCACGGAGGCTATATTTTGCAATTGTTAGATCAGATTGCTTTTGCTTCGGCATCAAAATTCAGTGGAAATTATTGCGTGACTGCCTCAGTTGATACCGTAAACTTTTTAAAACCAATTGAAGTTGGAGAATTGGTAACCATGAAAGCTTCTGTAAATTATGTTGGAAGAAGTTCAATGGTAGTTGGAATTCGTGTAGAAGCAGAAAACATTCAGACAGGAGTTGTTAAACATTGTAATTCGTCTTATTTTACAATGGTTGCCAAAGATAAAGATGGTAAAAGCGTTCAAGTTCCTGGACTAATTTTATCTAATTTACAAGAAGTTCGTCGTTTTAGAAAAGCGATCAAACATATTGAAGTTCGAAAAGAAGTAGAAGAGCACGAAGAGAAGGCAGGAATTAATTCTATTGAAGATTTAGCAAGTTTAGAAAAATATAATGTACTCTTAGAAATCAGTTAAATTTCTTATATTTATTTAAAACACATTAAAAAATAGAAATTATGGTAAAGTTCGGATATACAATTTTATACGTCGATGATGTCGAAGAATCTATTTCATTTTATGAAAATGCATTTGGGTTTTCTAGAAAATTTATAAGTCCCGATCACGATTATGGTGAATTGATAACGGGTGGTACTTCACTGGCTTTTGCATCAAAACAATTGGCATCGCAAAACTTAATAGACGGTTTTTTAGAAAGCAGTTTAGAAGATAAGCCGTTTGCTATAGAAATTGGTTTTATTGTAGATAATGTTCCAGAGGTGCTGCAAA
>NZ_CAMLIX010000013.1 GCF_946479975.1 uncultured Flavobacterium sp.
TAAAATTAAGGAGGCTACACGTGAGCTGGTTATAAAGACTGCTGCTGCGATGAAATACAAGCAAAATAAACTGGCGCTGGCTTTAAAAAGCGGTCGAAGTAATAATATCGGAGTTATTGTACCGCGTATTGACAGCAATTTCTTTGCTTCTGTAATTAGAGGTATCGAAGAAGAACTTTACCCCCACGGATATCAAGTAATTATATGTCAGACGCACGAGAGCATTAAAAGAGAAAATGAAAATCTTCATACGCTTGTAGATGCACAGGTTGACGGAATTATGATGTCTGTTACAGGAATTTCTAACGAAAATGATAGTGCTTTTAGAAATGTTTTAGAAAAAAATGTACCCTTGATATTTTTTGATAGAAGCAAACATATCGACGGTGTAAGTTCTGTAACTATAAATGACTTTAAAGGAGGTTATTTGGCAACCAAGCATCTAATTGATGAAGGCTGTCGCAATATCGCTCACTTTTCTGGAGATCAATCTTTAGACATCTTTAAAAACAGGTTTTTAGGCTACAAACAAGCGCTATTAGATAATGATATTGAATTTAAAGAAGAATATGTTATCTATACTAAAAGTGCCGTTGATGCCGGAAAGGTATCAATTGATAAACTTTTACAATTACAAACACCGCCAGATGCTCTATTCTCATCGAGTGACTTTGCTGCATTGGGAGCAATTCAAGAACTTAAAGAGAGAAATATCAGTATTCCTAACGAATTTTGTGTAGCAGGATTTAGTAACGAGCCTTTTACGAAGTTTATGGAATTATCTATTACTTCTGTTGATCAGTCGCCTTTGGAAATGGGAAGAATGTCTGCCCGCGTATTCTTAGAACAGGTCGACAAAACCGATACCATTAAAATTGAAAAAAAGGTAGTACTCGCTCCAGAATTACACATTCGTAAATCTTCTACAAAGACCAATTTCTAGCAAATAAAATATTGTTTTAAACCATATAAGTCATATAAGATAATTTAAGTTTTATCTGAATATGATTTATGTGGTTTTTATTTAATACATAAACCATATAAGTGATATAAGATATTTTAAGTTTTATGTTATGACTATTTATATGGTCTTTTTTTTTGCCAAAAGGCTCATCCAGCATAGCTAAATGGACTTATATCACTTATATGGTTTAAAATAAAAAAAGACGCACTATTGTGCGTCTCTATATTTAAACTTTGCCACTTTGAACCTTTGTGACTTTGTAACTCTTTATAACTTTGAATCTAAAAAACTAAAGCGATACTCCTCTTTTCCAAGGAATAAAATCGTTTTGATTTAAAATTGCTGCTTTTGTTTTTACAGTACCGCTAGCAATATCGATAATAGTTTCAAGCATTTCGTCAGCCATTTCTTCGATAGATTTTTCACCTGTAATGATTCCCCCCGTATCGATATCGATAATATCAGACATTTTAGTTGCTAACTGTGTATTTGATGAAATTTTTACAACTGGTGCAATTGGGTTTCCTGTAGGAGTTCCTAAACCTGTTGTAAACAAAACCATATTTGCTCCTGAACCTACCATTGCAGTTGTACACTCAACATCATTTCCTGGCGTACATAACAATGTTAATCCTGGCTCGTTGATATACTCTCCATAATCATAAACACCAGCTATTGGAGAAGTTCCACCTTTTTTAGCAGCTCCTGCTGATTTCATGGCATCCGTAATCAAACCGTCTTTGATATTTCCTGGCGAAGGATTCATATCAAATCCTGAACCTGCATCAACAACTGTTTTTTCGTACCATTTCATCAAATCCAAGAAACGTTTTCCGTCTTCGTCATCAACACAACGGTTTACTAATTCCTGTTCTACACCACATAATTCTGGGAACTCAGAAAGGATTGTCGTTCCTCCTAATGCTGCCAATTTATCAGATAAAACTCCTAAAGTTGGATTTGCAGAAATTCCAGAGAATCCGTCAGATCCACCGCACTCTAAACCAATTCTTAGTTTAGATAATGGAGCTGGTTCTCTTTTTATTTCGTTTGCTATTTTAATCGCTGCAAAAGTATCTTTTACTACACTGCTCAACATTGTTTCGATTGTTCCGATAGATTGTTGATCGTAAATTAAAACCGGTTTTTTACTATTTGGATTAATAGCATCTAAAGCATCTCTAAAAATCTGAATTTGCAAGTTCTGACATCCTAAACTCAATACCGTTGCTCCCGCTACGTTTGGATTGTTTACATAACCCGCCAAAAGTTTGGCTAAACTATGAGAATCCTGACGAATTCCACCGCAACCACCTTGATGCGTAATGAATTTAACTTCAATATTATTGAACAAGTTCGCATCGTTAGAAGCTTCTTGATTTCCTGCTCCACCCGTTTCAGATTTCACTAAAGAACGCAATAATAATTGATAATCGTTTTCTTTAGGTTTCATCAATTCTTTCTCAAAAATATCTTTTAAGATTTCGATGTTTCTGTTTTCACAAAAAACCAATGGAAAAAACAACCAAACATTCTCAGTTCCCACTTGTCCATCTTCTCTATGATAGCCCTGCCACGTTCTGTCTTTCCATTTGTCGACATTTGGAGCATCCCAGCCAATAGTTTCAGTTTTACCTGTCACTTTATCACTCTCGTGTTTTACGTTTAAAGTAGAAAGCAATCCTCCTTTTTCGATTCTTGCGCTCGCCTTACCAACCAAAACACCATACATAATGATTCTGTCTCCTACATTAAAAGGAACCATTGCAATCTTATGTTTCATTTTCACATCAGACTCAACAGCAATTGATTGTCCTTCAAAATCAATCACTTCGCCAGCTGTCAGATTCACCAAAGCTACCGCTACATTATCAGTAGGATGAACTTTTATTAATTTTTTCTGCGTTGCCATAATTACCCTTTGTTCTTTTTGTGTATTTTTTTATTTTATTCTTTCTTGAAACTTAGCAAAACCAGCTTCAATTCCGTTAGAATCAATTTCTTCTAAAGCGATTGTAATCGCTCTAGTTAATCCTGGAATTTCAGTTAAATCCTCATCCCAGAAAGATTTGTTTTGTAATGTTAAACGAGCAATTTTTTCGTAATCATCAGACTTCCAAAGTCCATTGAAGAATGTTGTAATATCTTCACCATCTTTAACCGGTAAACTTTGATCATTCCAAGTTCCTTTGTAGAAACGAATTAAACTCGCAAATGAAAAAGTCAAATTAACAGGCAGTTTTTTGTTGACATTATAATATCCTAATAAACTAGGCAAAACTCTTACTTTGAATTTCGATACAGAATTTAATGCAATATCAGCAAGTGCATGTTTGATAAATGGATTTTTAAATCGGTCCATTACTTCCTCAGAATAGGCCGTAATTTCATTTTTGTCCATATCAAGAGTTTCACTAATTTCACTAATAACACTATTTACAAATTTTCCAGTAAAATCTCCGTTAACGGTTTCCATTACTAATTTATTACCATGCAAAAGTGAAAAAGGAACCATCGCCGTATGCGCACCGTTTAAAATACGAACTTTAATCATTTTAAAAGGACGTATATCATCAACGATTTTTACATTTAAATCTGTTTTATGAAAAGGCAATTTTGCTTTTAAATCATCTCCACCTTCAATAGCCCAAAGGAAAAAAGGTTCAGCCGCAACAATTAAATTGTCTTCATAATCTAATTTATTATTGTATTCTTCAATTTCAGCTCTTGGATATCCAGGAACAATTCTGTCAACTAAAGTACTATGATAGGTACAAGCATCTGATACCCAAGTTTTAAACGCATCTTCTAATTTCCATAAATCAACATATTGCAAAATATATTTTTTAAGCGTTTCAGAGTTATAATCAATTAATTCACAAGGAATTATTGTAACTCCTTTAGAAGCATCTCCATTAAAATGTTTAAATCTTTCATATAATAAAACCGTCAATTTTGCAGGAAATGAAACTGGTGGCTGCATGTCTGGAGTATCGCTTCCAATAAATTCAATTCCAGCTTCTGTAGTATTAGAAACAATAAACTGAAGTTCTTCTTCTTTAGCTAAAGCCAAATAATTTGTAAATTCAGTATATGGGTTTACAGTTTTTACAATATTATCAATTAACTCAATATCTTGTATCTTTTCACCTTTTTTAATTCCGTTCATAAACAAGGTATAAAGACCGTCCTGATCATTAATCATATTTACCATACCGTCTTTCAAAGGCTGAACTATTGCAATACCGGCATTAAAATCAACTTCTTTATTTAGTCTGTAAAAAGCATAATCAACAAAGGCTCTTAAAAAGTTACCTTCTCCAAACTGAACTACCTTAATTGGCTGTAACTTTTCTAATCCTGTATTTATTCTATTTAATTTTTTCATTTTAAATTTTCTTTAATGCGTTATAAATAACCATTTACAAACCTTATTTTTTCATTTCTGCCTTTTAAATTGCAAATGAAACATTACACCCGATTGAGTAAAATGGAGTCCGCTGTGAGGAATGGCAGACTACATTTTTCAAGCGTAATGTTCAATTACAATCTCTAAAAATCTAAAAAAAACTTATAAAATAAGGAGTTCGGCATGATTACCCCTTAATTTATTTTCTTATATCTTTTATTATATCAAGAACTTGTTTCACTTTTGAAGTAAGTCCGTTGAAGTCTTTATTGTCTAATATATCTTTTGAGATTAATTGCGAACCTAAACCAACGCAAGTCGCTCCGGCATTCAACCATGAACTCAAACTTTCTACCGTTGGATAAACACCGCCAGTAGGCATAATGTTTGTCCACGGACATGGACCTTTTATTGCTTTAATAAATTCTGGTCCGTAAATATCCGCTGGAAATAATTTCACAATTTCGCACCCTAATTCTTCTGCTCTAGCAATTTCTGTTAAAGTACCACAACCTGGTGACCATAATACTTTTCTGCGGTTGCACGCAATTGCAATATCTTCTCTGAAAACTGGTGTTACAATAAAATTTGCTCCTAAACTCATATACAATGAAGCCGAAGCTGCATCTGTAATTGAACCAACTCCTAAGATCATTCCCGGAAGTTCTGCCAATGCATATTTGTTTAAAGCTCCAAAAACTTCATGTGCAAAATCACCACGGCTAGTAAATTCCATTAATCTGGAACCTCCGTCGTAACATGCTTTTAAAACTTTTTTACTCAACTCAATATCAGAATGAAAAAACAACGGAACCATTCCATTATCTTTCATTGTCTGAGCTACTTCAATTCTTGAATATTTTGCCATTTCTATTTTATTATCTTGAAACTAATGCAGAACCATCACCATCAATCATATTTTCTACTTCTTTTAAAGTAACCAAATTACAATCTCCAGCAATTGTATGTTTTAAACAACAAGCTGCAACTGCAAAATCTAATGCTCTTTGGTAAGTATTTTGATATTCTAATAAACCATAAATCAGTCCGCCCATGAAAGCGTCACCACTTCCTACTCTATCCACAACTGGAGTAACTTCTTTAACGGCAGCGCTGTAAATTGCTTTACCGTTGTATAAAATTCCGCCAATTCTTTGGTGTGAAGCACTTACAGAATAGCGTAATGTTGTCGCTGCGATCTGCAGATTCGGAATCAATTCAAACAATTTATCGTAAACTGCTGGAAGTGATTTTTCATCCTGATAATTCGGATTTACTTTAGGAATTCCCAACATGAAATACGCTGTATCGATATCTCCTAAAATCACATTACTGTATTTTAGCATTTCTGGCATTACCTCACTTGGAGTTTTTCCATATTGCCAAAGTTTTGATCTGTAATTTAAATCACATGAGATTTTAACTCCCAATTTATGAGCGACTTTAATCGCTTCTAAACAAGCTTCTGCTGCACTTTGAGAAATTGCTGGTGTAATCCCGCTCCAGTGAAACCATTCTGCTCCTTCCAAAACTTTTTCCCAGTCAACCTGACCTTTTTGAATTGTGGACATCGCACTGTGTGCACGATCGTACACTACATTACTGCCACGTGTTCCTGCTCCAGTTTCTAAGAAATAGATTCCAAGACGTTCTCCTCCGTAAACAATGTTTTTAGATTCGACATTCATTTTTCGCATTTCTTTTAATGCCGAAAAACCAATTTCGTTTTCAGGTAATCTGGTTACAAATTCAGCATTAATGCCATAATTTGCTAAAGAAACACAGACGTTAAATTCTCCACCTCCGTATGTAGCACCAAATGCCGTAGATTGTGAAAAACGTAAGTGTCTCTCCGTCGAAAGACGAAGCATGATTTCTCCAAATGCAACTACTCTACTCATGTTATATTTATTTTGCCACAGATTACAAAGATTTCAAGGATTTTAAAACGTAGCGAACCTTGCGTTAATCTTTGCGAACTTTGCGGTTAAACTTTAATTAGAATTTGAAATACTCTTTAGCATTGTTATATGAAATATCAGAAACTAATTTCCCAATCCATTCCATATCATTTGGCAATTCACCTCTTTTGATTTCGTCTCCAAGAAGATTACATAAAATACGTCTGAAGTATTCGTGTCTTGGGAACGATAAGAAACTTCTTGAATCTGTCAACATCCCAACAAAACAGCTAATTAAGCCCATGTTTGACAATGCGTTCAATTGTTTTGTCATTCCGTCTTTTTGATCTAAAAACCACCATCCAGAACCAAATTGTACTTTTCCGCGAACGCTTCCGTCGTTGAAGTTTCCAATCATCGTTGCCATAACTTCGTTATCAGCAGGATTCAGGTTATAAATAATAGTTTTAGTCAATTTATCTTTACTATCTAAAGCATTTAAAAAGCCAGATAATTTTTGTGCTTGTGGATAATCTCCAATAGAATCCCATCCCGTATCAGGACCCAAGATTCTGTGCATACGAGCATTATTGTTACGCAATGCACCTAAGTGAAACTGCTGAACCCATCCAAACTCGTGGTAGGTTTCGCATAAGAAAATCAAAACAGCACTTTGGAATTTTAATGCTTCTTCTGGAGATAATTCTCCGTTTTCTCTTTTCTTTTTGAAAATAGAATTGAGTTCGCTTTCTGTAAAGTTTTCGAAGTAAATTTGATCTAAACCGTGATCACTTAATTTACATCCGTTTACGTTAAAGAATTCGATTCTTTTTCTTAATGCCGAAAGTAAATCAGCATAGGTGTTAATTGCAACTCCGGACACATCCCCTAATGTGTCCAGATATGCATTATAACCATCATTAGCAATTAAGATGGCTTTATCAGGTCTGAAAGCCGTACTCATCTTGATTCCAGTTGAGTTGTTTGCGAATTTTTGGTGAAATTCTAAAGAATCAATTGGATCTTCTGTAGTACAAACTAATTCAGCGTTTACTTTTTTAAGCAGATTTTGCGTGCTGTATGCCTGAGAATTGATTTTCTCAGAAGTTTCGATATAGATTTTCTCAGCCGATTTCTCGTTCAATAAATCGTAAATATCAAAATAACGCGCTAACTCTAGATGTGTCCAATGGTACAAAGGATTACGCATTGTGTACGGAACCGTTTTTCCCCAGTTTAAGAATTTATCTTTATCAGATCCATTTCCTGTTACAAACTGCTCGTTGATACCCAAAGTACGCATTGCACGCCATTTGTAATGATCTCCGTTAATCCAAACCTGAGTAATATTGTCAAAGATTTTATCTTCGGCAATAAACTGTGGGTTTAGGTGATTGTGGTAATCTATAATTGGCTGATGTTTAGAGTAATTGTGGTATAACTCTTCAGCGTATTTATTTTCTAATAAAAAATTATCGTTTATGAATGTCTGGCTCATGTCTTTTTAAATATAATTTGAAAATTAATCTTCGTTTGAAGGTTTTCCTATTGTTGCAAGAATTCCACCGTCAACATACAAAATGTGACCGTTTACAAAATCACTAGCTTTTGACGATAAAAATATTGCTGCTCCGGCTAAATCACTTGGATCTCCCCATTTTGCCGCCGGCGTTCTGCTGATTATAAAATCATTAAAAGGATGTCCTTCTACGCGGATTGGTTTTGTCTGTTCTGTTGCAAAATATCCAGGACCAATTCCGTTGATTTGAACATTGTATTTTGCCCATTCTGTTGCCATGTTTTTAGTAAGCATTTTTAAACCGCCTTTTGCGGCAGCGTAAGCAGAAACTGTGCTTCTACCCAACTCACTCATCATAGAACAGATGTTGATGATTTTACCTTGTCTTCTTTCGATCATTCCTCTTCCAACATGCTTAGAAACGATAAACGGACTAACTAAATCAATATCAACTACTTCTCTGAAGTCTGAAACTTCCATATCTAATAGCGGAATTCTTTTAATAATTCCAGCATTATTGATCAAAATATCGATTGGTCCAACTTCAGTCTCAATTTTTTTAACTGCTTCTGCAACTGCTTTCTCTTCTGTTACATTAAATTTGTAACCCACAGCATTGATACCTTCGCTTTTCAATTCAGCTACAGCATGATCAATTTTTTCTTGAGAAGAATTTCCGTTTACCACAATTGTTGCACCCGCCTGACCTAATCCTTTTGCCATTGCCATTCCAAGTCCGTGTGTAGAACCTGTGATAAGGGCAACTTTTCCTTGTATATCAAATAAATTTGTCATTTTCTTATCTTAAATCTGTGATTTTACAAACATCCATATCTCCGTAATCTAAGTTTTCACCCGCCATTCCCCAGATAAAAGTATAATTACTAGTTCCTGATCCTGAGTGAATTGACCAAGGCGGAGAAATAACTGCCTGATGATTGTTCATCCAGATATGTCTTGTTTCCTGTGGTTGTCCCATAAAGTGGCAGACTGCTTGATTTTCTGGAATATCCAAATAGAAATAAACCTCCATTCTACGATCGTGAACGTGTGCCGGCATTGTGTTCCAAACACTTCCTGGTTTCAATTCTGTCATTCCCATTTGCAATTGGCAAGTAGTAACCACGCTTCCAATAATCATTTGGTTAACAGTACGGTGATTTGCCGTTTCCATTGTTCCTAACTGTAATTTATTAGCTTCAGCTAAACTTACTTTTTTAGTTGGATAAGTGGTATGAGCTGGAGCAGAATTCAAATAGAATTTTGCTGGATTACTGCTGTCATCACTTTTGAAGATTACTTCTTTATTTCCAGCTCCGATGTACAATGCATCTTTAAAACCTAACTCATATGTTGTTCCTTCAACAATCACAGAACCACTTCCACCAACATTGATGATTCCTAATTCTCTTCTTTCTAAAAAATAGGGAGCTTTAAGCGGATCGATAGTTTCTAAAGCTAAATCGCCTTTTACAGGAACTGCAGAACCTGCAATATATCTATCGTAATGTGAATAAACCAACACTACTTCATCTTCCTGCATTAGATCATCAATTAAGAATTCATTTCTTAATTCTTGTGTATCATATTTTTTTACAGCTTCTGGACTTGACGCGTATCTTGAACTATATTTTGTCATAATTTTAAATTAATGTAATCGATTGCACAAAATTATATTTTTATATTTAAATAGCATAATTGAAACGAAAAAAATATTTCAATTCTGTTCATTTTTCTTTATAATTCAACTTTTTTCATTCGTGGAACAAGTAAATGCATGATAAGCCAAGCCGATAAATACGATGCACCACAAATACAGAACATTATAAAATAACCCGTTTCTACTTTTCCTAATTTTGTATAGTAAACAAACATGTTTTTTTGAACTAACACGGTTAGTAAAATTCCCCCCAGCGCTCCAAACATTCCTCCTAATCCTGTAACCGATGCAGTTGCTTTTTTAGGAAACATATCTGAAACTGTTGTAAAGATATTTGCACTCCACGCCTGATGCGCTGAAACCGCCAAACCAATAACCAAAATCGCATACCACATATTTATGTTTCCTAAATATTGCGAAAACAAAACCGGCAATACTGCAAAAGCATAAAGCAACATACTTGTCTTACGAGCTTTATAAGCTGGCCAATTGTTATTTATTAGTTTTAATGGAAGCCAACCTCCGCCGATACTTCCAACACTTCCAATCATGTAAACCAAGGCACAAGGCCAAATAATTTCGGTTGCTGTCAGTTTGTATTCTTTCATTAAGAAATCGGGTAACCAGAACAAATAAAACCACCAAACAGGATCTGTCAATAATTTTCCAATTGCAAAAGCCCACGTTTGACGGAATGATAATAATTTTATCCAGGAAACTTTTTCTTTAGATTCTGCTTCAACTTCGACAACTTGGTCAGAAGTAATATATTCTAATTCTGCTTGTGATAATCGTTTTTGCTTTTGAGGAACTTCATAAAATAAGAACCATAAAGCAAGCCATACAAACCCAACAATTCCCGTTAAAATAAAAGCCCATTGCCAACCATAATTTTCTGCAATAAAAGGAACAGTTAACGGAACTATAATTGCTCCAATATTACTTCCTGAATTGAAAATTCCTGTTGCTAAAGCTCTCTCTTTCTGCGGAAACCATTCTGCCGTGGCTTTTATCGCTGCTGGAAAATTTCCTGCTTCTGTAACTCCTAAAAACACACGGGCAATTAAAAAACCTCCTGTTCCAGTTGCCAAAGCGTGACCAATTGCTGCTAAACTCCATAATCCGGTTGCAATGGCGTAACCTAATTTTGTTCCTAATTTATCAATAATTCCACCAGCGACTAACATTCCTAATGCGTAGGCAATTTTAAAAGCCAATTCAATATTCGAGTAATCTATAACTTCCTGTTCGGGAGTCCAATGAAACGCTTGTACCAAAAAAGGCCTAAGGTAACTTATTACATTTCTATCCAGATAATTGACAGTTGTAGCAAAAAAGACTAAACTGCAAATAGTCCAACGGTATTTTCCTATTGCTTCATTAGCTTGGTTCATGTTTTGGTTTGTGGTTTAGGTTGGTTAGTTAGTTTTTAGATTTTTACAGATCTGTAATTGGGCTGTATTTTGGAACCAATGTTTTCATTACGATCCAGCCCGTTAAATAACAAACTGCGCAAATAGAAAATATGATAAAATATCCCGCTTCAATTCCTTTAAATCCCATGAAAACCATATTGGTTTCTTTAGCGTGATCAAACAAAACTCCAGATCCTTTATTAATTAAAGTCGATCCGATTCCTCCTGCTAAACCTCCGATTCCCGTAATAGTTGCAATTGCTTTTTTAGGAAACATATCTCCTACTGTTGTAAAGATATTTGCCGACCAAGATTGGTGCGCCGCTCCTGCAATTCCGATGATAATTACTGGAACCCAGTAACTAATATATCCTAAAGGTTGTGCAACTAATGCTAATAAAGGAAAAAATGCGAAAATCAACATCGATCTCATTCTTCCTTCATACGGATTCATTCCTTTTTTCTCTACGAAATAAGTTGGAAGCCAACCTCCAATAATAGATAATAATGTAATTAAATAAAGTACGAATAATGGTAATGCAGCTTGCGTAGAATCCATTCCATAAACTGAACTTAAATAGGCTGGTGTCCAGAATAAAAAGAACCACCAAACACCGTCTGTCATGAATTTACCAAATGCAAATGCCCAAGTTTGTTTGTATTTAAAACAATCTATTAAAGATACTTTTGTAGATGTTTCTGGTTTGTAACCTTCAATTTTACTATCTGCAATATCATCTTGCTGAATATAAGCCAATTCATCTGCTGATACTTTTGTGTGTCTTTCTGGTTTATCGTACATAAACATCCAGAATCCCATCCATACAAAACCTAAAGCTCCGATGATAATAAATGACATTTCCCAACCAAAAGATTTTGCAATAAAAGGAATTGTAATTGGAGCTGCTAAAGCTCCAACTGTCGCTCCTGCGTTAAAAATACTTGTTGCAAAAGCTCTGTCTTTTTTAGGAAAATATTCTGCTGTAGTTTTAATCGCTGCAGGAAAGTTTCCTGCTTCTCCAACTGCTAGAACGAAACGAGCAAAAATAAATAGCGACACACTTACGTTGATTACCATCGCTGTATCGCTTATGGTACTGATTATTTCTTTTGAACCATGAAATCCAACAAACCAATTTCCTGTGATAATTCCTGAAGTTGCAATTCCGCAGAAAGCATGAAGACAAGCTCCGATTGACCAAATTCCGATTGCCCAAAGAAATCCTTTTTTAGTATCTAACCAATCTACAAATCTTCCTGCAAACAATAGTGAAACGGCATAAAAAATAGAAAACAAAGCTGTAATATTTCCGTAATCGTTATTTGTCCAATGAAATTCTGGTGCAATAAAATCACTCCAGGTTAAAGAAAGCACTTGTCTGTCTAAGTAATTGATTGTAGTTGCAAAAAATAATAACGCGCAAATGCTCCAACGGTATTTTCCATTAGTCTTGACGTTTTGATTTACTGCAGCTGTTTCGGTTTGATTCATAGTAAGTTGGTATTATAGTTTTGTAATTTTTGGTAATCTAAAATGACTACTTTTACTTCTTTCTAAGCCTATTAAAATCAACAAATTAACAGTTATCAAAAGAAATAATGTAATCGATTGCACAAATATAGTTTATAATCTCTATAAACCAAATAAATTGTATAAAAAATTATTTTAGTGTTTTAAATAAACATAATACATAAAAAAAAGAATACAAATTTACACATTAAACAATATATTTGTTAAAAGCTAACAGGTAAAATTCATCCTTATTATGGGGTAAAATTGTACCAAAAACTCCTGTTTTTACATTTTATTTCTGCTATCTTTAATAACTTAATATCAATTGCTGCATTTTTGCGACTTACTAATATAAATTACTGTAAAACAAATAATTAAATATCACATTGAAAAATCAAAAGAACCAATTTTACAGAAGAATAACATTGAGTTTTCTTCTTTTTTCGGGAATATTCAGCGTCAACGCTCAAAACCAAGTAGTTCCACTTTGGGATAAAATTCCTGACGAAATAAAAACTGCAGATTATAAAGAAAAACCAGATTTGAAAGATGGAAAACTGCAAAGTACCAGTCAGGTTTCTGTGCCTACTTTGAGCATTTTTATTCCAAAAGGTAAAAAATCAAATCAAACTGCTGTAGTTATTTGTCCAGGAGGCGGTTATACTCATTTGGCTTTTGATAAGGAAGGAACAAAAGTTGCCGAATGGTTTAATAGTATTGGAATTGCCGCTTTTGTTTTAAAGTACCGCATGCCAACCGATTTAACTATGAAAGATAAAAGTGTTGGTCCGCTGCAGGATGCACAGGAAGCGATTCGTTATGTGAGACAAAATGCGTCAAAATGGAATATTGATCCGAAGAAAATTGGAATTTTAGGGTTTTCAGCGGGAGGACATTTAGCTGCGACGGCATCCACTCATTATGATGATAAAGTTTATGAATCGGTCTATAAAGTAAGTGCAAGACCTGATTTTTCACTTTTAATGTATCCCGTAATTTCAATGGAAAATGACATCACACATAAAGGTTCGCAGACTAGTTTATTGGGAAATAATCCTTCGCAAGATTTGATTAATTCATTTTCAAATGAAAAGAAAGTTACAGCACAAACGCCTCCAGCATTTTTAATTCATGCAACAGACGATACCGTTGTAATTCCTGAAAACAGCATAAATTATTATTTGGCTTTGAAAAAAAACGGAGTTACAGCCGAGTTACATTTATATGAAAAAGGTGGTCACGGATTTGGTTTGGGTGTAAATGACACCAGTAAATTCTGGACCAGAGATTGTATAGAATGGCTTAAAGCAAATGGATATAATTAAAAAAAGAAAGGCAAAACTTTTTCAAGTTTTGCCTTTTGATCAAAAAAAAACAAAAAGGAATTAAAAAAACATTTTAATATCTTAGGCAGTAACTTCTTGTTCTGCGTTCGTTTTCAATTTTGAAACTGGAACTGCTTTACTTGCAACTTTTGGTTTTGCCGCGGGCGCTTTCTTTTTGCCAAATTTTTGTTTTCCCCACCAAATAATAAAACCTGTAATAGGTAAACTGGCAGAAATTAAACTTGCTAAAAAAGCAATAATTTTTCCTGTTAGTCCCAAAACACTTCCTACGTGAATGTCATAATTCATACGACGGATTTTGTCTGGAATATTTGCTTCAATATATTTTCCTGAAAACGGAGTTTTAATCGAGATTTCTTTCAAACTCTGCTGATCAAAAGTGTATCGGTCCATATTATAATAGGTATACCTTTGTTTGTATACAAAAGCACCAATTGGATCTGCAGGTTTTGACGGAATACTAATTAAAATTCCAGATGCCTGAGGATTTTCTTTTCTTAAATTCAATAAAACTTTATCTGCTGTTGTAATATTGAATGCTTTAACATTGGTTGTATCTGACTTTGGAGATTCGCGGTTTTCAGTCAGTGGCGTTCCTCCAGATGTTACCCAATACAATGATTTACTCCACCATCCAAAACTCCACACCAAACCTGTTACAGCAATAAAAAACAGGAATATACAACTGTAAAAACCAAGTACATTATGTAAATCATAATTGACACGTTTAAAACTGGCATCCCATTTAATTTTAAAACTTTTATTGATAATAGATTTTATCCATTTTGTGGGCCACCATAAAACGATACCAGAAATTAGCAGTACAAGAAAAATCAAAACGGCAATCCCAACAATTGGTCTTCCAATATCATACGGAAGCCATAACGCGCGGTGTCCATTTAAAATCCATCTAAAAAAATCTGGCGATTCGCCTCTAGAAAAAGTTTTTACATTTAATATTTCACCCGAATACGGATTCATATAAACGCTTATAAAAGTTCCAGATCTTCTTCCGTCTTTGCGTTTTTCTCCCTTTCCTTTTCCTTTGCCTTTTTCGCCATTAATTTTAGAAAACTCTTTTTTTCCTTCTTTCTTATGTTCTCCTTTTTTATTCGCACCTTTCTCACCATCTTCCTTTTTCTCCACAAAATAACCAACAATGGCCGCTTCGTCTTTTGCACCAAAAGTGACGCTTGTCGCTTTTTTATCTTTCATTTTATTGTCTGCAATCGAAACCAATTGAGACGGTAATAAAAATGCTTTTTCCTGTGGTTTTACAAAACGCCAGTCTTCAATAAAATCTCTAATTTCATTTTCGAAAACATAAATACAGCCCGTAAGACTTACAATTACAACGATAATTCCAGAGGCCAAACCGAGCCACAAATGCAGCCAAGCCATAACGCGCTTAAAAAGCGATTTTTTACTTTTTTTCTTAGTAATCTTAGGTTTTGGTTTTGAAAAAGAAAACATAATTTGGATAGATGAATAGGATAAATAAAAAACCGCAAGTCCTCTTAAAGCAAGGACTTACGGTAAAAAAAATTAGTATTTTAATTTCTGAATAGCAGTAATTTGACCACCTTCAACTTTTAAACCTTGTGTAGCCACTGCAGAGGTTCCATTGATCGTATAGATCCAGTTTCCATCAGGAGTATTTACACCAAGAACAGCTGAATTTCCATCTTCTGTTGCAATATTATAACGAGTAGTAGCATTTGTTACTACAGCCGGCATGCCAGTAACCCACTTAAAGGTTTGGTTATAAACATCAGCGACAGCTAACTTAACAGCTCCTGCATTAGTTCCTGGAGTTCCGTACATTAATAATAAGAACTTACCATTTGAGATATAACTTGTTGAAGAAATTTTGTATCCTCCTGATTTTTCCTGAACATTAAAGAAGTAAGATTTGTCAAATTCTGTTGTTCCTTTATTAATTTTAACAACAGCCGAAGGTTTTGTAGAAGTTACTATGTTATTAGCAGTTCCAATAGCTCCAGAAAATCCATAAGCGTCTCCTTTTTCGTCTTGAAACAATCCATTAGTAAAGTAAGCTCCTAAATAACTTGTACGGTTATCTTTGATTATTTTTTCTAATTTTAGATCTGGATAACTATAGACAGCTACCCAAGTACTATCTGCATGTCTTGTTCCAAAAGTATCTGGAGCAATACCATTAATTTTCATATACGGCATAAATACTTTATCTCCCACCTGAGTTGCCCAAGTAAAATGAGCTCTTTCTGCTAAATCTGGATTTTTATTTCCAATTAAAAGTCTTGTATCCTGTGACACTGTTCCTGTAAGTACAGACTGTTCTGCATCAACTTTATACATATAAGAAATTGATGCACCGCTTCTAGGTACTTTTACCATTAAAATATCTTTATTAACTGGTGCAAAAACTTGTACTGTCTCTGCTTGGAAATTTGAAGTTTTAGTTAAATTTCCATTCGCAGTTAATCCATAAGTAGTAACAGCTCCCGGATTTCCTTGACCGTATAGAAAACTAAAAAATTTGTTTTGCGTTGACAAATAATAACGGTAAGTACCGTCTTGTTCTAATCCGTTTCCTGCTGTGGTTATCGATCCCTTTGTAACGTCGTCCGTAGTTAATAAATAATCTGCTACTCCTGTTGCTCCTGTAGAAACGGTAACTATATATTTTGATTTTCCTGTTTCTCCACTAGTTCCTTCATTTTTATCATCACTACTCTCACATGAAGTAAAAGTGAAAGCAAGTGCTGCTAATACTAAAGGTAATCTGCTAATTGTTTTCATAAGTATTTAAATTTATATTAGAATTATTTATTTGATTTATTAAAAAAGTATCTGAATTTTAGATAAAAAGCACGACTAGGTTTTTGAAGTGAAAAATTATCGACAAGTTCATTATCCAATAAGTTTTGACACTCTAAAGCGATATTGTATTTTCCATTAGCCATGGTGTAGACCAAGTTTAAATCATGTTTAAACTGTACAGGAATATCGTGTTTACCAAAGAGTTCTATTACAATATCATAAATGAAGACTGGCAACTGCACGAAAAATTTTCAAAAAACATTTCTCTTAAAAAATCAAGTTATCTGTCTTCCAAATATCTTCCGTTTACTCCGGCAATTCAATGGATAACTCACGAAATTAAAAGCTGTACTCGTGAAGGTGTGTTGAAAAGAATTTATATTGAAAGTAAAATAAAAGAGCTTCTCATTCATCAATTAGAAGCCATTCAAACCAAACCCTCCTTAAAAGAAAATATTGACGAAGATGAGTATAGTAAGCTATTGGAAGCAAAAAATATATTAGAAAACGATTATAAAAACACCCCCACTCTGCCTGAACTTTCTAGAAAAATTTCATTAAATGAATTCAAACTAAAAAAAGGTTTTAAAGCTTGTTTTGGCACAACGGTTAAAAGCTACATCATTAAGTTGAGAATGGAACATGCTAAAGAAATGTTTCAAAACAAATCTGCGACCGTTAGTGAAGTGGCTTACAAGTGTGGCTACAAAGACGTATCTCATTTCTCGGCTGCCTTTAAAAACTACTACGGATTTTCTCCACAAAAATTTAAAATCAATACCGATATTATTCAATTATGGCTCGTTGGACTTTCATTAATCTGCTAAAAAAAGGGTTTTAAAATTAGGTCCGTCGACTTAATCTTAAAACCCTAAAAAAATTAGACATTAATTGTACATAGCAAACTCATATACAAATACCCACGATCAAATGAATATGTCAATTTCATGCAAAAACGTTTCTCCAAAAACTGTTTTCTGTAAAAATTCAAGCGACATCTAAAAAGGTAAAGAATGCCCCCGCATCTAAATTTTTACATTTCAAAAATAGAATTCAGAAAATAAATTCCCTTACGGTTTTCCTCAAAACGGATAAAAAATACATAAATTTAACATTTACATTACTGTATATTAATTATTTAGCTTTAAAACTTTAACATAGTTTTTCAAAAATTCATTTCAATTTTAACATAAAAAGTGTAAAAAACACACTTAAAAAAGCTTTCTCTTATTCTAGATTAAGTCTTCTTTCGTCTTATCAATCTAAATTTGTAATTTCTGTAAAAATTAAAAAGGAAGAGTTAACTTAACATCTTATAAACTGAGAAAGTTAAAAAATCTTTCTTATTCTAGATTAAGTTGAAACAAAATTGAAACAACTAAATTTGTAAAGTAAAATCAAGTTCTGACAAACAAAGTTTTAAAAGTAAAAACGTAGAAACTCAGTCATTCAGAAACTTAGAAACCATAAAAAATGAAAACACTTGAATTCTTATTACTCGGAAAAAACGAAGACATACTGGCTATTTTACTTCGCCTTGTAAATGCTTATGAAGACTGGAACGCAGTTGCATTTAGCAGTGAAAAAGAAGCTCAGGAATATTTTCAAAATCATAAAATCGACGTTGTTCTTTTGAGCTCTGGAATAGAAGATGAAGTCGAAAAAGAGTTTAGTTTATTTTGTTTAGAACAACAGCCAGACGTAGAAGTAATTGAACATTTTGGAGGCGGAAGCGGTTTATTGAAGTCTGAAATTTTGCATCGATTACATTTGAAAGGAAAGCTTTAAATTTGTATTCCAAAGTTAAAAAATGGAGAAAACATATTCTGTAGTATTCTACTCGAAACCAGTTGTTGACATTGTCAAAGAAATGAAGGAACTATTAAAAAGTAAAGTGCATAAGAATTGGTATAACAGCTGTAATTCTGAAGCACATATTACAATTTGTGAATTCAAAATTGACGAATCTCAACTTGATTCCATTAAACTAAAGCTTATTAAAATCTGCGATACTTTTGAGCCTTCTCAAGTATATTTAGATCATTTTGGTTCTTATGAAAATGCCGGAGCTTTCTTTATTGCTCCAAATACAGCATCTAAGAACAATCTAAAACCCATAATGAAAAAGATTCACGATACGTTGAAACCTTTAAACTTAAAAAAAAGTGACGATCCGCATATGTCAATTGGACGAAGATTAAATCCAGAAAATCTCCACATAGCATCCCAGCTTTTCACTAAAATTAATATTGATTTTCTATGTAACCAAATTGTTTTAAGAGAATTTGATCCGCTAAAAAAACAGTTTTTTGTTATTGATACTTTTAAATTTGGAAGCAATCCTGAACCTGAGTTTGTGCAGGGAAGTTTGTTTTGATTTTTTCTTAACCGCAAATTGCGCAAAGAATTACGCAAAGTTCATTAAGATTTATTGAATAATCCCAAAGTTTGTCATTTCGACGAAGGAGAAATCACACGCGGGATTCCGCAAAAAAACCAATCTTTGTCGAGTTTCTAGTGTGATTTCTCCTTCGTCGAAATGACAAAAAACACAAAAACTTTGCGTCTTTGCGTCTTTGCGTCTTTGCGAGAAACTTCCACAAAAACATAAAAAAAACTTTGAGTCTTAGCGTCTTAGTGGCAAAAAAACCACATAACCCATTTTTTTCATAAAATCTAAAATTCAACTATATTTTAATAAAAATAAGTTTTTACTTACTTTTTTATTATTTTTGCATTTTAATTTTTTTTATGGAAAATTCAGTAATTGCCTTATTAGGGCATTCTCTTAAATGTGAAAATGTGCGTGATTTTATGCAACAATATAATTTGCCATCTAATCCAAAAATTCATTTAGATTTCTGTGGTGATCTGTTCGAAAGTACTCCCGCAAATAAGAAAGATGGTATTTACATGACTTTTGAAGGTTATAAAAGATATAAATATGAATATGGAGAAACTGCTAAAACTGTTGAAAATCCAGAAAAAAATGTTTTCTTAACTGAACTTAGTTTTGATAATGACTTTATTAAGACTAAAAAACTATCAAAAATTAAATTTCCCTTTAACTTAGTGCAGGGTGAAGATTATAAAACAGTATTTGATAAGATTGGTAAAAAACCGACTGAAAAAGGAAAAAGTAACTACGGCAGTTATTACTGGACACAATTTGATGAATATAAGCTTCTAACAGCTTTTGATAAGGACTTAGAGATATTAATATGGGTCAGAATTAAGAAATTGTCATTAAATGAAAAGCAGAAAATAAGACTTAAAAAAATTTTAAGCGAGCAAAATAAAAATGTCGACCCTAATAATACGTACATAATTTCAAGCTTCATAAATAAGCTACCTACCATTGAATGGGAAAAGAGAAGAAAAGAGGGAGATAGAGAATTTACTAAAAATAAAATCGCTATTGTAGAGTCTTTACTTAAAGATTATATAGATACATTAATAAAACTTACAATAGAAAAAAAGGCTACAAATATCTTTAATTCCATTAAAAAAATTGTACTTGCAATTAATAAAGTTAATAATAAATATGATTACTTCATCGAAACAATGGAAAGAGAAGAACTTTGTCAATTCATCAATGATATCATAAGAAGTACTGGACTGGAATTTGAAGCAAACTTAGACTTAACAGAAGAATGGCGAGAATGGTAAGTAAAAAACACTTCCTCTAATAATATTTGAAGGTTTCAACCTGGGAAACACAATTTATTCACGATACGAATCCTAAGATTGAAACTTTGTGCTACATTTTAAAAAAATTGCGTCTTTCCGAGAAACTTCCTCAAAAACATAAAAAAACTTTGCGTCTTCGCGTCTTAGTGGCAAAAAACCACACAACACATTTTTTTCATATATTTGAATTTTACAATTCGAAACAACATGAAATCGCTCGATTCCTTTTACAAAGACATAACCGAAGGCTCAACCGTTGAACCTAATTCACTTCTTCCAAATGACATTCAGAAAGAAATAGGTCATTTTAATGTTTTTGACATAAAAGAGCTTTTGGAACGAATGCAGGGAAGACTTGGAATGCCATATGACAGAAGAGCGTATTATAAAATAAGTTTGATTCGAGGTCATAACAAAGCGGAATATGCCGATAAAATAATCGAAATCGAAAAACAGGGATTGTTATTTGCAACACCAAAAATTCCATACAATTATGTACCTCAAGACACGAATCAAGGCGGACAGTTTTGTGTTTTTACCAGTGAATTTTTATCCAAAAATAAAAGCGGCATCGACCTTGACGAACTTCCTATTTTCGCTTCAGACGGTTATCCTATTTTTCAGCTTTCTGATGAAGAAGTCGAAGAAGTCGCTTTGATTTTCAATAAAATACAAAAAGAAATCAATTCAGATTATATTTATAAATATGATTTAATTCGAAATTATGTTGCGGAGTTAATTCACTTTGGACAAAAATTACAACCAATTTCAGCTTTATATTCTAAACATAATTCAGCTGCGAGAGTTTCTTCTTTATTTGCTGAATTATTAGAACGACAATTTCCAATTGAATCTCCAAATCAGCGTTTAGAGTTGAGAACAGCCAAAGATTTTGCCGAAAGATTATCGGTTCATGTCAATCATTTAAATAAAGTTTTAAAAGAAAACACAGGAAAAACTACCACCGAATTAATTAGTTCCCGTTTAACAAACGAAGCCAAAATACTTTTAAAACAAACCGACTGGAATATTTCTGAAATTGCCTATTCTCTTGGTTTTGAAGAACTAGCGCATTTTTCTAATTTCTTTAAAAAGCAGACTACTTATACGCCGCTGGCTTTTAGGAGTTAGTTTTTTGTTTCAGGTTTCAAGTTTCAGGTTGGCTTAACCGCAACGTTCGCAAAGAATTACGCAATGTCCGCAAAGTTCTTTTCAATTGCTTAAACTTTTAGTGTGTCCTCCTGAGCGAAGTCGAAGGATCGCATGCTAGGTCCGCACTGTGTGTTTATCTGTGCGTGTCCTTCGACTTCGCTCAGGAGGACATAAAATGCGAGTAGTGAGATTTGGAATTTGGGATTTAAAAAGTTGGAATTTCATAATGTGATTTGAATTTCGCAAACATCGATTTGATATTTACAATTCTACAGCACTGCTTCTATTATACCTTTGTATTATCAAATTGAAGATTAAAATTTTATAATTAACCATTCACAATTAACAATTAAAAAAAATGGCAGTAAATACAAAAATAGCTCTGGTAACTGGAGGAAGCAGAGGTTTAGGAAAAAATATGGCAATTGCAATTGCAAAAAAAGGATTGGATGTCATTATAACCTACAACAGTAAAAAGGATGAAGCTGACGCTGTAGTTTCAGAAATTGAAAGTTTAGGTCAAAAAGCTGCAGCTTTACAATTGAATGTTGCATCTTCTGGAACTTTTGATTCTTTTTTTGAAGAGGTAAAAACAGTTTTAAAAGATACCTTTAAAACAGATAAATTTGACTTTTTAGTAAATAATGCCGGAATCGGAATTCATAATTCTTTCATCGGAACAACTGAAGAAGAATTTGATCAATTGACTAATATTCAGTTTAAAGGTCCATTTTTCCTGACTCAAAAAGGACTTAACGTAATTAATGATGGTGGCGGCATCGTAAATATTTCGACTGGTTTAGCAAGATTCTCATTTCCAGGTTATGCAGCGTATGCTTCTATGAAAGGCGCAATGGAAACTTTAACTAAATACCAGGCAAAAGAATTAGGTTCAAGAAAAATTAAAGTAAATATTGTCGCTCCCGGTGCTATCGAAACCGATTTTGGAGGCGGAGTTGTGCGCGATAATGAACAAATGAATCAGCAGATTGCTTCTGTAACAGCTCTGGGAAGAGTTGGTCTTCCTGATGATATTGGCGGTGTTGTTGCTTTTTTATGTACCGAAGATGCTCGCTGGGTAAATGCACAAAGAATTGAAGTTTCTGGTGGAATGATGCTTTAAGAATTTTAGATTTTAGATTTTAGATTTTAGATTTTAGATTTTAGATTCTTAAACCTGACAGGTTTAAACTTCAAACTTGAAACTTGAAACTTGAAACCTGAAACCTGAAACAAAAAACAAAACCCGATATGTAATTAAACGTATCGGGCTTGTCTTTTCGAATATATTTGAATTAGTAAAAGCGTACTATTGATTTTTTCCTGTAATTCCCTGCAAAATCGAACAAAATAGTATAATTTGTGTTGTTTTTTTAACCTCTACCATATATCCTTTTTCATTTCGATCATCCAGAAAATAAAAATTTTGTCTAATCAAACGTGGATAGTTTTTATTGATATAAGTTTGAATATTTCGAGGCAAATTGACAAATGGTATTGGCGTTTTGTATCTTTTAAAAACACCATTTTTATCATAAAGTGCATATTCAACTATTTTTCCTGTACTAAATTTAGCTTCAAAATTAACATCATCTTCAGTTTGTCCAGCTTCGACTGACCAAACAACTTTCTTATTTGGATATTGGTTCTCAAATGCATTAATAACACTGTCTGGCGGAAGCAATATGGCATTTTGACCTGTCAAGGTACTTCCATAAAAAAACAGTGCAATAATAACATTCCGCATATATCAAATTTAAAATTTAAAAAGCAGCAAAAATACGCTATAAAATTCTTACTTTAAAATTTTAAAGTATCTTTTTAATTTCTAATTTTTCTCGATAATCACATCAAAACCGCCGTCTTTGTCAAACTGTATGTCATAGAATTTGGCGTCTTTGGTAATACCGACTTCATAAGTCGTGATCTTATTATAATCGACCACAACTGCGATTTCTCTAATAGCTTTTGGCGAATAGTTTTTCTTTAAATAAGCTTGTGCTTTTGGTGGCAGCTGACTTAACGGAATCTGCAATTCATAAGCTTTCATGTCGCCTAAATTATCATAAATCGCCAATGCTTTTGTCGTAGGGCTTACATTGTAACGAGCTTCATAACGAATTTCGTCATCATCATCTCCAACATATTCCTCAGACCAAACTGGTACTTTACCAGGATATTCTTTTTCAAAAGCAAGCTGCACCTTTTCTGGTGGAGTAACTACTTTTTTCATATTGGTTCCCTCTTGTGCAAATAGAAAACTGCTGCATAAAAAAGTAAAGGTCAAAAGCACATTTTTCATGGTTTCAATTTTAAATTAAACTTTAAAACAACGTATTAAAAGTACTACTTTATAATGAAGAATAAATGAAGTGTACAAAATTTTAAAGAACATTTTAAACTAACTCTAAACCAATCTATTAATATGAAATAAAAACTATAATTCTAGTCTTTTCAATCGATCTGTAAGTTCCCTTTTATAGGTAATCCCAATCGGAATTTTTTCATTTTTAATAACCACAAAATCTTTTTCAGTCGTATCAATTTTATCCAAGGCCACGATGTAAGATTTATGAACACGCATAAAATTCTTTTCTGGCAGACATTTTTCAAATTCGGTTGTGGTGATAGACGCAAGATAATTGCGTTTTGTGGTATGCAGTTTTACATAGTTCCCAAAACTCTGCGCAAATAAAAGCTGTTCTAATTCTATTTCGATAAAATAACCATCGACTTTTACACTAACAGAATTGATCACTGCTTCCTCTTCTTTTGGCTTTGCATTTTCCATTCCGAAAAAGCGGTCAATTGCTTTTAAAAATCTTGGAAAATAAATGGGTTTCAGTAAATAATCAATCACGCCGTAATCGTAACTTTCTAAAGCAAATTCAGAATAAGCTGTGGTTAAAATGGTTTTAGGATGCGTTGGAAGAATTTTCAATAATTCCATTCCTGAAATCTCAGGCATATTGATATCCAAAAACATTAAATCGACTGTATTTTCGCGGAGGTAATTCATTGCTTCAATGCCATTGTAACCTTGAAAAACCAACTCTAACTGCGGATTCTGCTTGATATAATTAGCCAAAACATAGTGCGCTGCCGGTTCATCGTCTATAATTATACACTTCTTTGTTTCTTTCATCCTACAAACTTTTTAAGTTGTATTTCTAAATCAACAACATAGATTTGTTTGTCGTCCTGAATGTCTAATTTATAGTCTTTTCCATAAATCAAATCCAATCTTTCAATCGTATTTTTTAATCCAATTTTAGTTGAAACAACATCTGTTTTCTTCGGAATTGAATTCGTAACATCAAGATGCAATGTTCCGTTTTCGACAGAAATTGCAATATTTACAAAACACTTTTCAATGGCACAAGTTCCGTGTTTAAAAGCATTTTCAATAAATGCAATTAAAAGCATTGGAGAAATTTTATAGGTATACTCTTTATCAACTTTACTTTCAAAAGTTATATCGCATCGATAACCAACACGTTCTTTTTCAAGCTGCACGTAACTGTTTATAAACTCCAATTCGTCTTCTAAAGAAACAAATTGTTTGCTGTTACTTTCTAATTGATAGCGCATTAACTGCGAAACTTTCATGATTAAATCGGGAGTTCTGTCTGGAAATTCCAAACTGATTCCGTAAAGTGTATTAAAGGTATTGAACAAAAAATGCGGATTTAATTGTCCTTTCAATGAATTCAACTGCATCTGATTGAACAATAAAGCTGCATCTGTTTGTTTTTTGTGAATACGATAAAATTTAAAAACAATAATTGGACTCAGTATACAAACTAAAGTCCCTAAAACGCTCGCCAATTGATAGGCATAACTTCTTTGATGTGAGTTTTGATACAAATTGAATGTAGCAAACATATCCAGCATTGTGATTTCGTACAGTAAAACCGAAAAAACAAAAACTCCAAAGAGCGTTAAAATGATGTATGTAATAGGTTTATTGGCTTTGAATAAAATGGGAAGTAAAAAAAATCGGTTAAACTGCGCATGCATGTACAAAACGCAGTAGAAAGAAACGCCCATTAAAATAGAAGTGAATGAACTAATGAGCATCCAATCATTTTTTAAGGTATATATGGTAAAGGAGAAAAGGATAACGGCAACTTCCTGCCACCATTTGTTATCCAGTATGTTATCAATCTTTTTGTTCATTCTTAATTTTGAAATAGTTTACAAAGTACGAACAAATATTTTATTATTTTTTTCAAAAAATGACCAATTCAATTCGTCATTTATTAGTGCAGTACATCACTAAAGATGACTTTTATCAAGGTAAGAGAAATAAATTTGTTTCATCAAAATATTCTATTTCACACCTTGAGTTTATGTATTTCAAAAAAATTACCTTTTTATTTTTATTGATTTTCGCCTCAGCCGGTTATGCTCAAACCCTGTCTTTAAAAGAAGCCATAAAAACAGGACTTGAAAACTACGGTTCTATCCGGGCAAAAAACAATTACACCAATGCATCAAAAGAGACGCTAAAACAATCTCGCCGTGATTACTTGCCGAACTTAAATTTATCGGCGCAGCAGGATTACGGAACTGTAAACGGACAAAACGGACCGCTTTACGGATTTGGAGGTTTGGGAGTTGCTTCATCAGGTTTACCTCTTCCTGAACAAAACTGGAATTCAGCGTTTGGAGCGCTTTATTTAGTCAACATGAATTGGGATTTTTTCACTTTCGGAAAAATCAAAGAAAAAATCAATTTGTCTAAAATTGATATTCAGGCTAAAGAAAAAGATTTGCAACAGGAAAAATTCCAACAGGAAATCAAAATTTCAGCTGCTTATTTGAATTTATTGGCGAGTCAGAGATTATTGATTTCACAGCAAAAAAATCTTTCCCGTGCAGAAGTTTTCAAAAAGACCGCTGCTGCAAGAGTTAAAAACGGATTATTGGCCGGAGTCGATTCTACATTGGCCACAGCCGAAGTTTCTAAAGCTAAAATCGCTTTGAATTTGGCGAGAAACTTCGTTAAAGAACAAAACAACAAGTTAGTCGATTTAATGGGCGTTGCACCACAGGATTTTGTGGCTGATACTTTATTTGTAACGCAGATTCCGAAAGAATTGATTACCAAAGAAGTTACTGCAGACAGTCTTCACCCTTTATTACAACTTTATAAAACGAAAATCGATTACAGCAACCAGCAGGTTAAATTGTACAAAAGATTTTATTACCCAACCATGAGTGCCTTTGGAATTTTGCAAACCAGAGCTTCAGGATTTGAGAATTCTTATGCTTCAGATCAAACGGCTTTTAGCAGAAATTATTGGGATGGCGTAAATCCAGATCGTAGCAACTATTTAATTGGAGTTGGAATTACATGGAATTTAACTACACCTTTCCGTTCCAGCAAACAAGTTAGCGCTCAGAAATTTGTTTCTCAAGGTTTGCAGGAAGAATACAATCAAGCCGACAGAGAATTGAAATCGCAGTTGAATTTTGCTGAAGATAAAATCAGAATTACGCTTGAAAACTTTGCAGAAGCGCCCATTCAGGTTGATGCTGCCAAAAGAGCGTATCTTCAAAAATCGACTTTGTACAAAAACGGTTTAACCGATTTGACCGATTTAACACAAACCATGTATGTTTTAAACCGCGCTGAAATTGATCGAGATATTGTCAATAATAATGTGTGGCAGTCGTATTTATTGAAAGTCGCTGCAACAGGAAATTTTGACTTATTTATAAATGAATTTTAATTATAAATCCTAATGAATTTAATACGTTTTGCACTCCGCAAACCCATTTCCATTTTAGTATTGGTTGCGGGTCTATTTTTCTTCGGAATTGGTGCCATCAAAGACATTAAGGTAGACATTTTACCAAAAATGAATTTGCCGGTTATCTATATCGCGCACCCTTTTGGAGGTTATACACCCGACCAAATGGAGGCTTATTTTGCCAAAAACTACGTCAACGTTTTACCTTTTTCCAACGGTATTAAATCGGTTGAAACCAAAAATATTCAGGGGTTAATGATTATGAAATTAACCTATTATGAAGGAACAAATATGGCTCAGGCTGCAGCCGAGTTAAGTGCGCTTTCGAACAGAATTCAGGCAGTTTTTCCTCCGGGAACACAGCCTCCGTTTATCATTCGTTTTGATGCTTCTTCATTGCCGATCGGGCAATTGGTTTTGAGCAGTAAAATACGATCAAACAACGAATTACAAGATTTAGCCAACGTTTATGTTCGTGCTTCCTTTACTTCAATTCCTGGTTTATTGTCTCCTGCTCCATTCGGCGGAAGCCCAAGAACAATTGAGGTTAACGTAGATCCAGATTTATTGCGTTCTCATAATATGACGCCAGATCAAATTGTCGAAGCAATTCGTTTGAACAACCAGACAGCGCCGTCTGGAAACGTTCGTATGGGCGACAAAAACTATATTACGCCAACAAATAATACGATTAAAGAAGTTAAAGATTTTGAGCAGATTCCGTTATTCAAAGGCGGTGTTCAAAACTTAAAATTAGGCGACGTGGCATCTGTAAAAGATGGTGCCGATATTACTGCAGGATATGCTTTGGTAAACGGAAAACGTTCGGTTTACATTAGTATTGCAAAAGCGGGAGATGCTTCTACTTGGGATGTGGTTCAGAAATTAAAATCGGAACTTCCTAAAATTCAGAGTACACTTCCAGAAGATGTAAAATTATCATACGAATTTGACCAGTCGGTTTATGTAATCAACTCGGTTAAAAGTTTAATTACCGAGGGAATTATCGGAGCGGTTTTAACCGGATTAATGGTAATGCTTTTCCTTGGCGACCGTCGTGCGGCGTTAATCGTAATTATGACGATTCCGATTTCAATTATTTCGGGAGTTTTATTCCTTAAATTATTTGGACAAACGATCAACTTAATGTCATTATCAGGATTGGCTTTGGCAATTGGTATTTTGGTGGATGAAAGTACGGTAACGATCGAAAATATACACCAGCATCTCGACATGGGAAAACCAAAAGCACTCGCCATTTGGGATGCCTGTCAGGAAATTGCTTTACCTAAATTATTGATCTTACTTTGTATTCTAGCCGTATTTGCGCCAGCATTTACAATGGTTGGTATTCCGGGAGCGTTGTTTTTGCCATTGGCTTTAGCAATTGGTTTCTCTATGGTTATTTCGTTTTTATTGTCTCAGACTTTTGTACCTGTAATGGCGAACTGGATGATGAAAGATCACGTAAAACACGATCATAAACCTGAAATTTCAGATGACGAAGCAGAATTTAATGCCTGTGGCTTAACGCCAGAATCAGAGCAAAATTTAATTGGTCAGAAAAAAGATTTGGTCGAAAGAACCGACTTCAACGACGACGGAAAAGTTTCTGGTTTCGAAAAATTCAGAAATCGCTTTATGCGAACTTTAGATCGCTTGTTTGTACATAAAAAAGCAACAAGTATTGTTTATTTGGTTGTAGCAACGCTTTTGGCAATTGTGTTCCTTAATTTTATTGGAAAAGATGTTTTCCCAAGAACCAATTCTAGTCAGTTTCAACTGAGAATGCGCGCTGCAGATGGAACACGTTTGGAAAGAACAGAAGAACAAGCCCGAATTGTTTTGAGAGAAATTGAAAACAAAGTCGGAAAAGATCATATCGGAATTTCATCTGTTTATGTGGGTCAGCACCCTTCTCTATTCTCGATTAACCCGATTTATTTGTTCATGGCTGGTTCTCATGAAGCTGTTTTTCAAGTTAGTTTGAAAGATTATCACGCCGATATGGATGAGTTTAAAGATGACTTAAGAGCAAGAATTAAAAAAATTCTGCCTGATACCAAAGTTTCTTTTGAGCCAATCGAATTGACGGATAAAGTTTTAAGCCAAGGTTCTCCTACTCCAATTGAGATTCGAGTGGCCGGAAAAGACAAAAAAAGAAACGAATTATTTGCGACTCAAATCGTTAATAAATTAAAAGCAATTTCTTATTTCAGAGACGTGCAGATTGGTCAGCCAATTCATTATCCTGCCATGAATATTGATATTGATAGAACACGCGCCGCGGAATTAGGAGTGGATATGAATGACATTTCTCGTTCGCTTGTCGCTTCTACTTCATCTTCTCGTTACACCGAAAAAAATAACTGGGTTGATGAAAAAGCAGGATTATCGTATTCTGTTCAGGTTCAAGTGCCGTTGAATAAAATGAAAAGTAAAACCGATATTGGAGAAATTCCAGTATTGAAAAACTCGCTTCGTCCTGTTTTAAGTGACGTTGCTAAAATTACACCGGGCTTTGTAAGTGGTGAAAATGACAATTTAGGAGCCATGCCATACATTACCGTTACTGCCAACATTTTTCAAACCGACTTAGGTACGGCATCAAAAGATGTTAGCACAACAATTAGTTCATTGGGCGAATTACCTCGTGGTTTGTTTATCACGCCAATCGGACTAAGTACAGTATTGACTGAAACATTAAGCAGTTTACAAACAGGATTATTGGTTGCCGTTTTCGTAATCTTCTTAATGTTGGCTGCTAATTTCCAGTCGTTCAAAGTTTCGCTGGTAATTCTAACAACAGTTCCTGCAGTAGTTTTAGGTTCTTTATTAATGCTGACACTTACAGGATCAACGCTGAATTTACAATCGTATATGGGAATCATCATGTCGGTTGGGGTTTCTATTGCCAACGCCGTACTTTTGGTTACCAATGCCGAACAATTGCGAAAAATAAATGGAAATGCCTTAGAATCTGCACGTGAAGCGGCTGCGTTGCGTCTTCGTCCAATTATCATGACATCGGTTGCGATGATTGCGGGAATGCTGCCAATGGCAATCGGACACGGCGAAGGAGGCGATCAAGTTTCTCCGCTAGGAAGAGCGGTAATCGGTGGACTATTATTTTCTACTTTTGCCGTATTATTGATCCTTCCGCAGATATTTGCGTGGGCACAAGAAAAAACATCAACACAATCTGTTTCTTTAGATCCTGAAGATGAAGAAAGTATCCATTATATTTCATCAATTAGTAAGTCTAAAGTTGGAAAGTCGTAAAGTACTAAAGCCGAAAGTCTTAAAGTCGAAAGTCAAAAGCCGTTGGGGGCAATTATTTTTTAACACATAGAAACATAGATTTTAGTTTAAATAAAAAGGTAAAAGAAAAAACTAGTTTTCACACATAGCTATGTGAATTGAAACAAGTGAAACGCCTTTACCCGTAAAGTAGAACTATGATTCTATGTGTTTAATCAAATTTTATTCACTTTCACCTAAAAGCGTAAAACATATTCATTATATAAAACCAAAAAATGAAAAGTAATATTATAAAATCATCTGCATTATTATTTACAGCTCTAGTTGTATTAAGCGGTTGCGAAAAGAAAAAAGAAGAAACTGCAACACCAGAAATCGAACCTAAAGTGGAGACTTTCCTTTTAGCAAAAGAAAAACTGACAACAGAATTGCGTTTACCAGCAGAATTAACCGGTTTTCAACAAGTTGATTTGTATGCAAAAGTGAGCAGTTTCGTAAAAACTTTAAAAGTTGATATTGGTTCTAAAGTAAAAAAAGGACAGCTTTTGATTGTTTTAGAAGCACCAGAAATCAGTTCCCAATTGGCTGCAGCCGAATCAAGATTGAAATCTATGGAAGCAATTTACGCCACCAGTAAAAGCACCTACAACCGTTTGTACGAAACTAGCAAAGTAGAAGGAACGATTTCTAAAAACGATTTAGAAATGGCAAGCGGAAAAAAGAATTCTGATTACGCACAATATCAAGCGGCGATTGCAGCGCACAAAGAAATCTCGATTATGAGAGGATATTTAGAAATTCGTGCTCCTTTTGACGGTGTTGTAGCGGCAAGAAATGTGAATTTAGGAACATTTGTAGGTCCCGCAGGAAAAGGTTCAGATTTGCCTTTATTAACGATTCAGGAGCAGTCAAAATTACGTTTGGCAGTTTCGGTTCCAGAATTGTACACAGGATATTTACATGCAGGCGATGAAATGAGTTTTAATGTAAAATCTTTACCCGAAACTTTTACAGCTAAAATTACTAGAATGTCTGGCGCTTTAGATTTAAAATTACGTTCTGAAAGAGTCGAAATGGATGTTCACAACACCAAAGCCAATTTATTACCTGGAATGGTTGCCGAAGTTTTATTACCGCTTAACGCGAAAGACAGCACATTTGTGGTTCCGAAAACAGCTGTAGTAAATTCTGCTGAAGGTTTATATGTGGTGAAAGTACTAAACAAAAAAGCCACAAGAGTTGACATTAAAAAAGGAAGAGAAATCGACGATAAAATAGAAATTTTCGGTGATTTGACTCCACAAGATAAACTGGTAAAAATTGCCAGCGAAGAAACTAAAGAAGGTGATCCAATAAACGAATAACCTGCGTTTAGTCTTCTTTTTAGTAGATTACCAATATTACTGTACGCATTTCTTTGGAATGTTAATTTAGAATTTGATTTAAGGACAGTTCCTCTTTTTTGGAGGAACTGCCCTTTTTTTTGTTAAAAAGTACGTTAATTTGTAGTTTTTTTAAACTTTCGAAACTTTCAGTTTAGAGCATTTTTCTGGTTCAAAAAAGTTATAGATTTAGAAGTATAAACATCTAAAATAAAAATAGGTAAAACTACTTGCCTATTTATATTAGTAAATTAATATTTTTGGCAAAATAAATTTGTTTCGGAGTTGTTGCACATTAAAAGATTCTATTATGTAATAAATAGTAATCGATTTATATTTTCGATCAACAAATCCTTTTGATTGAACCGTTCTAAAATATTCTTTTTTACCGATGAAAAAAACAAATTATTTTTACATAGATGAAGCTGGACATATTAATAATAATTCCAATGTCTTTATACATGGTTGTATAAAAACAGATACTCCTGATATAATGCAGGAAGCAATTGAAGAATTGCAAGAAGAATTACATGGAATGGCATATTTTGAAGAAACCGTTGAAATATTGAAAAAACAAGGGTTTCATGCTGTCGAAAATCATCCAGATGTTAGAGCTCGTTTTTATTCTATAATACCTTTTTTTAATTATAGAGGTTATTTTGTTGTTGTAGATAAAACTTCCGAATATTTTAAATCTCTAAAAAAAGACAAAGAAGATTTTGAAATATTTGAGCTTTTTCTTAAAAAACTTTTGACAGATAGATTAAAGAGAAATAAAGGAGACCATAATGTTTTTATCTTTGAAGAAATTGAAATAGAAAAAAAATCTCTAAAAAAAATTTTAGAGACATTATTTAATGATTTTAGTGATAAATATGATTGTGAATATAAAATTGAAGGAAAAAGCCACATAAATCTTGGAACAATTGATTACCTAAACTATATTCTTTATAGCATTTTAAATGATAGTAAAGCTAATATAAGAATGGAGCAAAATTTAAATTTAATAAAACAAAAAATAGGTGTTATAAATATTTTAAATAAAAATTTATATTTGAGCAGAAATAAACCTGATGAATATAAAATTACTGTAGAAAACTTACAAAAACAATATCGTGGGTAGCTAAGGGTAATAATTCGGATATGATTTCGTATTCGGTCTTAGAATAAATTACTCGCTTACTTACCTTAGCTCCCACTTTATGAAACTTAATGAAATTGGAAATAAACGGCAACTTTTAAACATCTTAAAATGTACTCCAGAATTTTTGGAAAAAATGGAGAATCAGACATATGAAATATTTGAAGCATCTTCAGGTCGAAAAACAAGTTTAGATGTAGCAATAAAAAAATTCTTAATTCCTAAAAAAAATCGTGATTTAGGTTTCCGAGTTATTCATAAACCGCATAGTAATAATTTGGAATTTTGTCTTAAAATTTTAAATTCCCATTTACTTGATTTATATATTCCTAATCAATGTGTACATGGTTTTGTTCGTAAACGCAATATTCTATCAAATGCAAATTTGCATCTAGCTAAAAAGATAATATTATCAATTGATTTAAAAAATTTTTTTGATACTATTACTAGACAACAAATAGAAAGTTCTTTAATTGATTTAGGTATAGAAGGAGAAATAGCAAAATCATTATCATATGTTGTGACTTTAAATGGAAGCTTAGTACAAGGCTTTAGCACAAGTCCAACCATTGCAAATATTGTGTCTACAAAACTTGATTTTGATTTACAAAATTCTAATCAAGAGATTACATATTCAAGATATGCAGATGACATGTATTTTTCCTCTAATAATTTTATTCCTGATGCATCTTTAATAGAAAAAATAATTAATTTTCATGGTTTTGAAGTTAATCATGAAAAAACAAAACTAATGAAAAGGGGGCAAAATCAATATGTAACAGGACTTTCTGTATTTGACAGTAATTACCCGAGAATCCCAAAAAAAATAAAACGAAATATTCGTTTGGAATTACATTATATAGAAAAAGTTGGTTTTAAAAATCATCTTATTAAAAAGCTAAATCTTACAGAAGAGAAGTACGATTCCGAAACTTTTGAGCATATGATTGAACAAGAAAAAATTGAAACTTTAATACGAATATCAGGATGGCTAAAATTTATACATTCCATTGAACCCATTTACAGTAAAAAGTATATTGAAATTTTAAAAAATCTCTCGATTTAATTTCTTTTCTGATAAAAAAATATTGGAATATAAAAAACCTCGATCTTACAATCGAGGTTTTTCCATTTTATAAACCTTACTCCTCACTCAAATAAGGATTCAAAATCTCCGCCAATTCATTGAGCCAATAATAATTGTCTTCAAAATTTGTTAGTCCAATTTGGAGGGTTTCGTGTTGTCGCATTACGGCGAGCGCTAAAATGCAGTTACTTGGCTTACTATAAAATTATCGCATTTTTTGTCATTTCGACCGAAGGGAGAAATCACACTAGAAACTCTACAAAGTATATCGCCAATCTTTGTCGATAAACGAGTGTGATTTCTCCCTTCAGTCGAAATGACAAACTGTACTTATTTGCACAATACCAAATATAATTTCGCAATCTTGTCATTTCGACGGAGGAGAAATCACACTAGAAGCTCTATAATGTATATCGCCAATCTTTGTCGATTAGCGACTGTGATTTCTCCATACGGTCGAATGACAAACTAGATTTAAAACATGTATATTCGTACAAAAAAAATAAAATGCTAAATCCTCAAATTGGCTTTCATAGCTATTACGTTTACATTCTCACAAATGAACATCGCACCTCGTTTTATATTGGAGTTACAAATAACTTAAAGCAAAGACTTGCAAAGCATAAAGAAAATATAGATTTAAACATTAGCAGTTTTGCCTCAAAATATAATATTCAGTTTTTAGTTTATTATGAAAAGTTCACATGGATTCAGGAAGCAATCGCACGAGAAAAAGAATTGAAGAAATGGAGAAGAGATAAAAAAATTGAATTGATAAGAAGTTTTAATGAGACTTTTGAGTTTTTAAATTTTCATTTTGAATGAGTTTTGAATTTTAAATCTTTGTAGAATCCCGCGTGTGATTTCTCGTTCCGAATCGAAATGACAAACTGGACTAATTTGCGCAATCTTGTCATTTCGACCGAAGGGAGAAATCTCACTAGAAACTCCACAAGGTACGTCGCCAATCTTTGTTGATATACGCGTGCGATTTCTCCCTTCCGTCGAAATGACAAATCAGACTTAAAAAATGTATATTCATAAAAAAATGCAAGACCAAAATTGATCTTGCATTTTTTAATTCTAAATAAAAAACATCTTTTTAAGCTGTCTGACGCTCGTGTTTTCCCTCTTTAATTTCTTCTACCATTTTTTTATTAAAAGCGGGTAAATCATCCGGATTACGGCTGGTTACTAATCCGTTGTCTACTACTACTTCTGAGTCTTCCCATTGTGCTCCGGCATTTATCAAATCGTTTTTCACAGAGAAGAACGAAGTAACTTTTCGGCCATCTAAAACATCTGCATCTACCAGAATTTGAGGTCCGTGACAAATTGCGGCTACTGGTTTTTTACTTTCAAAAAATGAACGTACAAATTGTACTGCAGACTCTTCTCTTCTTAATAAATCAGGGTTTATAACTCCACCTGGAAGAACCAAAGCATCGTAATCTGCTTCGTTTGCTTGATCTAATACGACATCAACATTATATTCGGTGCTCCAATTACCGTCTTTCCAAGATTTGATTGTTCCCGATTTCAAACTGATGATATCTGCGTTCCAACCCTGCTCTTCTAGGTAAGCTTTTGGAGATACTAATTCTGATTCTTCAAAACCGTTTGTTGCAAATATGGCGATATTCTTTTTCATAATTTTAAATTTTAAAACGTTATTTAATTTGATTTACCTAAAATTAGTTATTTCAAACAGCCAGAGAAAACCGACGATGTTAAAGCTTTCTTTAATAAAAGTTAATTAACTGACTATCTGATTTTTATTAAAATTAAACTGAAATTATATAAGATTGAGGTCGATTTGCTTTATTATTTTATAGCAAAAAAGTTCAAGAAAAAGTCTAGGGGACGAAAGATTTAAAGAAAAAATCATCCCATTTCAAAAGAGCCCCAGCGGGGTGAAATCTTCTGTACAATATGTCGCTTCGCTGGAGCTTTTGGTACGGCACGCTTTTTAAATCTATAAATATTTCATTTCTATGGAATTCTCTTTTACAGATTTAACAACCATCTTATTATATGAGCTTTACTATTTCTTCAGCTAAATCAGAAGAATTCATAAAAAACTTCAATAACTTAAATGAACTTATATGGTTCAAAAAAAATCCAAAAACTTCTTATTCAAATTAATAATTTTAAAGAAAGAAACCTCATTGTTTTGGCACCTTAAAATCTTACTTCAATACAAATCCGTTTTCTTTGAGTTTGTTCAAAACTGCGGCAATAATTTTCGAACGGCATTCTGAGTTTTTAATCGTCGAAGCTGTTTTGACCCAATATCGAATATTAAGCTGAATAACACCCGCACCTGCTACATCGGTAATTACAGCGGCGTTTTCGTGGTCTTTTTCGGTTACATCTTCATTGTTTCCCAGCACTTCTTTTACTAGTTCGATGGCTTTAGTGTAATCAGAACCGTATTCTAGTCCGACAGTGAAAGTCTGAAGCAGAAATCCCTCACTGTTGTAATTAATAAGTGTATTCTTTATCAGAAGCGCATTCGGAATATAAATAACTTTAGAATCACTTTTTACCTCTGTGTCACGAAGATTCAAGTTTATTACTTCGCCTTTTACACCATTACTTTCAATAATATCTCCAATATTAAAAGGGCGTTTAAAAGCAAGTAAAATTCCTGCGAGAAAATTTTCGCCAATATCTTTAAGCGCAAAACCAATTACAAAAGCAGAAATTCCGGCGCCGGCAAGCATACTTTGCGCAATTCCGTCGAGACCAATTATTCGGAACATGATTAAAATTCCAATAATAATCAAAACCGATTTGATTAAACGTGCAATAAATGTCGCAAGAAGGCGATCGTGCATTTTAACTTTTAGACGATTTCCTGCAAAAATTCCCACTCGAGTGGCTATAAACCAAGAAATGAGAATTACTAATATGGCTAAAATAAATTTTGGAGTAAGATCGACTATACTGTAATAGTAACCCTCTAAATGTTTAAAAACGTCTTGAAAAAATCATTCATAATAAAATCGGCATAAAATATAGAACCCTAAATTTAAGATTTTGAAGATTGAAAGATTTATAGGATTATGGGAGAATTTTATAAAATCTGGTGTAGTGCTTAAAGATTATATCTGATTTTAGTAGTCGCAAAAAGTCTAAAATTATTGTTTTAATGTCTTGCAGAGGCAGAATTTATCTAATTGTAGATTTATGTTTGGTTTTACTATGTCAACATAATAATAACCAAACATTTTAAAAATTAAAACCGAAAATATGACGATTGAACAAATAGCATTACTAGAAAAACGAAAAGCTAATCTTGACACATTTTACAAAGATTTACTTTTTGAACTTGTCAATTTTATTAAGCATCTAGAAATAAAAGATGCCCATATTGTGCTAAAGCAAGCATTTTTGTTTGTTGATGATTTAGATATTTTCTTTAAAAACATTATGATAGTCAACGAAGATGAGAGAATTTGGTTAATTACAAGAATTGGGTATTTTGTTGGTGAATATTTCGTTCAAAAATATCAAGGTTGCTGGATAGTATGCGAGGTAACAAATTCAAGCTATTTTGGACGTTATGTCATTGGAGATTTTGCCGCGTTTGAAGATAATAGAATATTTGATCCTTTTGAAGTAGCGCAAATGTATGTTGGAACTTCAATTCCAAGACAGCTTAATACATTACTAAAAGAAATAGATAGCGATCTATTAAAAAAAAACAAATAATGAAGATTGATTTTTTTTTAATCAAACTATTAATTACAAATTTCGACCAATAATAAAGTACTAACAACCTACCTCAAATCCTTTTTTATAACCAAATATTTCAAATCGGTAGTTCCGGCATTACTTATTCCGTGTTGTGCATTTGGCGGGCAATACAAACTTGTATTTGGCCCAACTACAACCGTTTTTCCATCTAAGAAAAAAGAAGCCGATCCTTCTAGAATATAAAAAAATTCTTCCTCAGGATGATGGTGTGGCGCGTGTGTCGATTTTCCAGGCTCGACAATGCTCATTTTTAAAATATTTTCTTGTGTGAAATTTTTATCGGCGAACCAATATTGATAACCTACTTTGGTTTTCTTGGCTTTGTCTAATTCAAAATGATTAACACAATTTTCGATTGTGTATTGTGGTGATGTGTTTTCTTTTTTACTTTCCTGTGCAAAAATTATTTGTTGGAAGAATAAAAAAATGAATGTGGTTTTTATTGTAGTTAGCGTGTTCATTTTTTTATTGTAATGTTACGAAAAAATTGAATGCATAAATTTGTGTTTTTTTGTCATCCTGACAAAGGAAGGATCACACTCGCAAATCCTTTATGAGAAGCGACAATAAATAGCTTCAAATCTAGAGATTGCTCATTCTCCAAAATTACAAACATAATGTAGAAAGATCATCTTTGTCGATTCACTTGTGTGATCCTTCTTCCGTCAGGATGACAAAACTATAACTAACAACCAACTGGACTGAAGTCCAGCCCTACAATATGTGGCGTTCCTTCGGAACTTTCTTGTTATCGAACATAAAAAAGAGCCGTCGGCTCGATCAATATTGTAGGGCCGAATTTTAATCCGGTTGAACATGGGATTTTTTATTTGTCTTCTTTTAGAAAAATTATGAAAATGATTCGTTCTCGCCTAGCCCCGATCGAAACGGCATCCTTTTGTGTTGGGGTTCAACACAAAAGATACAGTGTAGAGCGGGACAAAACGTCTTGAAAATGAAAAATGTGTTGCTACTAAAAATATTTATAAAATCAAAAACTCAATAAAATCAAAGCTTTACAAGTGTTTTTTTAATTGGCTATCACACGATAAGAAAATATTATGATAAAAATATTTCATAATTAGAAAATCCGCCATACATTTGCCTAACAGTGTTAAACAATTTAATACTCGAATGAAATGGCTAGCAAAGATCGAATTTTAAGACAAAAAGAAGAAACAAGAAATAATATTCTTGGCGCTGCTTATGATATCGTAAAAGAAGAAGGCTGGAATGGTTTGAGTATGCGTAAAATTGCCGACAGAATCGAATATACTGCTCCTATTATTTATGAATATTTCTCGAATAAAGAAGCAATATTAGAAGAATTGACCGGCAAAGGTTTCGTCAAATTAACTAAGGAACTGCAAGTTGCAATAGATAAGTTTGAAAAACCCGAAGACCAATTAGAAGCCATGTGGATGACGTATTGGGATTTTGCTTTTACTAATACTGAAATGTATCAGTTGATGTTTGGTGTTCAAATGACGTGCTGTGCACAAAGATGCTCGGCTCAGGAGGGACCTTACAAATTATTCACTCAGGTAATTGCTGAAGTAATGAAAAACAGCAATCCGAGTCAAGATATTATAAAACAAAAGTACTTCACTTTCTTTTCTGTTATTCATGGCTTAATCGCCATCAACATCATTAACAAAAGTGATATTTTAGAAACAATTAATGCTCAAATTTTGAAAGATGCCATTGGCGGTATCATCAAATCAATACAATAATATTTTTTTCAATTTTTACTTAACGGTGTAAAATGATTTAATTGGATAATGTAAAATCCTTTTTTTTAGAACCTTAACTTAACACTGTTAGAAAATTTAATCGAGGTAATAAAAACTCTTTTTTTAGAATTTTACTTAACGACGTTAGATAATTTAATACCTATTTAAGAATACAATTCAAAATGATTAAAGTATAGCAATTTGCGCTCATTTACTTAACAATGTTAGATAATTTAATTTAATTAAATATGAATCCCGAGAATTCCAGAATACCAACAAATTTAACCCGAGAGAATGTTCAACCAATTAAAACCAAAATGAAAATGAAAAATATAATTATAACCAGTTTTATTCTGGCATTAGTTTTAAGCAGTTGCGCAGATAAAAATCAGGCTCCTACTGCTCCACCACCGCCAGTTTTACCTGTGTTGGCAATAACTAGTGCAAATACCACTACAGACGCTGAATATCCTGCAGCAATACAAGGAACTGTAGATGTTGAGATTCGTCCACAAGTAAGCGGAAACCTTGACAGAATTTTTGTTGACGAAGGTGCTTATGTAAGCAAAGGACAAACTTTATTTAAAATTAATGAGCGTCCGTATCGTGAGCAGTTAAACAATGCTTTGGCAAGTCTTCACGCAGCTGAAGCAGCTTTAATCAACGCAAATTTAGAAGTTGATAAATTGACGCCGCTAGTTCAAAACAAAGTAGTTTCTGATTATCAATTAAAAACGGCTAAAGCATCACAAAAAATTGCTGCTGCAAATATCGAACAAGCAAAAGCAATGGTGGGTTCTGCTAAAATCAATTTAGGATATACTAATGTGACGGCTCCAGTAAGTGGTTACATCGGGAGATTGCCAAAAAAACAAGGAAGTTTAGTTTCTGCTACTGATGTTGAGGCTCTTACTACTCTATCTGATGTACACGAAGTGTATGCTTATTTCTCTTTAGGCGAAACAGATTTCATTCACTTTAAAGAGCAATATGCTGGAAGTTCATTAGGCGATAAAATCAAAAAATTACCTCCTGTAACTTTAATCTTGGCTGATAACAGTGCTTATCCAAAAACAGGAAAAATCGATATGGTTGACGGTCAGTTTGATAAAACTACCGGAGCAATCACACTTAGAGCGACTTTCTCAAATGCAAACGGAATTCTACGTTCTGGAAATACAGGAAGAATCCGTTTAGGATTAAACCATGACGATGCGATCTTAGTTCCTCAGGCTGCTACAATTGAAATGCAGGATAAAGTATTTGTTTTCACAGTTGGAAAAGACAACAAAGTAACTAAAAGCCCAATTACGGTAGTAGGGAAAAGCGGTACAAATTATTTAATTAAAGACGGTGTAAAATCTGGTGATCAAATCGTGATGAGCGGTGTTGACAAATTACAGGACGGACAAGCGATTCAACCTGAAAAAGCAGCTAAAGTTGCCGAAGTAACTAACAAAAAATAATCAGAAGAAATAATGTTCAAAATATTTATACAAAGACCAGTACTGGCAACTGTAATTTCCATTTTATTGGTCATTCTAGGTGTACTTGGTTTAACGAAACTGCCTTTACAACAGTTTCCTGATATTGCGCCTCCATCGGTTTTGGTAACGGCGGTATATCCTGGAGCTAACGCAGAAACGGTTTTACGTTCTGTAGCACCTTCTATCGAAGAGTCTATAAATGGTGTAGAAAACATGACTTACATGAGTTCTACAGCGAGTAACGATGGTAGTTTGGCGATTACTGTTTTCTTTAAACTAGGAACAAATGCGGATCAAGCTGCGGTAAACGTACAAAACAGAGTTGCTCAAGCGACAAGTCAATTGCCTGCCGAGGTTGTACAGCAAGGTATTATCACGGCGAAACAACAGAACAGTTTCATCATGGCGATTGGTATGTACACGGAGGATGAAACAAAATACGATCAGACTTTTGTTGCCAACTATGCTCAGATTAATATTATTCCGGAATTAAAACGTATTCCTGGAGTTGGTTCTGCTAGTATTTTTGGTGGTGTAAAAGATTACTCTATGCGTGTTTGGTTGAATCCGACACAAATGTCAACTTATAAAGTAACGCCAAATGAAGTTATGGCAGCGATTCAGGACAAAAGTTTGGAAGCTGCGCCGGGTAAATTTGGTGAAAGAAGTAAAGAAGTTTTTGAATACGTAATTAAATACAAAGGAAAACTTACCAAACCAGAAGATTATCAAAATATTGCTATTCGTTCTAATCCTGATGGTTCTGTTCTTCGCTTAAAAGATGTAGCGAGAGTTGAATTGGGAGCGTATTCTTATAACAGTTTAACACGTTTAAATGGTAAAAAAGGAATTGTAATTGGGGTTATTCAGTTAGCTGGATCGAACTCAAATGATATTCAGATTGCGATCAATAAAATGATGGAAAAGGCTTCTAAAGATTTTCCAAAAGGCATTAAACACAATATATTCTATAGTACAAAAGTATCTTTAGACCAATCTATCGAACAGGTTGAACATACGTTACTGGAAGCTTTTATCTTAGTTTTCATCGTGGTATTTATCTTCCTGCAAGATTTTAGATCAACATTAATCCCGGCTATTGCTGTACCTGTAGCAATTTTAGGAACGTTCTTCTTCATGCAGTTATTCGGATTCTCGATCAACCTTCTAACGCTTTTCGCATTAATTCTGGCGATCGGTATTGTGGTAGATGACGCGATTGTAGTCGTCGAGGCCGTGCATGCGAAAATGGAGCACAAACATCTGTCTCCAAAAGTAGCCACTCATGAAGCAATGCACGAAATAACGGGTGCTATTATCTCGATTACGCTGGTAATGGCTGCTGTATTCCTGCCGGTTGGTTTTATGGAAGGCTCTACGGGAGTTTTCTATCGTCAGTTTGCCTTTACGATGGCAATTGCAATTGTAATTTCGGCTGTTAATGCTTTGACTTTGAGTCCTGCACTTGCTGCTTTATTTTTGAAAGACAATCACGGATCTCAAGATGCAAATGCGCCTTATGAGAAAAAAGGATTTAAAGAGAAATTCTTTACTGCTTTCAACCGCAGTTTTGATTCGTTGACGAATCGTTATGTTGGTGGATTGAAATTCTTAATCAGAAAAAAATGGTTGAGTTTAGGCGGATTGGCTTTAATTACTTTGGCAACTGTTTTATTAGTAAAAACAACTCCTGCAGGATTCATTCCAACAGAAGATCAAGGTTTTATTGCTATTGCGGTTAACACGCCATCGGGAACTTCGCTTGACGGAACTCAGAAAGTAATGACTGATGCTGAAAACACCTTAAGAGGTTTAGATGCTTCACGATTTGTAACAGCGATTTCAGGTTTCAACTTATTGACAAATTCAACAAGTCCATCTTCTGCGGTTGTTTTCGTATTGCTGAAACCAAACGAAGAACGAGGTGATATCAAAAATATCGATGAAATCATGAATCAGGTTCGTGGTAAACTGGGCGCTATTTCTGGAGGAAGTTTCTTCGTATTCAGTTTCCCAACTGTTCCTGGATTTAGTAACGTTGAGGCTTTAGATTTGGTTCTTCAGGATAAAACTGGAGGAAAACTGGATAAATTTAGTGGTATTTCTCAAAATTTCATTGGCGAATTAATGAAACGTCCAGAAATTGCGGTTGCCTTTACAAGTTTCAAAGCCGATTATCCTCAATTACAATTGGATATCAACGACGAAAAAGCGAATCAGTTAGGTGTAAATGTAAAAGACATTTTACAAACGATGCAGGCTTATTTTGGTAGTGCACAGGCATCAGATTTCAACAGATTTGGTAAATATTACC
>NZ_CAMLIX010000014.1 GCF_946479975.1 uncultured Flavobacterium sp.
GTTTATGGTAGATTTGGGGCAAAAAGGGTGGAAGAAATTCCACCTTTTTTATTGGAATAAACTCAAATATTTCAACAGCAGCAAATTATATCGCTTTATCGAATATACGGACCTTTCATCAGAAATCTTTTTATATATAAAATACTTGTTCTACATTTACTAAACCATAACATTAGTAGGTTAAGTTTATGGTAGATTTGGGGCAAAAAAGGTGGAAGAGATTCCACCTTTTTTATTTTCTTTTTTTTCTAAGAGAATAGAATATCGAAGAAATAAAAATAGAGGAGATCTTTAATATTTCAATTATTTAGATTCCTATCATTCTCAATTTTTCCTTCAAAAGGACAAGGCAATAAATTATAGTCCATTTATCGGATATTGATACCATTCATCAGAAATTTTTTTTTAACACCAATCACTGCTCTATCTTTACTAAACCATAACATAGTAGGTTAAGTTTATGGTAGATTTGGGGCAAAAAAGGCGGAAGTGATTCCGCCTTTTTTATTTTCTATTTTTAAGAGAACAGTAATCTTTATAAATAAAAAAAGACAATACTCTTTTACGATTTTAAATATCCCATTTCTTCTTGAATTTTCTGTATTCAATACTTCATAGATTATCTTCTTACCATTTTTTCCTTTAAAAGGACACGGTATTAAAGAATGTTTCATTTATCGGATATACTGACTTTTTATCCGAAATGTTTTTTCTATCTCCAACACTGCTATACCTTTACTGAACCATGACATTAGTAGGTTAAGTTTATGGTAGATTTGGGGCAAAAAAGGTGGAAGAGATTCCACCTTTTTTATTTTCTTTTTTTTAGAGAAAAGAACATACAAAATAGAACAAAGACTATATTACTATAACAAAAAAGACGGATAACTTAAAGCTATCCGTCTTTCTTCTATTCTCTTTAATCTATTTTCTTATTTGTCTAAAGCAAATCTTCTAGCCACTTCTGTCCAGTTAATTACACTGAAGAAAGCTTCAATATAATCTGGTCTTCTGTTTTGGTAGTTTAAATAGTAAGCGTGCTCCCAAACGTCCATTCCTAAGATTGGAGTTCCACCGTTACCAGCAACTTCTGGCATTAATGGATTGTCTTGATTTGGAGTACCTACAACTTCTAATTTTCCTCCTTTTTGAACTGTTAACCAAGCCCATCCTGAACCAAATTGTGTTGCACCAGCTTTAGCAAATTTTGCTTTAAACTCTTCAAATGATCCAAAAGAAGTTTCGATTGCTGCTAATAAATCACCTGTTGGTAATCCTCCTCCGTTTGGAGACATTACAGTCCAGAATAAATTGTGGTTGTAGAAACCTCCACCATTGTTACGAACTGCAGCGTTAGATTTATCTAAATTGATTAAGATGTTTTCGATTGTTTTTCCTTCTAAATCTGTTCCAGCGATTGCTGCATTAAGATTTGTAGTATATGCATTGTGGTGCTTTGTATGATGGATTTCCATTGTACGTGCATCAATATGTGGTTCTAATGCATCGTATGCATAAGGTAATTGTGGTAATTCAAAAGCCATGATAATATGATTTTTATGGTTTATAAATAATTTATCCAAATTTAGACATTTAACTTTGGAATTGAAAATACTATTTCGTTATAATTGAATTTAATTAACTGATAATTTACATTTTCAACACATAAATCATTGAAAATCTTTATTTTCCATTAAAAGTCGTCATTGTGTTTTCCAGACCTGCTGTTCCAAAAGTTCTAATAATTTCTGCAGATACTTCGTAACGTTCTGGCAGTTTTGCTTCTTCTTCGGCAGTCCATTCTCCTAAAACGTAATCTATCTGCTGTCCTTTTTTAAATTGATCGCTGATACCAAATCTATAGCGGGTATAGTTTTGGGTGTTCAAAATTAAATTGATATTTTTAAGTCCGTTGTGTCCTCCGTCGCTTCCTTTTGGTTTGATCCTGATTGTTCCGAAAGACAGGTTTAAATCGTCTGTGATGACTAAAATATTTTCTAACGGAATATTCTCTTTATCCATCCAATATTTTACGGCTTTACCGCTTAGATTCATATAGGTGTTTGGTTTTAAAAGAAAAAAGGTTCTTCCTTTAAATTTGTATTCGGCCAATGATCCTAGTTTTACGGTTTCGAATGAAAGCCCTTCTTTTTTGGCTAAAAAGTCCAGTATTTTAAATCCGATATTGTGTCTGGTGTTTACGTATTCGGCTCCAATGTTTCCTAATCCGACAATTAAATATTTTTTACTCACGTTTTTTATGTTGTTTTTTTGGTGTTCGTGAACCTCCGGTTTCATGTTGTCTATGTTCTCTTCTTTTGGTGTTGATGAAAACAGTTTTGTTATCCATTTTATCATTTAGCAAAAATAAGGTTAATTAGATCATTTGGCAATGTGTCAATTGGATAATTTGAGAATATGCCAATTAGATAATTGTTTGTTGGCCGTGGTTTAACCGCAAAGTTCGCAAAGGATTTTACGCAAAGATCGCAAAGAATAAAAAAGATTAGATTAGTAGATACTAAAAAAAGTTCGCAAAGGCTATACTCAAAAAAAAGCAAAGCTTAGCAACTTAGAATCTCAGCATCTTAGTTTCTTAGAATCTTATAAAAAAGATACTTCTCGCTAGCCCTGACAGGAGCGGTATCCTTTTTCTGGTTTCTTTAACCAGGAAAAGATACAAGTGGATGGCAGGAACGTCACGCCTTATGAAAACGGGATTTTCTGCTTCTAAAAAAAATAATTAGATAATTTTGAAAATTTGTCAATTAGAGAATTATCTGTTGATTGTAGTTTAATCGCTAAGCACGTTAAGATTTAATATATAGAACGCAAAGAAATTAAAAGCTCAGCATCTTAGAAGCTTAAAAAAAAAGCCCCAATCGGTAAGATTGAGGCTTTTTGTATAGTTTGAAAAAAAATTATTTTTTCTTTCCTTTTGCAGGAGCTTTTGCAGCTTTTGCAGCTTCCTGAGCAGCTTTCATAGCAGCACGAGAAATTCTTACTTGAGCAACAACTGTGTTGTCTGGGTGCATAATTTTGTACTCAGGTTTTCCAACTTTAGTAACGTATAATTTGTTACCCATTTCAAGTGGAGTAATGTCAGCTTCAACAAAATCAGGAAGATTTGCTGGTAAAGCTTTAACTTTTAATTTACGTTGGTTCAAACGTAAAACACCTCCCGCAAGAACACCTTTAGATGTACCAACGATTTTTACAGGAACTTCCATTGTGATTTCTTTATCATCAAATAATTGGAAGAAGTCAATGTGTAAAATTTTGTCTGATACTGGGTGAACTTGGATATCTTGCAAAATTGCATTGAATGATTTTCCTTTTCCAAGCTCAATCACAACTGTGTGTGCATTTGGAGTGTAAACCAAGTTTTTGAACGCTGCAGCGTCTGCTGAGAAGTGTACTGCTTGATTTCCTCCGTATAACACGCAAGGAACCGCTCCAGCATTACGTAAGGCTTTAGTTGACACTTTGCCCACGCTTTCTCTTTCTGATCCTTTAATTGTAATTGATTTCATTGTAAAAAAATATAGTTATTAATATAAATATTCTAATTCTTATTGTAGTTAGATTGCTTTGTTTGCAATGACTACATTATAAATTTTCCACTGATGGAATTGTTGTGGTGAACCATCTGCATAACCTCAGCAAATAGAGGCGCACAGCTAACCACTTTTATTTTCTTTGATTCTTTTTTTAACGGAATTGAATCTGTTACGATTAATTCTGTCAATTGAGAATTTTCAATTTTTTCGTATGCCCCGCCAGATAAAATAGCATGCGTACAAATTGCTCTTACACTTAGTGCTCCTTTTTCGATCATAAGGTCAGCCGCTTTCGCTAAAGTTCCTCCTGTATCGATCATGTCGTCTACTAAGATTACATTACGACCTTTTACTTCACCAATAAGCTCCATAGTGTCGATAATGTTTGCTGCTTTTCTTTGTTTGTAACAGATTACTACATCTGATTCTAAAAACTTAGAGTAAGCATATGCTCTTTTTGAACCTCCCATATCTGGAGATGCAATTGTCAGATTTTCTAATTTTAAACTTTCTACGTATGGTAAAAAGATTGTAGAAGCAAATAAATGATCTACTGGTTTTTCAAAGAATCCTTGAATTTGGTCTGCATGCAGATCCATAGTCATGATTCTTGTTGCTCCTGCAGCAGTTAATAGGTTTGCTACTAACTTTGCTCCAATTGGAACTCTTGGTTTGTCTTTTCTATCCTGTCTTGCCCAACCAAAATAAGGCATAACAGCTGTAATATGTCTTGCAGATGCACGTTTTGCCGCATCAATCATTAACAACAATTCCATCAGATTATCTGCACTTGGAAAAGTTGAACATACGATAAATACTCGTAAACCTCTAATTGACTCTTCGTAAGATGGCTGAAATTCTCCATCACTATACGTTGACATCGTTACTTTTCCTAACGGAATCCCGTAGTCTTTTGCAATTTTTTCTGCAAGATAAACACTTTGTGAACAAGCAAAAATTTTAGCTTCTGGTTCTAGGTGCGACATTATAATGTGTTGTTTTATTCCGTTACGTTTAATACAATTTGGCTCTAATATTTCCTTTAAAGCTGAAAGCGTATAAATGTCTCGGATGTAGTTAGTTGTGTGTGCTTCGTTTTAACGAGCTGCAAATTTATAAAATTTATTGAAGACTGAAAGCAAATATTTAAGTATTTTTATTAGAATTTCTAATTTTATTTTTTACATTTGCACCGTGTTAAAGGAATGACGCCATTTATGACTTCATTCTATTGCGTTAAAATGATCTTTTTGATTGTTTTTTCGTCTGCTAAGCCCGGATGGCGGAATTGGTAGACGCGCTGGTCTCAAACACCTGTGGGAAACCGTGCCGGTTCGACTCCGGCTCCGGGTACGTAAAACCTCTTCTTAACGGAAGAGGTTTTTTTATGGTCTTTTTCGAACCATATAAGTCATATAAGAAAAATATAAGTTTGCGTCTAAAGTTCTTTATTTAATGAACTTATATCACTTATATGGTGAAAAAACTTCACAACTAGCATTATGAAAAACCGGAAAATTGCACGAATTAGCAATAAAACACAATTGATTTGCTTTATGATGCAGTTCTAAAGCCAATTCAACCTTGCTAGAATCTGTTATTGTAACTTTTGGATTTAATCTCACTTCTGTAAAACGTCCGGTTCCATCTTCATTTAATTCGAGTGTTGCTTCAGCATTGTCGGAATAGCTAATGACTTCTATTCCGTTTTGAGAGCAGACATATAAATACGACATCATATGGCAGGAAACCAAACTGCTTAATAATAAATCTTCTGGATTATATAATTCGGGATCGCCTTTGAACGCTTTTGCAGCTGAAATATCTAAAACGGGTTTCTCTTCAATTTTTATTTGATGGGTTTTGCTGTAGAATTTTTTAGAAGAATCTGACGAAGTGTGTTTTGAAGCCCAGCATAATTTTGCTTTGAATGTATGTTTGAATGCCATAATTGTTTTTTTCTGCCACTAATTACACGAATTTACACAAATCATTACTGTTAATTTTAAATTCGAGAAAATTTGTGAAATTCGTGGCAGAAAACAAAAAACCTCGAAAGCCAAACACTTTCGAGGTTCTTCAGAGAATTAGAACTAAACAAATTCTAAAATTTATTTTTGAACTGAAAACTTAAATGTAGTTTTCGTTTTATAATTTTCTCCCGGGTTTAAAACCGTTGTTGGAAAGTTTTTCTGGTTTGGAGAATCCGGATAATGTTCTGTTTCTAGACATAATCCTGTTCTGTGGGCAAAAGTGCCGCCTTTTGGCATTGGCAGAGTTCCGTCAAGGAAATTTCCAGAGTAGAACTGAATTCCAGGTTCGTCTGTTGTCATTTCCATAACTCTTCCGCTTGCTGCGTGGTATACTTTTGCAATGATTGTTTTTCCTTTTTCAGGATTGTTCAATACCCAGCAGTGATCGTAACCTTTTCCTCTTTCTAATTGCTCGTTTTTAGCTGCAATATCTTTTCCAATTAATTTTGGTTTTCTGAAATCGAAAGGTGTACCCGCAACATCATCTAATTTTCCTGTCGGAATTAAAGTCGCGTCAACAGGAACTAATTTATCAGCATTTAAAGTCAATTCGTGATCTAGGATTGTTTTTGTGAAATCTCCAGATAAATTGAAGTATGAATGTTGTGTCAAGTTTACAACCGTCTTCTTATCTGTAGTTGCTTCATACAAAACTTCTAACTGATTGTCATTTGTCAAAGTATAAGTTACAATTACTTTCAGGTTTCCAGGATAACCTTCTTCCATATCTTTACTTAAATAAGATAATTTCAAAGAAGCTGTATCGCCAGATTTAACCTCATCTGCTTTCCAAACTACATTAAAAAATCCTTGCGGACCTCCATGCAAAGCGTTTGGTTCATTGTTGATCGCCAATTGATATTCTTTTCCGTCAAGCGAAAATTTTCCTTTTGCAATTCGGTTTCCGAATCTTCCGATTAAAGCTCCAAAAAATGGATTTGGTTTTTCGTATTGTGCCAAAGAACTGAATCCGATTACTACATTCTCAGAAACTCCTTCTTTATTGGGAACTTTTAAATCTGTAATTCTTCCACCAAAAGTGATGATATCAACTTCCATCCCGTTTTGGTTTTTCAGTTTATAACTCTCTACTTTTTCGCCTTTAGCGGTTGTTCCGTATTCTGATTTTGCGATCGTAACTAAAGCTTTTTCGTCAGTCGTCACTTTTTCTGTATCCATTTTTTTATCGTTTTTGCATTGAACTGAAACCGCAGCCAAACTTAAAAGGCTTATGCCGAAAACACAACGTTTTAATACATTCATAAATAATAGTTTTTTGGTTTATGTGAAATGTTAGATGTTAAAATATTGTATTGAGCTATTTGAACGCGGATACAACAGATTCGCTTTCGGGAAGACGCTGATTTACACTGATTTTTATAATGTAAATCTTTTTATCTGCGCTATTTGCGAAAGCAAATCCGTATTATCTGCGTTCTATTTTTTTACTTATGATTACTCAACAAGTTAAAAGTAGCAAAAAAACTTAGAATCTTAGCCACTTAGAACCTTAGGTATCTCAGATTACAATCCATGTTGAAACAAATGGAAATATGCTTCGTTGGCATTGATTTTATCTTTAAACTCTCTTACAGTCGTTTTTTCATCAATTACCAATAATTCGATTCCTGCTATGTCTGCGAAATCTTCCATATATTCAGTTGTGATTGACTGGCTGTAAACCGTGTGGTGCGCTCCACCAGCAAGAATCCAAGCTGTTGCTGCAACTTCTAAATTTGGTTTACAATCCCATAAAACTCTTGCTACAGGAAGTTTTGGTAATTCTGCCATTGGTTTAATAGCTTCCACTTCGTTCACGATTAAACGGAAACGAGTTCCCATATCCACCAAAGAAACATTGATTGCGTCACCTGCAGGCGAGTTGAATACCAAACGAGCCGGATCTTCTTTTCCGCCAATTCCTAATGGATGTACTTCGCAAGAAGGTTTTCCGTCAGCAATTGATGGACAAATTTCCAACATGTGAGAACCTAAAACATATGATTTTTGTGGTGTGAAATGGTACGTATAATCTTCCATGAAAGAAGTTCCGCCTTCTAAACCAATACACATTACTTTTAAAGCTCTTACCATTGCAGCCGTTTTCCAGTCTCCTTCTCCACCAAAACCATAACCATCGGCCATTAATCTTTGTGTTGCGATTCCTGGTAATTGTTTCCAAACTCCAAGGTTTTCAAACGTATCTGTAAAAGCGCCAAATCCTCCTTCTTCAAGGAAAGCTCTTAATCCTAATTCGATTTTTGCCGCTTCAACTAATGAACTTCTTTGTGCGCCACCTTCTTTTAAAGAATCGGTTAAATTGTATGATTGCTCATAAACAGCTAATAAATCATTTAATTCCTTGTCAGTAACTTTTTCGATGTGTTTTGTTACGTCTGAAGAATCGTATCCGTTTACCGACATTCCGAAACGAATTTGTGCTTCAACTTTATCACCTTCTGTAACAGCAACTTCACGCATATTGTCTCCAATACGAGCTACTTTTAGGTTTTGAAGTTCATCCCATCCAAGAACGACTCTTGACCAGATTCCTAATTGTTTTTGAACTCTTTGATCTTCCCAGTGTCCAACTACAACTTTACGTTTTTTACGCAAACGAGACATGATGAAACCAAATTCACGATCTCCGTGAGCCGATTGGTTCAAGTTCATGAAATCCATGTCGATAGATCCCCACGGAATTTCAGCATTGTATTGTGTATGTAAATGACATAATGGTTTTTTCAAAATAGTCAATCCGCCAATCCACATTTTTGCTGGAGAGAAAGTGTGCATCCAGGCAATAATTCCGATACAGTTTTTCTCAGAATTCGCAGCCAAACAAACATCTAAAATTTGCGCTGGAGATTTCACCACATCCTTATAAACCACTTTTACCGGAATTGAAGACGAAGCGTCTAATCCTTTTGCAATAATTTGAGAATGTTCTGCTACTTTTCTAAGTGTTTCTTCACCATATAATTCCTGGCTTCCTACTACAAACCATACTTCTTTTTGAGAAATGTCTATCATTTTGTTATTTTTTGTTTCAAGTTTAAAGTTTCAAGTTATTGGAATCTAAAAATCTTGAAGTGTTATGTTTATAATTTATTTTGGGTTTTTGTTTGTTTCAGATCTCAACCTTAAATCTAAAATCATCAATCTAAAATCTGAAATCATTTACTGTCCGTAATACGAATCTTTTCCGTGTTTACGGTTGTAATGTTTTTTAATTAATGAATCTTTTAATCTTGGTGCGTTCGGATTTATTTGTAAAGTGAGGTATGCCATTTCTGCCACAACTTCTAAAACTTTACTGTTGTAAACCGCTTTTGCAGCATTTTTTCCCCATGCAAACGGACCGTGATTTCCAATTAAAATCATTTCTACTTCTTCGTAAGAAAGATTTTTTTCTTTGAAACAATCCAAAATCTGGATTCCGGTATTGTGTTCGTAGTTTCCTTCAATTAAAGAATCTGCCATTGGCGGTGCGCACGGAATATCCGCTGTTAAGTGATCGGCATGCGTTGTTCCAAAAATTGGAATATCTTGCTGAGACTGCGCCCAAGCTACAGAATATGTCGCATGTGTATGCGCCACTCCACCAATATTTGGCCAGTTTTTGTATAAATAAGCATGCGTTTTGGTGTCAGAAGACGGACGCATGGTTCCTTCGATAACATTATTATCAAAATCAACAATCACGATATCTTCTGGTTTTAAATCTTCGTACGGAACACCGCTTGGTTTAATGGCAAAAACACCATTTTTTCTATCCACAGCGCTTACATTTCCGAAAGTATAAACCACCAAATTCAATGCATTTAACTGCATGTTGGCTTCGTAACATTCTTGTTTTAAATCTTTATAAAGAGAACTCATTTTGAGAAATTTTAATAGTTGGATCTGCAAAAGCACTTAATTGTTCGTATGCCAAAAGCAGTTTGTAGTAGGCTTCCACTTTATCTGTTTGAGGGAAATATTCTCCGTCAAAATCACTTCCGATTTTTTGGCTTGCTTCGATTACGTTTGGATAAATTCCAGCTGCAACGGCTGCGTAAATTGCTGCACCTAAAGCTGGAGTTTGGTCTGAAGCTGCAATTTTAATTGGCTTGTTTAAAACGTTAGCCAAAGTCTGCATAATGAAAGGCGATTTACGAGCAACACCACCAATACCGATAACGCTGTCGATTTTTACTCCTTCTTCTTCAAAACGATCTACAATTTTCTTTGCTCCAAAACAAATGGCATTTACTAAAGCTTTAAAAATATGAGGCGCTTTTGTTCCTAAAGATAAATTTGAAATCGCGCTTTTTACTTCCTGATTGGCATCTGGAGTTCGTCGCCCGTTAATCCAGTCTAAAGCAATTGGAAGACTTTCTGAAACTGGAATTTTCTCCGCTTCTTTTGTTAATTCAACAATTAATTTATCGCTGAATTCTTCTCTTAATTGTTCTTTTTGAGTATCATTTAAAAGAGATGAAGCTCCTAATAAATGTTCTGTCGGCCACATTAATAATTCTTTATACCACGCCAATAAATCACCAAATGCAGATTGTCCTGCTTCTAGACCGATAAAACCTGGAATTACAGAACCGTCCACTTGACCGCAGATCCCGCGAACGGTTTTTGTTCCCACTTCATCATAAGAACCAACTAGAATATCACAAGTTGAAGTTCCCATAACGCGAACCAAAGTGTTCTCGCCAATTTTAGCTCCAACTGCACCAGAATGCGCGTCGAAAGTTCCAACAGCCACAACTGTTTCTGTAGAAAGTCCCAAACGATCTGCCCATTCTTTGCTTAATTTTCCGGCAGCTAAATCTGATGTATAAGTTTCATCGTATAAATTACCACGAAGTTGTGCCAAATACGGATGTAATTTTTCTAAGAATTCAACAGGAGGAAGTCCGTTCCAGTCTGCGTGCCACATTGCTTTGTGTCCCGCTGCGCAACGGCTTCTTTTGAAGGTTTTTAAATCTTTATCTTCAATTAATAAATACGTCATTAAATCGCAATGCTCCATCCAAGTGTGCGCTGCGTTTCTAACAGCTTCATCTTCTCTTGCAATGTGAAGGATTTTTGCCCAAAACCATTCCGAAGAATAAATTCCTCCAACGTATTTTGTTACGTCTTCACCGCCCCAGCTTACTGCCAGTTCGTTGATTTCGTTTGCTTCGTTTATAGCAGTATGGTCTTTCCATAAAACCATCATTGCATTTGGGTTTTCTTCAAAACCTTTTGTCAATGCCAATGGCGTTCCGTCTTTGGTAACTGGAACTGGAGAAGATCCTGTTGTATCGATACAAATTCCGCGAACCAATGACGGATCAACTTTACTTTCTTTTACAACATTCTGAATTGTAGTTTCCAATCCTTCAATATGATCCAAAGGATGCTGGCGAAATTGGTTTATAGAGGCGTCACAATATTGCTTGTTTTTCCATCTTTTGTAATGAGAAACATTCGATGCCAGCTCCTGCCCATTTTCTGTGTCAATAAGCACCGCACGAACAGAATCTGTTCCGTAGTCCAATCCTATTACATAATTTTTCATTTCTAAACTTAATTGGTTAAATAATTGACAAATATAAAAATTATAATTCTATAAGTGTACAAAAAACACTTAATTGAAATTGCCTCATTAATTTTTGCTATAAATGCATTAAAAAAGCATTCTAGCGTTCAAACAAAAAATAAATGTTACCAATACATTTATAACGCTGCGATTAATTCATTTTAATGGCAATAAACCGTTATTTTTGTAAGATCTTTTCATTCTTTTTACTCTAAAATTAATAGTTGTAATTGAATTTTATTTTCCTTCTAAAACTAAAACTGAAAAAGGCGGCAATGTGATTTCTAACTTTCCTTTTTTGTTTTCAAAACCTTTAAAAGCAACAGGAACAATTTTATTCGGATTTTCGAAAGAATTATAATCCTGTAATTTTTGAGAGGTAATAATCATTCCTGTAAAGTTCTTTACGCCAAGATCTTTAGTGTCAATTTCAATTTTGTTTTTGTTTATAGCATCAACATTTACCAATGAAATATGAACCAATCCGCTTTGGTCTTTTGAAACAGAAGCCGAAACCGCTGGAATCGATTGACCATTATAAGTATAAGATGGCGATTTAAAATCTATCGGAATTAATTTTGCATCCTGATGCACGCTGTACATTTTCATAACGCTGTAAGTTGGCGTAGTGATCATTTTTGCTTTGTCTGTCAAAATAACGGCTTGAAGAACATTTACACATTGTGCCAAGTTTGCCATCTTAACTCTGTCTGCATGATTATTAAATATATTTAAAGTTGCACCGGCCAAAACTGCATCTCTCATTGTATTCTGCTGATATAAAAATCCTGGATTTGTTCCTTTTTGCACATCGTACCAGCCTCCCCATTCGTCTACAATCATCGCTACTTTTTTCTCTGGATCGTATTTATCCATAACAACAGCGTGTTTGGTCACTAATTCTTCCATTTTTAAAGCAGACTGCATCGTCAGGAAATATTCTTTCTCAGTGTAATTAACATCTGAACCTTTCTTTTCCCATTCTATTACCGCATAGTGATGAACACCAACACCGCCTAACATATTGAGCGGAATATTTTTCATCAACGTTTCTGTCCAATTATAATCTGAACTATTTGCTCCAGAAGCAATTCTTGTAATCCCACCAGCACTACCATCAGTCATAAAAGTGGCAAATTTGCGGTATTCGTTTGCATAATAATCTGCCGTCATATTGCCACCACAACCCCAGGCTTCATTTCCAATTCCCCAATATTTTACTTTCCAAGGTTCTGTTCTTCCATTTTTTTTACGCATATCACTCATCGGACTTGTTCCTGCAAAATTTGTGTACTGCACCCAATCTGCTAGTTCTTGAACGGTTCCGCTGCCTACGTTTCCAGATAAATAAGGTTCTGCCCCAAGCAATTCACACATATTTAAAAAATCATGTGTTCCAAAACTATTATCTTCTGTAACGCCGCCCCACCATTGGTTTACAATCGTCGGACGCTGTTCTTTCGGACCAATTCCGTCTTTCCAGTGATAAGTATCGGCAAAACATCCTCCCGGCCATCTCAAATTCGGAATTTTCAATTCTTTCAATGCCTTAACAATATCATTTCGAACTCCGTTTGTATTTGGAATTTTAGAAGTATCACCAACAAAAAATCCACCGTAAATACAATGTCCTAAATGTTCTGCAAAATGACCGTAAATATTTTTGTTAATTATTGGCGCCGATGGATTGTTTTTGACCGAAATTACAACAGTTTCTTTTTGGGCAGATAATGTCTGAATGCACAATGCAGCAAACAATAATAAGAGTGGTTTATTTATCATTTTTTTGTTTTTTGAATAGTCGTTAAAAAATATTGTGGTTTATATATTTTATAACAATTTGTGATTTTAGAGTTTTATAAGTGTTTGTTTAACATTTGTAAATTTAAATAAAAAAAAGTCTCATAAAAAAATTAAATTCACAGAACAACTGGTTGTAAAAAACAGATTTCTTAATTAAAATTCAACAAAGCGGTATTAACAAAGGAGTTTCATTCTATTTTTAAAATTTATAAATCCTAAAATATTTACAAAAAAGCAGTAATAACTACAACTTTGTAACAAAAAATGTAACATTAAATCTCTCAAACACAAATTATGCAGCACTCTTTAATACTCTTTTAAAAATGTTTCTACCTTTGGACTGTAATTTGTAAGATACAATTGAGAAATTTCGTGCTGAAAAAACAACTTAATTTACATGACAGATTACTTATTACAGCTTCTTATTTTGTTTTTGATTTTAACATAAGTGTCAAACTAACATTAATAAATTATGAAAGGTTTTAAGAAGTTTATATATTTACCATCCAAATTAATTACATATGCTAAATAGTTATAGCTCTGCTGATAAAGTTTTGCTGGCAGTAGACTGCATCATTTTCGGATTTGATAATGAAGGTCTGAAAATACTTTTAATTCAAAGGGATTTTGAACCTGAAAAAGGAAAATGGTCTTTGATTGGAGGTTTTTTAAAACGTGACGAAGTTTTAGACAGTGCTGCGACGAGAATATTAAATACGTACACTGGTTTCAACGATATTTATATGGAGCAGTTGTATGCTTACAGCGAAATTGATCGTGATCCTGTAGAAAGAACAATTTCGGTTTCTTATTTTGCTTTGATTAATATCGAAAATCATAATGCAGAATTGATCCAGAATTACCACGCAGAATGGTTCCCAATTAACGATGCACCAAACTTAATTTTTGACCACAACGAAATGGTTCAAAATGCAATTAAGAGACTTCGTTATAAAACATCTGTAAAACCAATTGGCTTTGAACTGCTTCCAGAAAAATTCACCATGCGTCAGCTTTTAGAATTATATGAAGCTATTTTAAGCAAAGAATTAGACAAACGAAATTTCATCAGTAAAATCAATTCTTTAGAAATCTTAATTAAATTAGAGGAAAAAGATATGCAGTCTTCTCGAAAAGGTTCTTATTTATATACCTTTAATAAAGAGAAATACGAAGAAAAATTATTAAATGATTTTGTGCTGAATTTATAAAATTTATTTATTCTCTCGCAGATCTAGGAGATTTGGTTGATTAATGATAAATAAAAAAATCCGCTAAATCCGCTAAATCTGCTAAATCTGCGGGAGAAAAATTACAAAGAATTTCTCACTATAAGAGCAGATTTGTTTTCGATCTGCTCTTTTGTTCCTTTTAAGACCATGTCGGCTAGAATTTTTCCCATCAATTCGAAATTGGTCGAAATCGTTGTGATTCCGTTTGCGGCAATCTTTTTTAGTGCGGTTTCATTATAAGATATAATTCCAAAATCTTCTCCTAATTTCAAATTTCTATTGATCGCATTTTCGATTACTAAGAGCAGATCGCGGTCATGCGGAATAACATACAAATCTCCCAAAGCAATAGATTGATTGCTGAAATCTGAGATAATTTCATAATCAAAACCATATTCTTTACAGAAAGATTCAAAACCAATTTTCATTCCCGGCGGTTCTCGAAAACCTGGGAAAATCAAAATCAGTTTTTTGTATTTTGATAATCTCGATTTTCCTTTCATCAAACCTTCATAAATATCTTTTTGGTGATTCTGATAAATCGCTGGAAACATTTTCAACTCTGGATTGGTCTGATCTAAAATAATTACGTCGTTTACTGGTAGGGTTTTTATAGAAGCAGCGATATCGTTTAAGTTCGTCGGCATCAAAATATATTTGGTATAATTTCCGTTGCTGTCATTTATGAGTTTTTTGAAAACTTGAACATTAAAATGGTGAAAGAAAATATCAACCTGTACATTTTTTCCAATATTTTTTAGAAACGAATTATAAATATCTTCTTTAAAAATATTCAACTCATCAAAAAGCAGGAAAATCTTCTGAGTTATAGTGATTTCAACACTTTTAACATAATATCCTTTGCCTGGAATGGCATAAATAATTCCTCTTTTCTTCAATTCATCATACGCGAGAAGTACCGTATCGCGTGACAAAGAAAACGCCAGACAGACTTTATTTACCGACGGAAGACGATCGCCTTTGATCAACTTTTCTTCATCGATAGCTTTTTCTATTGAAAGAATTATCTGCTTATATTTTGGAAGACCAATATTATTTTGGATAGAAATTATGCTCATAAATAAAGTCGTTTTAACTATTAAGATCAAAAACTGGTAGGTACTGGTATGCAAATATAGAGAATGTTTCTATTTTTGGATTTCATTTTTGGTAAAAATTATATGGAAATAAAACACATATCTCATTTAAAAGACGCACAAAATTGCAATTTGTTCGGTTTAATGCCCAATAAAGAAGAAATTTATTCTTTTGAACTGACTAATGGAAACGGAATGAAAGTGCAAATCATCAATTATGGTGCAACCGTAACATCAATTCAAATTCCAATAAATGGAAAATTGACAGACGTTGTTTTGGGTTTTGATAATCTAGAATCGTATTTAGAGTCCTACAATTTACCAAGTGCTCCTTATTTTGGAACTACCGTTGGTCGTTATGCCGGCCGTATTCATAATGGGTCGTTTACACTAAATGAAATTGAATTTCAGCTTGACGAAAACAATAACGGCAATACGCTTCACGGTGGCGATATGGGGTTTGGAAGAAAAATCTGGAGCGTAGCAAATGCTATTTCTGGAGAAAATCCATCTGTTACTTTTAGTCTTGTAAGCGAGCATTTAGACGAAAGTTTCCCAGGAGAAATGACCGTTTATCTGACTTATACTTTAACCGAAGAAAACGAATTAAAATTAGAATATAAAGCTGTTTCGACAGAAGATACGGTAATCAATTTAACGCATCACAGCTATTTTAATCTGGACGGACACGACACAAATGTTTTAGAACAGCAAATGTTTATCCGATCTGATAAAATGCTGGAAACAAATTCTGACAATATTCCAACGGGAAATTTTACAGATTTGAACAATCATGAATTTGATTTTAGAACTCCAAAAAACTGTCCGTTTCCAATCGACAATTCTTTTGTTGTAGATTCTAAAACCGAAATTGTGGCACAGTTAATCAGTTTAAAAAACAAATTGAGAATGAGTGTTTATACCGATCAGCCAAGTGTACATATATATGTAGGCGGCAACTGCTTCGGAAAATTAAAAGGAAAAGAAAATGTAGAATACAATGAACAAAGCGGTATTTGTTTTGAAACTCAGAATTTTCCAGATGCTCCAAATCATGCTCATTTTCCGAGTGCTGTTCTAAGAAAAGGCGAAGAATACACGCAGAAAACCATTTACAAATTTGACAGATTAAATTAATAATACGCTGAATAAAATTTTATTTCAACACATAGAAACATAGATTCTATGCTCAAAATAGAAGCTAGAGAGAAACATTTCTTTCACATAGTATAAACTATGTGAATTTTAACTAGTGAAACGCCTTTTTTAAGTATGCTAAACTATGTTTCTATGTGTTAAAATTTAAATTAAAGATTATTACAATTCCAAAAACCACAATATACTAACAACATAATGAATGATATTTTAATACAGAATACCGTTGCTTTTTTTGAGAAATCTTTCGGATCATCTCCAGAAAAAACGGTGCTTTCTCCAGGAAGAATTAATATTATTGGAGAACATATTGATTACAATGACGGTTACGTTTTACCAGCGGCAATTGACAAAGTGATTTGTTTTGCTTTTTCTAAAAACAACACCAAAACTTCTAAAATAATCGCAATTGATTTGAATGAAGAATTTGAAATCGATTTGACTCAGGAAGTAAAACTGAGCGATGTGGTTTGGACGAATTACATTCGTGGCGTAATCAAACAATTGCAGGATAACGGATTTTCGTTTGATGGTTTCAACTGTGTTTTCAGCAGTAATATTCCGGTTGGTTCTGGATTATCTTCTTCTGCAGCTTTAGAATGCGGAACGATTTTCGGAATCAAAGCTCTTTTTGATTTAAAAATTGAGAAAGTAGATATTTCTTTATTAGGACAAAAAGCAGAACATTGGGTTGGTATCAATTGCGGTATTATGGACCAGTTTTCAAGCGTTCACGGTCTTGAAAATAAAGTGATCAAATTAGACTGTAACACATTAGATTTTGAATATCATAATGCCGACTTCAAAGATTATTCGCTGATTTTATTTGATTCTAATGTAAAACATTCGCTTTTTACATCAGAATATAATACCAGAAGATTGGAATGTGAAGAAGGTTTATCTATCATAAAAACTCATTTTCCAGAAGTTAAAAGTTTCAGAGATTCTTCTGTAGAACAAGTTTTAAGTTTGAAGGATAAAATGACTGAAAAAGTTTTCGACAGAGTTCATTTTGTTGTCAAAGAAATTAGCCGCGTTATTAAAGCGTGTGAAGCTTTAGATGCTGGAAATATTGAACTTTTAGGAGAATTACTTTTTGAAACGCATTACGGTTTATCGCAAGAATATGAAGTAAGCTGCGCAGAATTAGATTTCTTAGTAGATACTGCAAAAGAAGATAATGCAATTATTGGTTCTCGCCTTATGGGAGGCGGTTTTGGAGGCTGTACCATTAATTTAGTTAAAAAAGGACATGAAAATGAGGTGAAAAGTAAGTTTTCGAAACTTTATTTAGATACATTTGGAATTGAATTAAAATTCTATGATGTAAAAATCTCAAACGGAACAACTTTACTTTAATACCACAACACACTACAATGAAAAATTTTGACATTAATGAAGATCCGCACAGACGCTACAACCCATTGCTAAATGAATGGGTACTAGTTTCACCTCATCGTGCAAAACGCCCATGGCAGGGACAAAACGAAACAATTTCGGCAGAAGAACTTCCAAAATACGACCCAACTTGTTATTTGTGTCCAGGAAATGTTCGTGCTAACGGAGTGAGTAATCCGGCATATGAAAGCAGTTTTGTTTTTGAAAATGATTTTGCTGCAATGAAACAGGACGAAATTATTTTTGAAGACGATATCAAACATACTTTTTTTAAAGCAAAACCAGAACAGGGAATTTCTCGAGTAGTTTGTTTTTCTCCACGTCACGACTTGACTTTACCAGAAATGGAAATTGCCGACATCGAAAATATCATTAAAACCTGGCAGAAAGAATATACTGATTTAGGAAACATCAAGTATATTAATCACGTTCAGATTTTTGAAAATAAAGGAAGTGTAATGGGATGTAGTAATCCACATCCGCACGGACAAATCTGGGCGCAGTCTTCGCTGCCAACTCAGGTAGAAAAAACACAAAACTGTTTAAAATCCTACTACGATAAAAATAAAAATACACTTTTAGAAGATTATGTTCAGGCTGAATTAAGAGCCGGCGAAAGAATCGTAATCGAAAATGATTATTTTGTGGCACTAGTTCCTTTCTGGGCAATCTGGCCTTACGAAACGATGATTGTGAGCAAAAGAGCAGTAAACAAAATCACGAATTTTACAGCCGAAGAAAGCAGCGCTTTCGCTAAAATCTTAAAGCAGTTGACTACGAAGTACGATAATTTATTTAATACTTCATTTCCTTATTCTTCAGGAATTCACCAATCGCCAACAGATGGTTTAGATCATCCCGAATGGCATTTCCACATGCATTTTTATCCGCCATTGTTAAGATCGGCAACGGTGAAGAAATTTATGGTGGGTTACGAAATGCTGGGCGAATCGCAGCGTGATATTACTCCTGAAAAAAGTGCTGAAATTTTGAGACAACTTTCAGATGTACATTATAAAAGTGCGGTAAAAGCGTAGTGATTTTGATGTGCTAAAGTCCAAAAACAAAAAATTTAACACATTTCTTCTGGAATAAATGTAAAAAACACATTTGCTGATAGTTGATTTATAAATTTTTATTTTACATTTGGCTTCCACTTTTATTTTCATAAAAAAATAACAGAAATAAAACACATCTCGCAATTTTAGCAAGATTTAAATAAACACATCAGAAATCATAAAACCAATTAAACAAATTAAATCCTATAATAATTATTTAAAATACTACTAACAATGAACCAAAACCTCGCTTTCGCAGATTATGCGGTTTTTATTATCTATTTTATCGTAGTTTCTGTCTACGGTTACACGGTTTACAGAAAACGTAAACAAGACGAACAAGATGCTAAAGCTTACTTTTTGGCTGAAGGAAATCTAACATGGTGGGCAATTGGAGCTTCTCTTATTGCTTCTAACATCTCAGCAGAACAATTCATCGGAATGAGTGGTGAAGGTTTCTTTTTAGGAATCGCTGTTGCCGCTTACGAATGGCTTGCTGCTATTGCACTTATTATTGTAGCTGTATGGTTTATTCCGGTATATCTTAAAAACAAGATTTACACAATGCCACAGTTCTTAAAAACGCGTTACAACGAATCAACTGCTTTGATTATGGCGGTTTTCTGGTTGTTTTTGTACGTTTTTGTAAACTTAACTTCTATTCTTTATTTAGGAGCTGTTGCTATTAACGGTCTTGCTGGTGGAGAATATCTTCATGCTATCATGATTGGTTTAGCTGTTTTTGCTTTATTTATTTCTCTTGGAGGAATGAAAGTTGTAGCTTACACAGACGTTATTCAGGTTGCTGTATTGATTATTGGAGGTTTGGTAACTTCTTATATCGCTCTTACAACAGTTGGACAATACTTTGGTGTTGGTGAAAATGCAATTGCAGGTTTCAAAGTTTTAATGAGAGAAGCTCCTGAGCATTTCAAAATGATTATTCCAAAACCAAATGCAACTTCTTCTCAGCTTGAAATTGACAAATATTTGACTTTCCCTGGATTGTTATCTTACGCTGCTGGTATCTGGATCATCAACTTAAACTATTGGGGATGTAACCAATACATTACGCAGAGAGCACTTGGAGCAGATTTACAAACGGCTCGTACAGGTATTTTATTTGCTGGTATGTTAAAATTATTAATGCCGCTTATCGTAATGCTTCCTGGTATCGCTGCTTACGTTTTATACACAAACGGACATTTACCTCAATTAGTTGGAGGAAAAGATGGAGCTTATTCTGCTGTTTTAACATTCCTTCCAACTGGATTAAAAGGACTTTCTGTTGCTGCTTTAACTGCTGCAATTGTAGCATCTTTAGCTGGAAAAGTAAACAGTATTTCTACTATCTATACATTAGATATTCATAAAAAATACATTCAAAAAGAAGCTGGTGAAAAACAACAAGTAAACATTGGACGTCTTGCTGTTTTTGCTGCTATGCTTTTAGCTGTTTTATTTACATGGAACGACGTATTAGGAATTGGTGGTGTTGGAGGATTTACATACATCCAAAAATACACAGGATTCATCAGCCCTGGAGTTTTTGCTATGTTCTTCTTAGGTATGTTCTGGAAAAGAACTACTGGAACAGCAGCAATCGTGGGTGTAATCTTAGGATTCGTATTATCTGTTTTATTCAACGAATATGCTCCAGCTTTGTTTGGAAACGATACACTTTTATACACAGCTTACCCTAACGGAAAAGGAGCTTTTGAAATTCCTTTCCACATTTGTATGGGATTATCATTCTTATTTACAATGTTAGCCATGATCGGAATCAGTTTCGCTGGACCAAAAGTAAACCCTAAAGCATTCGAGACAGAACCTGGAATGTTTAAAGTTAAACCGCAGACAACAGTCTTAATCGTAATTACGCTTTTGATTATTGTGGCGCTTTATGTTAAGTTCTGGTAATAAATTATCAGTTCTAATCTCTCTATTTTTACAGCTGTTGTTTGTCATGAACAACAGCTGTAAATTTTTTAAAGAGCATCTATTAATTTTTTTTGCCACAAATTGCACAAATTTTCACTAATTATTTTCTGTAAAATTTGTGGAAATTCGTGTAATTCGTGGCAACATCTATACTCTCACAGATTTTTTAAAATCATTTTAATCTTTTAATCTGTGGCAAAAAAATAAACGTATTTATATTAAAATTAAAATCATGCAGTTATCATTAACCCAAAAAATCATTATCGTTACCGGCGGCGCAAAAGGAATTGGTTTAGGAATCGTTAAGGTTCTAGCCGAAGAAAATGCAATTCCGTTTATCGTTGGACGTAACGAAGATGATAATATCAAAGCCGTAGAAGAATTAAAAGCCATTGGAAAGGAAGCACATCAAGTTGCTGCCGATCTAACAAAACCTGAAGACTGTAAAAAAGCCGTTGAAACCATTATCGCTAAATTCGGAAGAATAGACGGATTGGTAAACAATGCCGGAGTTAATGACGGCGTTGGATTAGAAAACGGAAATTATGAAGATTTCGCTGCTTCACTTCACAAAAATTTAGTGCATTATTATTTGATGGCACAACATGCACTTCCATATTTAAAAGAATCGAAAGGAGCAATTGTAAACATCGGTTCTAAAACTGCCGAAACAGGACAAGGCGGAACCTCAGCCTACGCTGCTTCAAACGGTGGAAGAAATGCCTTAACCAGAGAATGGGCCGTTGAATTACTAAAATACAGCATTCGTGTAAACGCGGTAATTGTAGCTGAATGTTACACACCACTGTACGAAACATGGATAAATACTTTTGAAAATAAAGAAGAAAAACTAGCGGCAATCACTAAAAACATTCCATTAGAAAACAGAATGACAACAGCAGAAGAAATTGCTAATATGGTTGTTTTCTTGTTGTCTGAAAAATCAAGCCACACTACCGGACAGCTTATTTATGTTGATGGAGGTTATACGCATTTAGATCGATCTATTTAATTTTTTTTTCGCCCCAGATTAAAGGATTAAAAATGATTTTGTCAGCTTCTTTTTGTCAGGCTGAGCGGAGTTGAAGCCCACGTCCAATTGGAGCGCCCTTCGACTTCGCTCAGGGTGACAAACTAAAATGAATCATTTTAATCCTTTTAATCTGTGGCATAAATTTTTCCCGCAGATTCCGCAGATTGAGCAGATTTTTTAATTAGTGAAATTCAAGCTAATTTTTTCACGCATAATTAGCAGATTTAAATTCGTGAATTCGTGGCGAATTAACTTTATTTAATTCCTGCACTATTCTTAAACTCCGAAGGCTTAATTCCCTTAAACTTCTTAAAAAGTTTATTGAAATTCGAAGCCGTTTTATAACCACAATCATACGCGATTTCAGACATGCTTTTATCGGTTTCCAAAAGCAATTTGCAAGCATTTGAAATTCTGATTTCATGCAGATAATCCACAAAATTCTTTTTCGTTTTTAAACGAAACATTCTACAGAAAGAAGTCCGTGTCATATTCGCGACAGCGGCGATTTCTTCTAAGGAAATATTCTTTTTATAATTTTTATTCACATATTGAAAAACCTCAGAAAGCCGATCAGCTTTCGAATCTTTCTGCATCAGAGAATAAATTTCGTCATTAATATAAATCTTATCCTGACTGTCCGAAAGAATTGATAAGATTTCGAAAAGTCCGACAATTACTTCGAAGTCTTTTTTAGAAACTAATTTCTCAAGTTTTTTCGCAATCTGCTTATTTGTTTTTCCTATGATTGAAATTCCCTTTCCAGCCTGAAAAAAAAGTTCGTTGATTTTTTGAGTTTCTTTTAATTCATAAAAAGTCGGTCCGAAAATATCTTTATGAAAATATACGACAATCGAATTGGCTTTTAAATCTTCAATTCCCTGATAATATTTTTCGTCATTCAGCCAAACGTGCGGAATATCAGAACCTAAAAAAACCATATCTCCAGGTTCAAATGGCATCACCGAATTTCCGATAATTCGTTTGCCAAAACTCTCTTTTACATACACCAATTCCAATTCTGGATGCGAATGAAACGGCGCCTGAAAAAATGGTTCAATCCGATTTAAAACCGAAACTTTTGAGTTGAGATAAGACGTTATTTTTGTTTGTTCCAATTTCATACTGCAAAGATAATTAAAGATTATACACGGATAATATCAGGCTAATAACAAAAGGCTAAAAAAACTAATTTTATTTTTCGTTTTATGCCGAAATTTTATTGAAAATAAAGTGCTTAACGACAACACAAAAAAGAAAAAAAACAAACACAATGCTGGAGAATACAACTAAAAAACTGGTGGTAAAACTACATCCGGACGATAATGTTCTGGTTGCTTTAACCGACTTACAAAAAGGGGAAACTATTCTTTTTGAAAACGAAACTTACGTTTTGCAAGACCTCATCAAAGCCAAACATAAATTCTACATGCAAGACATGAAGCAGGGAGAAGAGGTAAATATGTACGGTGTTTTGGTGGGAAAAGTGCAAAATGATATTGTGAAAGGAAGTTTAATGACGACCGAAAACTTAAAACACGCTGCAGATCCTTACGCCTACAGAAATGCTTCGTACGAGTGGAATGCGCCTGATGTTTCGAAGTTTGAAAACAGAACTTTTAAAGGTTACAAAAGAAAAGACGGACGTGTTGGAACAGCAAATTACTGGCTTTTTGTACCGACTGTTTTTTGTGAAAACCGAAATCTTGACGTAATAAAAGAAGCATTGCACAAGCAATTGGGTTATGCGGTAACAGACAAATACAATCAATTTACGCACGAATTACTGGAAAGTTATTTGAACGGAAATGACATTAACGATATTAATATTGAATTGAATCCGACTCCAAAAAACAAACGTGTTTTTGAAAACGTGGACGGAATCAAATTCTTAAATCACCAAGGCGGTTGTGGCGGAACGCGTCAGGATGCTTCTACTTTAAGCGCTTTATTGGCTTCTTACGCCAATCATCCAAACGTTGGTGGAATTACACTTTTAAGTTTAGGATGCCAGCATTTACAAGTTCAGGATTTTGTAAATGATGTAAAAAGACAAAACCCAGAATTTGATAAACCGTTGTTTATTTTTGAACAACAACAAACAGAAAGCGAAGAAGTTCTGATTACAAATGCCATCAAAAAAACGTTTGAAGGTTTAATTGAAATCAACAAATACGAAAGAACAGATGCTCCTTTAAGCGATTTATGCATTGGCGTAAAATGTGGCGGAAGTGATGGTTTCAGTGGTGTTTCTGCAAATCCAGCTGTGGGTTATACTTCGGATTTGGTAGTGGCTTTAGGCGGAAAAATTCTTTTGGCAGAATTTCCAGAATTATGCGGCGCTGAGCAAAATCTAATCGACAGATGTATTACAGAAGATAACGCTAAAAAATTCATTAATTTAATGGAGTCTTACGACGAACTGGCTCATAAGGTGGGGTCAGGTTTTCATATGAATCCGTCTCCTGGAAATATTAAAGACGGTTTAATCACCGATGCTATCAAAAGTGCGGGAGCTGCAAAAAAAGGCGGCACTTCTCCTGTAGTTGACGTTTTAGATTATACCGAATTGGTTACAAAACCAGGTTTAAGTTTGGTTTGTACGCCAGGAAATGATGTTGAAGCAACAACTGGAAAAGCGGCTTCTGGAGCAACTTTAATTTTGTTTACAACAGGTTTAGGAACTCCAACTGGTAATCCGGTTTGTCCTGTAATTAAAGTGGCTACGAATTCTGTTTTGGCAACTAGAATGAAAGATATCATCGACATTGACTGCGGACCAATTATTAGCGGTGAAAAATCTATTGAAGAAATGGGTGAGGAAATTTTAGAATATTGTATCAAAGCGGCAAGCGGCGAAATTATTCCGAAAGCGGTTCAATTAAACCAAGATGATTTTATTCCGTGGAAACGCGGCGTATCTTTGTAAAAGACTCTATTAAATAACTATAAAAAATTATATCAAATGTTTTCATTACAAAATAAAAAAGCAATTATCACAGGCGGTGGAAGCGGAATCGGAAGAGCGATTTCTGTTCTTTTTGCTAAACAAGGAGCAGAAGTCCATATTCTAGAATTGACAGAAGAAAGCGCAAAAGAAACGGTTGAAGAAATCAAATCGGCTGGTGGAAGTGTTTTTGCTCACGCTTGCGACGTTTCAAATCACGAACAAGTAAATGCAACTTTCGAGAAAATCGGAAATATAAATATTCTAGTTAATAACGCTGGAATTGCTCACGTTGGAAAAGTGGACACGACTTCAGAATCTGATTTTGACAGAATTATGAATGTAAACGTAAAAGGAGTTTACAACTGTCTTCACGCTTCTATTCCGGCGCTAAGAAGTTCTGGTGGAGGTGTTATTTTGAACCTGGCTTCAATCGCTTGCTGGGTTGGAATTCCAGATCGTTTTGCTTATTCTACTGCAAAAGGTGCAGTTATGGCAATGACTTTATCAGTTGCAAGAGATTATTTGAATGATAAAATCAGATGTAATTCGATTTCTCCTGCAAGGGTTCACACGCCATTCGTAGACGGATTCATCGCTAAAAATTACCCAGGAAAAGAAGAAGAAATCTTCGAAAAATTATCTCAATCACAGCCAATCGGCCGTATGGGAAAACCGGATGAAGTTGCGACTTTAGCGTTGTTCCTATGCAGCGACGAATCATCTTTCATCACAGGTTCTGATTATCCAATTGATGGCGGTTTTATTAAATTGAATAACTAAGAAATATCCACGAATTCACGAATTAATTATGATTAAAATCTGTGAAATTAAAGTCAAAAAAATTACTCCAAATTTCACGAATTATGATTTGTAAAAATTCGTGAATTCGTGGCGAAAAAAAAAATAAAGCCACAGATTAAAGGATTAAAATGATTTGTCTAGTTTGTCACCCTGAGCGAAGTCGAAGGGCGCTCCTATTGGACGTGGGCTTCGACTTCGCTCAGCCTGACAAAACAGGAATAAAATCAGTGGAATCTTTGATAAACTGTGGAAAAAAAATAAACCACAAATTACACACATTTTCACAAATTAAAATTCGAGAAATTCGTGGAATTCGTGGCGAAAAAAATATAAAGCCACAGATTAAAAAGATTTAAATAAATCTGCGTAAAAAATAATTCGTGAATTCGTGGCAAAAAAACACACATTACTAAAAAATAAATTTTATGAAACTAATTAGATTTGGAGAAGAAGGAAAAGAAAAACCAGGAATTCTTCTAAATGATAAAAGATATGATGTTTCGTCTATCGTAACAGATTACAACGAAGCTTTTTTTGAAAATGACGGATTAAAAAAATTAGAAGAAGCTTTAAAAAATAATCCTGCACTTCCAAAAGTTAGCGATTCAGTTCGTTTAGGATCTCCAGTTGCACGTCCTTCAAAAATTATCTGTATCGGATTAAATTATGTGGATCACTGTGAAGAAACAGGCGCTGCAATTCCAGAAGAACCAATTATTTTCTTTAAATCGACCACTTCTTTATGCGGACCAAATGATAATTTGATCATTCCGAAAAACAGTGAAAAAACAGATTGGGAAGTAGAATTGGCATTTGTTGTTGGTAAAAAAGCGAGCTACGTTTCTGAAGAAGATGCTCCAAACTACATCGCAGGATATTGCCTTTTGAATGACTATAGCGAAAGAGCTTTCCAAATCGAGCGCGGCGGACAATGGGCAAAAGGAAAAGGTTCTGATACTTTCGCGCCTCTTGGACCAATTATGGCAACTCCAGACGAAGTTGGCGACGTAAACAATTTAAAAATGTGGCTGACTGTAAACGGAAAAACGTTCCAGAACAGTAATACTTCAAACTTGATTTTCAAAATTCCATTTTTAGTACATTATTTAAGTCAGTTTATGACATTGCTTCCTGGCGACGTGATTAGTACAGGAACGCCTCCAGGAGTTGGTTTGGGAATTAAACCAGATCCTATTTACATTAAAGCGGGTGACGTAATTGAATTAGGAATTGAAGGTTTAGGCACAAGCAAACAAACTGCTGTAGCTTACAAATAATACATTTAAGATTATGGCAACTCAAAAATTTTGTCTGGCTTTAGACTTAAAAGACGATGCAGATTTAATTGCAGAATACAAACAACTGCATGAAAACATTTGGCCTGAAATTAAAAAAAGCATTCAGGATGCTGGAATTTTAGTTTTGGATATTTACTGCACAGGAAACAGACTTTTCATGATTATCGAAGGCGATGAAAATTTCTCTTTTGAGAAAAAAGACAAAGCAGACGCTGCTAATGAAAAAGTGCAGGAATGGGAAACTTTAATGTGGAAATTCCAACAAGCGCTTCCTTGGGCAAAACCAGGACAAAAATGGATTTTAATGGATAAGATATTTGAATTATAAATTTAAGTTCGTTTAATGATTTAAGACTGTCAACTGTGGCAGTCTTTTTTTTACAATAAACACAAAAATGAAAGAAAATAACTACTTTTTTATTTGAATCCTTTTACCTATTTTTAGCCAAAAAATAAACCTTAACTAACAAAAAATGAAAAAACTAATTATTGTTTGCTTCTTTATTTCAGGAGCTTTATTTGCTCAGGATATGAATGTCGTAAAAGGGAACTTTGATTTTTTAAAAGATCAAAAAGAAGTCAACGTTCAATTTGATTATAGTCATTTTACGATGATGAAAGAAAACAAACCAGAAGCTCAATATGTAGAAGAACACAAAGCCGATTTGGACAAAAAAGCAAAAGGAAATGGAAATCTATGGGAGAAAAAATGGATTGCTGCAAAAGAAATGATCTGGACTCCTAAATTTTTAGAGATTGCTAATATCGTTTTAACAAAAGAGAAAAAAGATTTAAATTTTCAGGAAGGATTAAATACTCCTTATACTTTAATAGTTGAAGCAGTATGGATTTATCCAGGATGGGATGCAGGAATTATGAAACAACCTGCAAAAGTTACAACGAATTTGAAGTTTGTTGAAACCGCTAACAAATCAAATGTTTTGTTAGAAATTTCTAGCGAAGAAGCTCCAGGAGACCAATGGGGAAGTAATTTTAGTAATGAAACAAGAATTGGTGAAGGCTTCGCAAAAACAGCAAAATCAATGTCTAAGCTTATTGCAAAGAAAACCAAATAATCTAAAATGTTTCGTTAGGAATATCTCGTTGATAGAAAAAAATAGTGTCGTTTATATTATGTGCCGTAGGGACATTTGATTTTTACGAAAACACGGTTGTTAATAATCAAACGTTCCTCCGGAACGTATAACTGCAGCTGAATTCTTTTTTTCTACCGATGAAACATTCCTACGGAATGAGTAATTTCTTTTTATAAAAAATGCCCAAAATCGTGTTTAACTTTTTTGGGCATTTTTATTATTCAGCGCTTTGTTCTTTTTGCATATTGAGTAAATACGCCATATTTTTAATTACGTGATCGTGTTTTTTTACAAAAGGATTTTCTTCATCCCAAACATAACCTGCCAAAACAGAACATATTTTTTCTTTCACATCTGGATTTTCAGGCTGATGGAAGAATAACGTTTGAAGATTTCCCGTGTACCATTCTTGCACGTATGTTGTAAAAACAGCGATACCGCGTTTCATGTATTGTGTAAACTCTACTTCCCAGTCAACTGAAATTCCTTGTGCTTCTTTCAAATATAATTTGGCAGCCAGCATTCCAGATTCGGTCGCAAAAGCAACACCTGAAGAGAAAACTGGATCCAAAAATTCTGAACTGTTTCCTGTTAAGGCAAAACCATCGCCGTACATTCTTTTTACCGCTCTAGAATAATTTTCAAGTTTAACTGGCTCAAACAAAAATTCTGTTCCTTTAAATCTTTTGATGTAATAATCTGATTTCTGAATTGCATTTCGCAAAGCCTCAGCATTATCTTTATTTTCAGAAAGAGAATTGATAAAATCCGTCGGACCCACAACTCCCAAACTTGTATTTCCGTTAGAAAAAGGAATTACCCAAAGCCAAACTTCGGTTTCCAGAATATCAAATGAAATCTGCGTTCCCTCTTCTCCTTCTTCCCTATTAATATCTTTAACGTGCGTAAAAATCGAAGAATGCGGATCTAATTTTGAAGGCGTATCCAAATCTAAAAGTCTTGGTAAAACGCGCCCGTATCCGCTAGAATCGATAATAAAATTGGCGTGAATTTCTTTTAAATTTCCGTCTTTGTCCTTTACGATTGTTTTTGATTTTTTTCCTTCAAAAGAAACTTCCAAAACCTCTGTTTCAAATTCTAAGTCAATTCCTTTTCTTATTATTTCCTGCGCCATTGTATTGTCAAAATCTGCTCTTGGAACCTGCCAAGTCCAATCCCAGCCTTCGCCAAATTTTATGCTGAAATCAAAAGTGCAGATTTCTGCTCCCCTGATAAAACGAGCGCCTAATTTCTTTTCAAAATTCATGGCATCAAGCGCATCAAACAATTCAGCCTCAGCAAAATGATCCATAACACGAGGAATAAGACTTTCGCCAACCACAAGTCTTGGAAACTTGGTTTTTTCTACAACTTTTACATTAACATTGTTTTTATAAAGATACGACGCAGAAACACATCCAGAAGGTCCTGCACCAATCACTAAAACATCAACAAACTCCTTTATCATATTAGAATTATTATCATTAATTAACCTACATTTGCCATCATCAAAATAACTACAATTATTTTGATAAATAAAATTAAATTAGCACAACCAAAATCGATTTAATGAATACAATAAATGAATATTTAAGTTTAGAGGAATTTGAAGCCATTATCTTTGGAAAAAACAAAGTTGCCATTAGCGATGTGGTTCTTAATCGTGTAAACGAAAGTTTTAATTTCTTGAAAGAATTCTCAGGAAACAAAGTAATCTACGGAGTAAATACTGGCTTTGGTCCAATGGCTTTATTTTTTATGTGCTTAAGTATCTCAACTACTTTCGCTCAGAAAAATAAAAAAATGGATATTATCGCCTATTATACTGGTGATTCAGAACTTATTGACAAATATGAAGTTGGTAAATTAAACCAGATTATCTTCAGTTTCTGCCATTTAAAAGATGGAAAACTGACTGTAGATTCAGACAAAGATTCTAATACAATTAAACATTTAGTTTCGCTTAAAGCGAAAAATCCACAACTTAAAATCATTGTATCTCTTGGCGGCTGGGGTGGCTGCGAACCTTGCTCTGCAGCATTTTCAACAGCTGAAGGAAGATTAAAATTTGCAAAATCTGTAAAAGAATTAAGCGATTCTTATAAAGTTGATGGTTTAGATTTAGATTGGGAATATCCTGCAATTGAAGGACTTCCTGGTCATTTATTTCAAGCGGTTGATAAACCAAATTTTACTGAATTACTTAAAATATTACGTTCTACATTAGGCAAAAAATACGAATTAAGTTTTGCTGCAGGAGGATTTCAAAAATATTTAGACGAATCTATCGACTGGAAAGCGGTTACTCCATTGGTAAATAGAATCAATATTATGAGTTATGATTTAGTAAACGGCTATTCTCAAGTTACAGGTCATCATACACCATTATACAGTACAAATGCAAATGAAGAATCAACTAACAGAGCTGTTGAATTTTTATTGAAACAAGGAGTTCCTGCAGAAAAATTGGTTATTGGTGGTGCATTTTACACAAGACAATGGATTAATGTAGAAAATATCAATAATGGTTTATATCAAGCTGGAAAACACGTTGAAGGTATTAATTTTAAAGATTATGCTAAAACATATACAAAGGCAAACGGCTGGAAATATTTCTGGGATGATAAAGCAAAAGCACCGTATTGGTACAACGCGACAACTAAAACTTTTGCAACTTCTGATGATTTAAAATCTATTAAAGAAAAAGCAGCATATGTAAAAGCTAAAAAGTTAAGCGGTATCATGTTCTGGGAACTTACACTAGACAGTTTCCGTGACGGAATGGTAAATGAAATTTACAAAGTAAAAACAGCAAAATAGTTTGTATCTACGAACAAAAAAAGGCAGTTATTTTAAAACAACTGCCTTTTGTATTTTATGAAACAATGAAATCTTACTTCACTTTTGATTTGTCTAATTCTCCGATAAACGGAATAGATTCTAAAATTTCACTTCTAATAATGGTCTGCAAATACACTTCAAGCTGAATAAACTTGGCGGCGTTTATAGCTCCAATTACTTTTTTGGCTTGTCCATAAGTTTTAGAGTAGAGTTTCTCATAAGCGATATGATTTTTTAAAGTTCCCTTTGCCAATTCATCAGCTTTGGCATCTGTCAAAGTTTCATAATTGGCTGCGTAATCATTTATTAGTTGAAATTTGGCCTGACCCAATTCTTTGCGCTGGTTTTCATAATTATCATACACTTTAGCGAAAGCTGCAGTTTGTTCATCAGATAGATTCATGTACTGCTTTACCAGTTCACTTTTAGATTTTCCATAAACACTTTGTAAAACATCCACGTCTTCCTTAAAAGAAGATTGTGCATAACTTGAAAATGTGGCAATTGCCATAATAAGAATAAGACTTAATTTTTTCATGTTTTCAATTTTAAATTTGTTTCTAAAAAAATACGCATTAATCAAATATACTGATTTATAGCACTTTAAAAACAAAACCTTTTGAAAAAGTCAATTTATTCTTATTATTTATCTTTTACCTCTTTTGGAGCACTTATTAGTCCGTCGTAATAAATTGGCGCTCTATTATTACTGTTTACATTTAATGAAGCAGATCCGTTAAAGAAAATCGTAAAGAACAAATTATAAACATCATTTTTGCCTCGAACTGTTGCTTTAAGGATCGTACTTTTCTTTTTATTTTCAATTTTAATATCGTACGGTTTTCCTTCAAATTTAATTCCTCCGTCACTATTATAACCTACATTATAACCGCGTCCAAAAAAGGGAAGATCACAAGTTGTATTTTCTTTATCAAACTTTAAAAAATAGGTATTGTTATCCAGTTGAATTAATCTTCCGCCTTGCGGAGTGAGTTTTTGTGCCTCAAAAACAAAACTCTGAGCATCTATAAGCGCTTGAATTTCCTTTTGCTTTGCAAGTTCTCTTTCTTGCTTAAGTTCTTTTTTTGTTTTTTCCTGTGCTGTAACTGAAAAGCTCAACGCGAGGAATACTACTAGAATTGATAATTTAGCTTTCATATTCTTATTTTTTAGTAAAACGCATCATTGCAATATCCCCAGAAATAAAATTTAAAGTTTTACCATCTTCTGTAATATCGTACGATGTTATTTTTTGAAGTGTATTCATGTAGATTTGTTCACCTTGCTGTCCATCCAAACACATCATCTTGGTGACTGCCATTGGTTGTGTAAAATCAATTTTGTTTCCATCAACAATTAATTTTCCTGTGTAAGAATTACAACTGTTATTTCCAGAAACTCGATTTTCTTTACTATCAAAAACTATTGTTGGCTTTTTATTCGGATACAAACCATCAAAAGCAATTCGAGGGCCAGTGATATAATTTAGTTCCCAAGTTCCGTCAAGTTTAGAAACAACATCCTTTTTTTTGCATTTAAAAACGTTGCAAGAAATTAATATCGAACTAAAAAAAATGAGTGTAAAAATCTTTTTCATCATAACTTTAAATATTAATTACGAGTAAATTAGTGAAGTATAATTCCTGAAAAATGCTATTAAAACCATTACTAATTTAAGCAATAATTTTGGCTTTTGTGCTCAATCGATATAAAATTACAACGTATAGTTTGACTTTTTTTTAACTTTTAGAGTCAATCTATTCCGTTATTTTATGTTAAATTTACTTAATATTTAATTTAAAATACCCTTAAATATGAAAAAACTAATCGTTTCTTTCGCTATAATTACAGCCTTAATCATTGGTTGTAAAACAAATAACAAATCAAATGACGCTAAAACTCTGACTGTAGCTTTGGAACCAAAAAGCAATAGTAAAGTTGCTGGAACTGCTGTTTTTACAGAAAAAAACGGAAAAGTCACTTTTACAGCAAAAATGACTGGACTAGAACCAGGAGTTCATGCTATCCATATTCATGAAAAAGCAGATTGCAGCGCCGCAGATGGAAGTTCTGCTGGAGGACACTGGAATCCGACTTTTAAAAAACATGGAAAATGGGGAGTTGGAGAATATCATAAAGGAGATATCGGAAACTTCACCGCTGATGCAAAAGGTAACGGATCTATCACTGTAACTACCGATGAATGGTGTATAGGATGTGGAGACACAAACAAAGATATTCTAGGAAAAGGCTTAATTGTACATGCTGGAACAGATGACTTTACAACGCAGCCAACTGGAAATGCCGGCGGAAGAGTTGCTTGTGCAGGAATTATCAAATAAGAAAAATCAATAACCACTATTTTTAACAAAATCTAGTGGTTATTTCATTTAAAATGAATTCTAAAACAAGAAAAAAGACATAGCTTTGCATCAGCAAAATTAAGTCAATGATTAATCCCTCAGCACCAGGCTGGATCGATAAGTTCTTTAGTGAACAGAAGTTTTCAGAAGCAATTCCTTTTGAAACTGTAGATTCCTTTTACTATAAAGTAAGAGAAACGGGATTTATTTACGGACATATTATTGCTATCGATTCGCAGGTTCCAATTCCGATAAAAGGCTGGTTTAAGACCGAAATTTCTAAAACGGCGTTACTCAATACGCTTTATCATGTTTTTTGTTTAGAAAAAAGAAATTCAGAACCCAAAAATTTTATTTCAGAAGTTTTAAAGTTTTACAAGCAAATGAATCCAGAAGGATTTAATTTGTTTAAAATTTTATTACCAAAAGACACTCCTTCTCTATCTCTTGAAAATATAATTGACCAAAGAGTTCAGACTAATGACAGCATCATCAGCAAAAACTTTTCGCATTTAGTTACTAATGCTTTGCTTTTTATTGATGTTTTAGCTTTTAGACAATATTTGGAACATGGAGAAATTCCAGAAAAATATTTAAAAAGAATCGAAGAAACCGTTCTCGGAATTGTTGGCTTGGCTTTAAAAACCAAAACCGTCAAATCTGCTCATGACGATTTATTGATTAAACTTTTTGAAGCTTCTATTCGATATTCAAAGTTTTCAAAAGTTACTTCTTATACTTTAGAAAATTTACAATTGGATTATTTCACCAATAAGTTAGAGCAATACTATTTGATTGATATGGCTGGAATGGCACTCTGGAGTGATGGCGTTGTAGAAAATGAAGAAGCTTATTTCTTGTATTCTTTAGGCTCTATGATGGGAATTTCTGATGAATTTACAGCTAAAAGCATTGCTACAACGAATCATTTTATAACTACGCATAAAAAGAAAATTCCATATTTTAATTACTCGAATCCTGTAAAACATTTTTACGATCAAATGACGCACAGTGTTATTAAATTGATCACGAGAAACAAAAACAGATTGGTGAGAGAAATTATGCAGAGTAAAGAACTTGTTGTTTTATTGGCTTATTCTACAACGAGAGATCTGGACGCAAAAGAAAAAAAGAAAGTAAAAAAACAGCTTTTAGATATTTGTAAAACCATTCCTTCGTTAACGATATTTTTGCTTCCTGGCGGTAGTTTATTACTTCCGATATTGATAAAGTTTATCCCAACAATGTTACCGTCTGCTTTTAATGAGAATCTAGACGAAAATGAATAAAAAAAAATCGCTCCTTTTACAGAGCGATTTTCTTTTTAAACTATATTTTTTCAATTAAAATTTCAATTGATAAACTTCATCAAGTTCTTCATTCGAAGCGATATTTACATTCAAATCTGTAACAAATCCAGAATTTAAACCGTAAACCCATCCGTGAAGCATTAAATCCTGACCGTTTCTCCAAGCATTTTGTACAATCGAGGTTTTAGCCAAATTATAAACTTGTTCTTTTGCATTGATTTCAACAAAAGCATTAAAGCGCTCTGTTTCATCTTCAATAGAGTTTAGATATTTATCGTGCAAACGGTATTCGTCTTTAATATGGCGGATCCAGTTATCAATAATTCCAACAGATTGATTTCCCATAGCGGCTTTTACACCACCGCATCCGTAATGCCCGCAAACAATTACGTGTTTAATTTTTAACACATTTACAGCATAATCTAAGACACTCAGCATATTCATATCAGAGTGTACAACCATATTTGCAATATTACGGTGCACAAAAACCTCACCTGGTTTTGCACCAACAATTTCGTTTGCAGGAACACGGCTGTCAGAACATCCAATCCATAATAATGGCGGTGACTGTCCTTTTGCTAGATCTGCAAAATAATTTGGATCTAACGCCAATGAATTCTCAACCCACTTCTTATTGTTTTCTAATAACTGCTCATAAAATTTTCTCATTTCTTAATTTTTTGTGTGGTAATTTCTAGTTTTTAGGAATGTCTCAAAAAGAACTTTAATGTAAAGTTACCTAAATTTTGACATTTCTTTTGTCTCAAAAACACCTATTTTTTATTATTCTCCTCTAACAACTTCTTTTTGAACCACTTCTCTTTTGGCTACATCATAATAATGCTCAATTGTAACATGATTATGATTTTCTGGTGTATTTTCTAATTCGTAAGCTTCTTTAAAACCTTTTAGTTTGACTTTTATATTTTCATCAATTGCTCTGGTCTCTTTAAATTCACGAATTAAATCTAAAACATCATGAGAAATATATTCTGTATCATGAGCGTTGATAATTACTTTAGAATTTTCAGGAATCTCGCTCAAGGTTTGTTTAATCGCGGCTTTATTCAAAAACGAAACTTCCTGCGCTAAATCGATATGAATAATATCGCCGTCTTCGTATTCTTCTTTTTTGAAGTTGTACGCTCTTTTTAAGTTTCCTCTTAAAACAAAAATGATACTGATAACAATACCCAACGCAACACCTTTTAGCAAATCTGTTGCAACGACAAAGACCAAAGTTGCTATAAAAGGGACAAACTGGTATTTACCCTTTTTCCAGAAATGCATAAAGGCTGCTGGTTTTGCTAATTTATATCCAACCAAAATCAAAACTGTTGCCAATGTTGCCAACGGAATTTTGTTTAAAATTGCTGGAATCGCTAATACACTTATCAATAAAAGTATTCCGTGAATAATCGCAGAAAGTTTAGATTTTGCTCCGGCATTATTATTTGCAGACGAGCGCACAACAACAGATGTCATTGGCAGTCCGCCTAAAAGAGAACTTATAATATTACCTACACCTTGCGCTCTAAGTTCTACATTTGTGTTTGTGTAACGTTTTTGCACATCCATTCTATCTGTCGCTTCAATACATAAAAGCGTTTCTATAGAAGCTACAATGGCAATTGTAACAGCAACGACCCAAACCTGCGGATTTGAAACAGCAGCAAAATTTGGCGTAATTATAATTGACTTAAATTCATCCAAAGATTTTGGAACTGGCAAAGAAACCAAATGTTCTTTTGCAATTGCCAAAGGACTTCCTGCAGATACAAATATTTCGTTTAAAACTACTCCAGCAATAACAGCAACCAAAGCTCCCGGAACTAATTTTATTCTTTTTAGAAAAGACACTTTATCCCAAGCTAATAAAATTACCAATGAAACTGCCGAAACAACCACTGCTCCTAAGTGGATATGATTTAAAAGATCAAACAAAAATGAAAACGAATTGCTTCCATCGTTTTGTATAAAAGCCTGATCGCCTTCATAATCTGCATCATAACCAAAGGCATGCGGTATTTGTTTTAAGATAATGATGATTCCAATACCAGCCAACATTCCTTCAATTACGTTTGTAGGGAAATAGTTCGATATACTTCCGGCCTTTAGAAATCCTAATGCTAATTGAATTAATCCAGCGATAAAAACAGACATTAAAAATACATCGAAAGCGCCCAAATCGGTAATTGCGGTTAAAATAATAGCCGTTAACCCAGCTGCTGGACCTGATACACTAATATGTGACTGGCTTAAATATCCTACTACGATACCACCCACTACACCAGCAATAATTCCAGAAAATAATGGCGCTCCAGAAGCCATTGCAATACCTAAACACAACGGAAGAGCTACCAAGAAAACCACTAAACCTGAAGCAAAATCAGATTTAAGGTTAGCAAAAAGATTGATTTTTTTTGTCATAACACAATACTAAAAAAATTATTCATTAAAGATTTACCCCATCTCGGTTGAGATGCGGCTAAAGATCAAATAATCGGAAGTATTATGCTATGTTTGGAGGTGGAGCAAATATGCTCGGAGAAATATTGTCTAATTTCACAATATTTTCAGAAACGATTGTTTTCTTCTGAATATAAACTGGAAGTATAACTTCGTGTTCCAGAATTGAAGGATGCATTACATTTTTAAGTTCTTTATGCACTTCTTCTTCAGTAATACTGAAAGATACGGCCGCATTATTCCCTTTCTTTAACGCCTGAACAATTGTCGGGGTCGATAAGAAGGCAACAAATATGAATAGTAATATGCGGGCTACAAATTTCATCGAAACAAAAATAGCGTTAAACAAATAAAATCAAAGAGATTTTGATAGAAATTTAACAAAAACAAAAAAGCAGAATGCAATTTTTATTCCATTCTGCTTTTAATTATTTAAAAAACAACAATTTACAAGGTTTCTTCTAACCAAGCATTCATCATCCAAATTGTTTTTTCCTGCTCTGCAATGAAGTCACTCATCATCGAATTGGTTCCTTCATCATTAATTTCGTCAGATTTGTTTAAAATTTCTCTTTCAATTTTTAATAAATCTGATAAAGAATGAACAATCAACTGAACCGCTTTCTCATCGTTAGAAATATTTTTACCAACCGTCAATTTATTATTTTTAATATAATCTTCAAAAGTATGTAATGGAGTCCCGCCGATTGTTAAAACTCTTTCGGCTATCATATCAATTTTTAGCTGTGCGTCTGTATATAATTCTTCGAATTTTACATGTAAATCAAAAAAACGTTTTCCTCGAATGTTCCAGTGAATTCCTCTCAAATTTTGATAATATACTTGAAAGTTAGACAGTAATACATTCAATTCTTTTACTAATAATTCTGACTCTTTTACAGGTAATCCTAAAATATTTGTTTTCATAATCTGTTATTTTTTACTCTAATTTACTACAAATTTATAGTAAGTTTCATAAAATAAATATAAATAAAAATTATATTTTCTTATTTTTGCATCACAAATTACTATCAACATGACTATAACTCAATTACAATATGTGTTAGCAGTTGCTGAGCACAAAAACTTTACTCTTGCTGCCGAAAAGTGCTTCGTAACACAACCAACTTTAAGTATGCAGATTCAAAAGATCGAAGAAGAACTTAATATTTTAATTTTCGATAGAAGTAAAAAACCGATTCAGCTTACCGATATTGGTCAGAAAATTGTAAATCAGGCAAAAAATATCGTCAACGAAGCCGATCGTATTAAAGATATTGTAGAACAACAAAAAGGTTTTATTGGCGGAGAATTTCGTTTAGGAATTATTCCGACTATTATGCCTACTCTACTTCCTATGTTTTTGAATAATTTTATTAAAAAATATCCAAAAGTTAAACTTTTAATTGAAGAGTTAAACACAGAAGAAATTATTCTGAAGTTGAAAAATGGCCATTTAGATGCTGCGATTGCTGCAACTCCATTAGAAGATGAAAAAATCAAAGAAATTGTTTTATACTTTGAACCCTTTGTAGCTTATATTCCAGAACATCATTCTAGTTTTGAAAAACAAGAAATTGAAGTTTCAGATTTAAATTTGAATGAAATTCTCCTTTTACAAGACGGACATTGTTTTAGAGACGGAATTTTAAATCTTTGCAAAAGTGTTTCTGATGCCGACCAAAGTAATTTCCAGATTCAAAGCGGTAGTTTTGAAACCTTGATAAAATTAGCCGACGAAGGTTTGGGCACAACATTACTTCCGTACTTGCACACCTTAGACTTAAAAGAATCCGATAAACTGAAACTTCGAAACTTTAAGGAACCTAAACCAGCTCGAGAGGTAAGTTTAATTTACCCAAAGAGCGAATTAAAAATGCAAATCATTGATGCTATTCGATCTACAATTGCTGGCGTTGTAAAAGGTGCAATTGTTTTTCAGAATGTTCAAATCATTAGTCCACTACAAAAAAAATAGTCATAAAAAAAGGAGCCAATTTGGCTCCTTTTCTTTTTATACTGTAATTAATTGTAGACTTTGTTTTAATTCAGGTTTTTCGATTACAAAACTTAATAACCATTCTTGTAATTGTTCCATTTCATAAGGTAACAGTGTCTTGATAGCTTTTTCTAACTCTTTGCAGAAAAGTACCGGATCGAAACTAACTCTCTCAAGTATTGATTTCGTGTAATCAAACATCATTTTTGACATAATAAAATAAGATTTTCGGGGGTTATCTATTTTTTTAAACTCGAGCCAAATTTAAACAAATAACTAACATAAACTCTATTTTTAACTTATTATTTAAAAAAATTTAGCAACGAATACGTTTTCTTAAAACATATAAATCAATATGGAATCATTCTAAACAACTCATTCCTAAACGTTTTTAGAGGCTCTAAACATTTCTCGCTTCCCTGGAGGTCCCGCTAATTTTTCTACGGTAAATCCTACAGCAATCATACTCCTTTTAACAACACCGCGGGCTGCATAAGTAACTAAGACTCCATTAGGTTTTAGACTATTGTACATTTTCTGAAAAATTTCTGTACTCCAAAGCTCCGGCTGCACACGGTATCCGAAGGCATCAAAGTAAATCAAATCAAAAGTTTCAAAATCGTCTATTTCATCAAAAAATTGTTTCCTTTTGGTTAACGAGAACTGATCGCAAATTTCTACTTTTTCGTTCCATTCTGATTTATGCATTTTTTCGAATATGTTATGAAATTCCAATGCTTGCAGTTCCTCAGCATAATTCATTGCTAAAATCTCGTTTGCATCAACTGGATATGCTTCTACTCCAACGTAATCAATTTTTTGATTCTTTCGAATGGCTTCCAAGAAAGTAATAAAAGCATTTAAACCTGTTCCAAATCCTATTTCTAAAATGCTTATTGGTTTTTCAAATAATGAAAGTCCGTTTTTTATAAATACATGTTTGGCTTCCTGAATTGCTCCATGTTTAGAATGGTAACATTCATCCCATTCAGGCAAATGAATTGTAGTTGAGCCGTCTAGTGTCTTAATTATTTCTCTTTTCACTTTTTTAGAAATTTATAGTAGCTCTTTATTGATTTTCAAGCTATTTTAATGTTCAAAATTAATCAAAACTAATGCGTAAAGCCTTAAAAATCGATAGATTTTTCATAAATTCTTTATAAAAATCAATTAAATATTTGAGTTTATTATAGGATAAATAAATCTCAGTCAAAAGCTATAAATAATGAATTTTCGCTAAGTATTTTACATAATTTTACGTAATTTTGCATTCAATATTTTCTATTTTACACGATATCATCACTTTAAAATTGATTAAGTGAAAATATCAACACAAAAAACTTACATAACTATGAGTACAACTCAAACAAGCAAAATTGAAATCAGAAAAGCTGATTCGTCTAAGATAAGCTCTGTAGACTTTGAAAACTTAAGTTTTGGTGCTGTATTTACAGACCATTTATTTGAATGTGATTATAAAGACGGACAATGGCAAAATCCTGTCATTAAGCCTTATGCTCCCATTTTAATGGATCCATCATCAAAAGTCTTTCATTACGGTCAAGCTATTTTTGAAGGAATGAAAGCTTACAAAGATGAGAGCAATGATGTTTGGTTATTTAGACCTGATGAAAACTACAAACGTTTTAATAATTCTGCAGTTCGTATGGCAATGCCAGAAGTTCCAGAAGATATTTTCATGGAAGGTTTGAATGAATTATTAAAAATTGATCAAGAATGGATTCAAAGAGGAAACGGTGCAAGTATGTACATTCGCCCTTTTATGATTGCTACAGGTCCTGGAGTTATCGCAAATCCATCTGACGAATATAAATTTATGATTTTACTTTCTCCTGCAAAAGCATATTATGGAGGAGAAGTAAAAGTAATTATTGCTGAACATTATAGTAGAGCTGCAAATGGCGGAATTGGTGCTGCAAAAGCTGCTGGAAACTACGCTGCGCAATTTTACCCAACTAACTTGGCAAACAAAGATGGTTTCCAACAAGTTATCTGGACTGATGATGCAACGCATACAAAACTAGAAGAAGCTGGAACAATGAACGTTTTCTTTAGAATTAACGATACTTTATTAACAGCTCCAACAAGCGAAAGAATTTTAGATGGTGTTACCAGAAAAAGTTTGATTGCAATGGCTGAAAAAGAAGGTCTTAATGTAGAAGTTCGCCCAGTTATTGTTACAGAATTGGTTGAAGCTGCTAAAAATGGATCTCTAAAAGAAATTTTCGGAGCTGGAACTGCAGCGGTTATTAGCGTTATCAAAGGATTCTCTTATAAAGATGAATACTATGAAATGGCTCCAATTGAAGATTCTTACGCTTCTTTCTTAAAAGAAAAACTAACAAGTCTTCAAAACAAGCTTTCTGAAGATACTTACGGATGGACAGTTAAAGTTCAATAATCTGAAAATCATACAAAAGAAGAAACCCGATAAATTTAGCTTTATTGGGTTTCTTCTTTTTTTTGCTATTTATTAAAAATGATTTTAAACACATACAATCATAGTTTTTTTTTACTCTTAAACAGAATTAAAGAAGAAACAAGTTTCTCAACACATAGCTATGTGAATTGATGCAAGTGAAACGCCTTTTCTTCAATCTAAAAACTATGTTTCTATGTGTTTAAATTTTACTTTTACAACAACTTAGAAAAATCTGGTTTAAAATAATTTGGCCCTTTCATCACTTTTCCGTCTTCGCGATAAATCGGCTGACCATTTTCTCCAAGTTTACTCATATTACTGCGTTGAATTTCATCAAAAACAGCTTCGATTTTATCTTGAAGTCCGTGTTCGATAATGGTACCGCACAAAATATACATCATATCTCCAAGAGCATCTGCAATCTCGACTATATCATTATTCTGAACTGCCTCATAATATTCTTCATTTTCTTCCTTCATTAAATTGTAACGAAGTAATTTTTTCTCCGATCCTACATCAGCAATTGGAGTTGCGCTGTGACCAATTTTAAAGGCAGTGTGAAATTCTGTTACGGCGTCGAGTTGTTTTTTCATATAGTTGTTTTTCTTTTTTTGGCTAATTTACTTCACTTCTTTATAAAATTAAAATAAAATTGAAGGAAATGAAAACCCAATTTAGCCACAAATCATTTACAAATCTCTAAATTTGCTAAAAATTTTTAAAACTATGTTTAGTCAAGGACAAATACTATTTGGAGTCTGTTTTTTTATTGCATTCGTAATCATAATGATTTTTGCTTATCGAAAGGATTTAGCTTTACATAAAATCTTTTACAAAGGAAATTACAAAGTATTACTTGTTTTTTTACTTTTTATTG
>NZ_CAMLIX010000015.1 GCF_946479975.1 uncultured Flavobacterium sp.
AAAATCTAAAATCTAAAATCTAAAATCTAAAATCTAAAATCTAAAATCTAAAATTAAAACCCTCTTTGTCTTTTGGCTTCAAAAATTAAAATCGCTGCAGCAACAGAAACGTTCATGCTGTCGATTTCGCCCTGCATTGGGATAATGATGTTCTGAGTTGCTTCATCACGCCATTGCTGTGTTAAACCTGTAGCTTCTGTTCCCACAACCAAAGCAGTTGGAGTAGTAAAATCTTGAGTGTGATAAGAAGTTGAATTTTGTAAAGTGGCACTGTAGAAATTGATGTTTTTTTCTTTTAAAAAAGCAATAATTTCTTCGGATGTTCCTGTTGCAATTTGATTGGTAAACAAACATCCCACGCTTGAGCGAACAATATTCGGATTGTATAAATCACTTTTTGGATTTGCAATTAAAACAGCGTCAAGATTTGCTGCATCTGCAGTTCGTAAAACCGCGCCGATATTTCCGGGTTTTTCCAAGGATTCAACAACCATAATTAAAGGATTGTCAGATAATTTTAAATCAGATAATTTTAGGGATTTGCTTTTTGCAACCGCTAAAATTCCTTCTGTAGTATCGCGGTAGGCTAGTTTTTGGTAAACTTCCTTATTGATTTCAATAATTTGAAACGGATTCTGAATCAGTTTGTTGATTTCAGTTTCAGCAACTAATTCAGGTAAAAATAAAACGGTTTCTATTTCGTAACCGCCTTTGATGGCTAATGAAATTTCGCGAAAGCCTTCAATTAAAAATGTTCCGGTTTGTTTTCTGGCTTTGGATTTTTCTTGAAGTAAAACCAAAGATTTTATAAACGGATTTTGAACTGAAGTGATTTGTTTCATTTTTTAAGCGACTAAGATTCTAAGGCGCTAAGGTACTGAGATTTTTTCTTCCTGCAAGGTTTTTAAAAGCTCGTAGTTATGCAATAAGTTTTTTTTTAGCCACGAATTTCATGAATTTTCACTAATTTTTCTCGTAGAAAGAGAAAAAAAATAATTCGTGCGAATTCGTGAAATTCGTGGCTAAAAAATTACTCTTCAGTAGAATTATTATTTTCTTCTAAAAGAGCAGTTTCTTCAGCTGGTTTAGTCACAACTTGGTCTTTGCTCCCAAAAAGAAATTTCTTTACTGCTGCAAAAGCAGCGATAATTCCGATTACAATGATCTTTCCGAATTTTGCCAAAATAGCAAAGAATCCAACTTTTGCCAGAACTTTTCCAGCAACTAATCCACCTATTGTCCAAGCGGCTACGGTATCTGTATCAGCATCAAAATCCAAATATTTATGACCATCATTAAATTCTACACTTTTAATGATTCCTGGAATACTCTTTTTAACTTCTTCTAACTGATTTACACCGGCAACAGCAGAAATATTATACATTCCTTTTCTTCCTAAAACTCTTAAATCGTAATTTAAAGTATGATTTTTATCGTCTCCAAACTGCAATTCTTTTGCCCAATGCAATACTTTTAAGTTGTTGTCATAAAATGGTTTAGATGCCCATCCAATCAATTGCACTTCAGAATAGCCGGCATTTTTTCTTTCTACATTTGCTGTTGCAACATCCTCTTTCATGGTTTTTAGCAAATCGTCATAATCAATATCGTCGGCGTCGTCATCTTTTACATAACCATCGCCTTGATAGCTAATTACAAACATCCAGCTGTCCATATGCGTAACACCTTTTCCGTCTGGAACAAGTGAACCTAAAATCGTTTTATCTTCGGGATTTCCCCATAAATTACTTAGAACGTTTTGAGTTTGTTCTCCATTTAAAAATTTAAAGCCTTTTGGAACATTCAAAGTTCCTTCTCCTTCTGTAAGTTTAATTTTTCCTGACTCGTAAGTAAACGATTTTTCAATTTTGTCGTAATAAGCTTTAAGCGTATCAGGCTGTTGTGCAGACATCTTAAAAATGGAAATTGTCCATAACAAAACAAATAATACTGTTTTTTTCATTGGATTGGTTTAATTGGTTAAAAATTATTTAGGGTTTTGGGTTGCATTAAAATACTTCTGAAATTTCTTTCTCAACAGGATGCGACGTTTTAAAATCATATCCCATAATTTTTGCTAAAGTTTGGGCAAATTGTTTCTGGTAGAATTGAGATTCGGTTTTAATCTCGCCTTTCGGAGCAATTTCTGGTCCCATTGCGGCAAACCAAATTTCAGATGCGCCTGGAACATCAGCACCGTGATCTGTCCATTGCGTTTTTACTTTGTCGCCGCGTCCGTGATCTACTGTTATAAATAAGGTTGTTTTGTTTTTGTACTGAGGATCATTTTGAACAAAATTCCAAATTTCCTGAATCCATTTATCTACTTGATTTGCTGCGTCGAGATACGATCTATAATCTCCGTGATGTGCCCATTCATCGGTTTCTCCGTAAGCAATGTAAAGTACTTTTGGCTTTTTAGCTTTCAATTCATCCATTGCCTGATAATGTGTAAAAACATCCAGACACTCATCCTGATGAAAAGGCTTAAACGAATTGTCTCGCATTTCGTTTAATAATTTCTGAGCAGATGTTGGCTTGTTTCCGCCCACTTTATCAAAAGCAGAAATTACTGGAAAACCACTTCTTTCTTCATTCAGAATTCTATCAAAAGCGTCCCAAGCACCAAAGGCGGTAACTTTTCCCTTAAATTTTGACTGTTGATTTAAAAACTCTAAAACATTCACATTCGGATTTGGTTTGTATCCGTTTGAATTTACTTGAAGATCAACATTTCCAGTCATGATTTCGCTGTAACCAGGATAACTAAACCAATACGGATTCGCAACATCAACTTTGTTCCCTAAATTTCTATTGCCATAAATTTGTCCTTTAGAAACAATTTCAGACCACAAAAAAGGCATTAATTTTTTGCGTGCTTCTTTAATATCTGCATCTCCGTATTTCTTATAAATGTAAGCGCTGTCTCCTTGATTGAATTTTTTATCATTGGCAATCGCAGGATCAATTCCTTTAAAAACTTCCTGCCATCTAAAACCATCTGTGGTAATTATGATGATGTTTTCTGTTTTTTGTGCCTGAGATTGAATGCTTAATAAAATGAACAGAAATAGAATTGCTTTTTTCATGTTTTTATTAATTTGAAATTACATTAATTGCCTCAAAACTAATTAATTTAATTAATGAATTTTTACGGGATGACGTAACGTAACTATAAATTAATAATAGATAAAATGAATGAAATCGAATATAGCGTAAAGAGGTTTAATAACTATTTTATATTTTCCCTAAATTATTTCACTTATAAAAACTTCTATTTTGTTGGCTTAGCCCAAAACAAATTTGGATTATTTGTCTTGTAATTGATCGTTTTTACATTTATTTTAGTATTCGTAAACTCTGCTTTTTGCGGGGTTTGTTCAATTCCATCTAATGGCAATAATTCAACATATGCGATTTCTTTTCCAGCTTTCACAGTTTCAGTATCATATTCACTGTAAACAGGAGTTTTTAGTCTGTATAGATTTTTAGCCATGTAAATTTCTAGGTAATTTTCTTTAGTTTGCGTTGTTTTGTTATTCCAATTTGCTTCAGGATTTAAAATCAATGTTTTTCCTGTAATTAATCTTTCTCTTACTTCTTGAATTCCAAGTAATTCTCCTTTCTCATTCATAACATAAGCATCGAAAGTAGGATCTATCCAAATCCATTTTTTAAATTCATTGCTGTACACCATATTAATTACGTGACAATCATCAAAATCAGTTTCTTTTGGCATACAGGTAATGTATCTCGATTTTATACCCATGGCTAAATAACATTCATTAAGAATTGTAGACATCATTCTGCAGTTAAGACCTCTATTTTCGGTTTTGCATACTTTTACTAAGTCAATTGCATTTTTTAGCTCAGGATTATAACTGGCTCCATCATGTCTGATAATTTTATGTACCCAATGAAGTAAATTAAGAATTTGAGAAGTTTCGCTTCCAGTTCCAGCAATTGAATCTAGTTTGAAATCTTTTCTAATTTTCATTAGATTAGAATTTTCCTTTGGCTGATAAGTGAATTCAGGAATAAATCTATTATCAGAATAATTATACTTTCCGGCTTTTTTAAGTATTTCTAAACGAGATGTAGTGGCTTTATACTTTATCTGTGTATGAGCTTTTACAGAATCATTAAGTAAAATGACAAAATCAAATTGAGTGTTTTTTTTAATTTTTATTGAAATTGAATCTTTATCGGTAATAAAAGTTACTTTTTTTCCTAAAGAAGATGTTTCGTAAACATCTGGATTTAGTTCAGGAGAAATATTCCAAGATTGTTTTTTGTATAAATTACCATCTCTAATATCAAGTTTTTTTGATGTTGCTTTTATTGTTGGAATATTTTGCTGACTGATAACTAGTTGTGCAAAAAAGGCGAAAAATACAAGAAAACTAATTTTTAATTTCATTTTTTGATTTGATTTTGATTGAGATGAAAATAGTGAACTAATGAATAAATTATAAAATACCTCGAGATTTAATCTCCAAATATTTATTAATAGCGTCAAGCGTAAGATTTTCGGGCTGCGTTAAAACAGAATGAATTCCGTATTTCTTCAATTCATTTACAATCAATCGCTTTTCAAACATAAATTTCTCGGCAATCACTTTATCGTAAACTTCCTGAATTGTAGTTGTTTTTTTGTTGATGATGCTGTTTAATTCGGTATTGCTAAAGAAAACAACGACCAATAAATGACTCTTCGCAATTCCTTTTAAATAGGACAATTGTCGATTTAAACCGTCCATTGTTTCAAAATTCGTGTACAGAATAATTAAACTTCTTTGATTGATGTTTTTCTTAATATCAACATACAATCGGCTGTAATCGCTTTCAAAAAAGTCAGTTTTTACATTGTATAAAGTTTCTAGGATTTTCTGCATCTGCGAACCTCTTCTTTCGGCAAAAACTCTGTTTTCTACCTTTTTAGAAAAAGAAAAAAGTCCCGCTTTATCTTGTTTTTTCAAAATTACATTGGATAAAACCAAAGCCGAATTAATTGCATAATCCAATAAACTTAAGCCGTCAAAAGGCATTTGCATAACACGGCCTTTGTCAATTGCCATGTAAACCGACTGCGATTTTTCGTCCTGAAACTGATTGACCATTAAAGAATTTCTTTTGGCGGTCGCTTTCCAGTTCAACGTTCTTAAATCATCGCCTTGAACATATTCTTTAATTTGTTCAAACTCCATTGTATGGCCGATTCTGCGGATTTTCTTTATTCCGTATTGAAATAATGTATTTGAGAAAGCGATCAAATCGTATTTTCTTAACTGAATATAAGAAGGATAAGTAGGCACCATTTGATCTTTAGCAAAAGAAAATCTTCTGGCAATCAATCGTAATGGTGAAGAAACATAAACATTTAAAGCTCCAAAATGATATTCACCTCGTTCTGTCGGGCGAAGTTCGTAGCCAATTTCTTTTTGTGTTGCAGCTTTTATTGACTTTACAATTTTGAAATCACGAACCTGAAACTGAAACGGAATTTCATCAATAATCTTAACTAAAACAGGAAAATTATAATGATTTTTTAAATTGATTCTTATGGGATTTAAATCTCCATTTGATAATTTTTCTGGCGTAATTCTTTCTGCCTCAAGTCCAGTTCGTGCGATGTAAAGAATTAAAACATCCAAAACTAAAAAAGTACTAAAAGCCAAAACAATAAGCCAGACAGCATTGTAAATGTTTGGAAAAATAAAAGCACAAATAAACAATCCTATAATGCCAATCAGCACATAGAAAAAGAAATTATTCAGATATAGACTTTTTATGAATTTCAAGTTTTCTCAGTTTTATATTTTCTATTAAATTTTAGTGAAGTCATTAAAGTCAAAGCCTTCGAGAAATGCTATTTTCCAAATCCCGTTTTCTTTAACTGTTTTAACCTTATATTTAAAATCGCCCTTCCAGGACCAAGTCCAATCAAAAGAAGCATTATTGTTTTCAATTTTCATATGGTTTATTGTCATTGTTTTCCAATAATTTTCTGGATTGTCTTGACAATTGCACCACGGATTAGTATCATTCCCAAAAGGAGGTAGTTCTCCTTCAAACCATTCTATTTTTTTAGTTTTTAGATTAGAATCTATTTGTAAAGCAATTTTATTGTAATTGTCTAAAAATTGTTGCGAGAAGAAATTGGTTTTGTTCAGTTCTTCCAGCCTTTTTTTATGTGCGTTTAAATCTAAGCCAATGTATTTGTCTCCTTTTTTGTTTGCAAGCGGATTGAAATCATTGTTGCTGTTTTTGGTTTCAACCCATTCGTACAATTTTTTAACTAGAATTTCAATCTCCTGTTTATCACTTTTGAAATAAAAAGATTCTTTTTTCTCTTTAAAATAAGTAGCATTTGCAGATTGAACAATCAGCAGAAGCAGAGAGAACGAAATAAGAAGTTTAGATGTTTTCAAATTTTTTATTTTTATTGTTTCAGGTCTCCAGTTTCAAGTTTCACGTTTGGTTGTCTGGCTGAGCGAAGTCGAAGCCCTTTTCGCCCTTCGACTTCGCTCAGGGTGACAAGTGGTTCATTGAAAGTTTTCAGTTTTCAGTCTCAGTATTCAGTCTCAGTTTACGGTTGTTTAACTGCGACTGAATACTGCGACTGCGACTGAAAACTGAAAACTAAAAAACTACCTAGGAATCTCTACCGTTTCAATAATTTGTTTAATGATTTCAGAACTTGTAATACCTTCCATTTCGCGCTCTGGCGTTACAATAACGCGATGTTGTAAAACAGGAATTGCCGCTTCTTTAATATCTTCTGGAGTAACAAAATCACGTCCGCGGATGGCAGCAAAACCTTTGGCAGCATTCAAAATAGCAATCGAAGCACGAGGCGAAGCACCTAAATATAAAAAGGCATTTTCGCGTGTGTTTACTACAATTCTGGCGATATATTCTAATAAATTTTGTTCGACTCTAATTTGTTTTACCAAAGCTTGATATTCTTTGATTTCTTGTCCAGAAAGAACTGTTTTTATAGCATCCAATTTTCCGTGATCCTGTAAAGAATGTTCTCTTTGAATGATTAAAATTTCTTCATTCAATTTTGGATAATCGATAGTAATTTTGAAAAGAAAACGGTCCAATTGCGCCTCAGGCAAACGATATGTTCCTTCCTGCTCAATTGGGTTTTGAGTTGCAATTACCAAAAACGGAGTTTCTAATTGATAACTAGAACCGTCAATTGTAATCTGACGCTCTTCCATAACTTCAAAAAGAGCGGCTTGCGTTTTGGCAGGCGCACGGTTGATTTCATCAATTAAAATTAAATTAGAGAAAATAGGTCCTTTTTTAAATTCAAACTCCGAAGTTTTTAAATTAAAAATTGAAGTTCCTAAAATATCAGAAGGCATTAAATCTGGCGTAAATTGAATTCTGCTGAAACCAATATTCAAAGTTTTAGACAATAATTTAGCCGTAATTGTTTTGGCAACTCCAGGAACTCCTTCCAAAAGAACATGTCCGTTTGACAAAATAGCAACCAAAAGCTGATCGACCATTTTGTGTTGTCCTACAATTACAGTTTCGATCTCTTTTTTAATTGTATTTACGTGTTCTAAAAGAGGTCCTAAATTAATTCTAGTCTCAAAATTCACATTTTCATTTGTGATTTCGTTTGATGTTGTATTGATATCGTCCATAATTTGGTCTGTTTTTATTTTATTTTGCTAGAAATTTAAAGGTTTAAAAGAATTTAAAATCTGTTGCAAATATTTTTTAGTTAATGTAAAATCTTTTCTATTGCTGCATTTATTTTGATCAAGTCATCTTCAAGACTTCCGTGATAACTATTTCGATGCTCGTTAATTAAACGAACAAGGTCTTCAATGTCTTTTTCGTCTTTTCCGGTTTTGTAATGCAGTTTTTTAATAAATTCTTCGTCTAATTTAGAAGTATCAATCAAATAATCGGTTCTGACTTTTTCTAAGAAATAGATAATTTTTTTATCGATAATATTAGTGTGATCTCCTTCTTGATAATACAAATTCCCAATTGTTTTGGTAAAATCTACGGTTAGATTCTGCAAAGGTTTTATAATAGGAACAATTCGTTGTTTTCGTTTTGCATTAAAAATCATAAAAATCAAAATTCCAAGAAGTCCCAAAAACCAAGCAGATTTCAACGCGGGCTGACTGAAAATATAACGCAACGGCGAACTTGAAATTCTTTTATCATTAAAACTCTTATTGTACCAAAATATATTTCCTTTTGTAAAGTACGAAAGCACATTCTCGGCATATTGATAATGCTCTTTTTTCAGCAGATTATAATTGGTAAATGCCACCGGCTGTGTGTGCAAATACACATAACCATTTTTATAAGGAACTTCAATAAAATTAACTTGCCTTTTGGTTTTATTGCTGTTTTGATAGCCTAAAACTTTCGTATTCAAAGTATCAATTCTAGAAAAGTAATCGCTTAAACCAGTATTAAAAGTATATTTTTTTGAACTTACATTTTTATTCGCCATCGAGATCGAAACATTTTCAGACGGTATAAAATCGGTTTTTAATTCGATTTTTAAAGAATCCAGCAAAACTTTTGGAAATGCTCTCATGCTTAAAAAAGCTTTATTTCCGTGTGAAACAAAATAAAGAATCTCTTTCATCGATTGTTCATCAATATTATTCGCTTCAGAAATATTGATAAAAGTGCCTTTAATTTTATACGTTTCGACATCTTTACTTTCGTCATATTGAGAATCCAAATACTCATACGGTGTCTGTGTCGAAATTTTCTCTACTTTTTGATTCTTAAAGAAGCCTTTAATTTCATGATCAAAAATGTATAAGCCAAACGGAATTTTATCATTTACAGCATAAGTAGGAGTCCAGTCAATAGGTTTTGGCTGTCCTTTATCTGTAATAATAATCAAACTGATTATGAATACCAGAATAGCAATGTATATCTTGACGTTTTTATCCATTGCCGAAAGTTTTTAAAGCATTCTTAAATCTGTTTTCTGTTTTTCTAAATTTGGCTTCATCAATCTCAAATTCTCCGTACCAAATATAATTGTACAAATAAGAAAGATACATAAATTCCTCTTTATGAGCGGGCTGACGTAATTCGTACAAATAATCTGAATTGGTTTTTTCAATATCCCATTCAATATAATTGTGCTGCGCCATGACCTTTAAAAGCCAGAGATAATAATAACGTATTGCAATTCTTCTTTCGCCCGCATCAATACTTTCTTTTATCAATTTTTCGAAATCTAAAAGATGAATATTTTTCTCGGCATCAGAATAAAAAATAGCTTTTTTGGCGCTTTTTCCAAAAATCCATCTTCCTTCTTGCTTCGTAATGGCTTTTGCAATGAAGTAAATCAAAACGATAACAATTACCACGGCCAAAACTCTAAACAAAATTCCTAGAAAATTTAGTGAGGTTTTAACGCTTTTAAATTTAAATAAACTCGCAAATTTGGTTGCCAGCCAATGCATAAAATGATCCCACCAGCTTTTTTCTGGAGCTTTGTATTCATAAACAAATTCAGGATCAGTATATTTTTTCTTGAAATTTTTATCGAAATGTTTAGGCGTTACTGTTCTAGAATCTACCTGAATATCTTTTTCAGTATATTGAATCGAACTAATTTTTGGCGGATCTACAGCTACGGGTTCAGGAAGAGAATCCTGAGCCTTAGCAACACAGCAGCAAAAAATAAAAGATAAAATAAATAATAATCTTGTCATTACTCTTTTAAAAGATTTTCGGCGGTTAAAGAATGTAATTTTTTGTGCACTATAAAGGGATAAACCAAATAATAAAAAGAGATAATTGCAAGCGTAATTAAGATTATAAAACTGCTCAACCAATTTGGCATATCAATAGAATATCGGGTAATAAAACCTTCTAAAAATCCTGAACCAATCGTAAACGGAAAAGTACTCAGGAAAATTTTGAAACTGTTTTTAAAACCAATTTTAAAAGAATTCATTCTAGAAAAAGTTTTAGGAAATAGGATAGAAGCGCCTAAAATAAATCCAGCCGTAGTTTCTATCACGATAGCAAAAATTTCCATAGAACCGTGAATCCAGATGCCTCGAACACTTTTCCAAAAAACACCTTGTTCATAAAAAAAGTATTGAAAAGAACCCAGCATGATGCAGTTTTGAAGAAAAATAACAAAGGTTCCAATCCCAGCAAAAATGCCGAAAAAATAACATTTTGCACCCACATAAAGATTATTGACTGTGATGCCGATAAAACTTCCCCAATTGCTTCCTGAGCCGTAAACAGCCATCGGATTGCCTTTTTTGATGTTCTCTAAAGTCATATTGACATATTCGTCTCCTAAAATCAAACGAACAAAATCTTGATCGAAACGTGCAGAAAGTACTCCAATAGCAACCGTTACAAAAAATAAAACAAAGGCATAAAGCAGATATCTTTTATATTCATAAACCAATAAAGGAACATCAATTTTGAAGAAATCTACGAATTGATTGCGGTCTGTTCGTTTGGTTTTATAAATTTTTTGATAAATCTGAGAAGCCAGGTGATTTAAATAAATAACCGTTTTACTTTTAGGGTAATAAGTTTGCGCATAAGCTAAGTCATTCATCATTTGAATGTATAAATTAGCCAATTCATCAGGATTTTTCTTAGATTTACCGAAAATTGCCAGCTCGAATTCGAGCCATTTTTCTTTGTTTTGTTTTATAAAAGCGATTTCTCTCATTGTTGGCTAAAATATGAAATATGTCAGAATTATCTATTAATACGACACAAAATGTCAAAATAAATTTTATAGCTGCTACTGTTGGCGAAAGACTGGGTTCTTTTTTCATCGATTTAGCTATTATAATCTCCTATTGGTACGCTGTTTCCCTATTTGTTTTTGACTGGCTTCAAGTTGATCGATTGATGTCTAATATGGATCAATGGTCAAAAGGTGCTGTTTATTTAATTATTTATTCGCCAATGATTGTGTATTCTTTAGTTTTAGAAAGTGTTTTTGAAGGACAGTCATTTGGAAAAAAATTAGTCAAAATAAAAGTCGTAAAAATAGACGGCTACCAAGCTGGTTTTGGCGATTATCTTGTAAGATGGTTTTTTAGAGTAATCGACTTTTTTACGCTTTTTGGACTTCCAGGATTAATCACGGTAATTACAAGTCAGAAATCGCAGCGTTTGGGAGACATGGCAGCGGGAACTGCCGTTATAACTTTAAAAAATAAAATTAATATTAGTCATACCATTTTAGAAGAAATTGGAGATTCATACGTGCCGACTTATCCTTTGGTTATCAAACTTTCAGACAATGATATGCGTATTATTAAAGAAACCTATCAAAAAGCCGAAGCCAAAAACGATCACGAAATCATTTACAAATTAGTGGCAAAAATCGAAAGTGTAACCGGAATTAAGAATCAGTCAGGAAACAACAGCGATTTTATCCGCGTAATTTTAAAAGATTATAATTTCTACACACAACACATGTAATTTTTTCTTTAAGAAGTAGGAAAGATTCTATATTTTACGTTTTTATTTTTTATATTTAGCTGATTATTACTTAGTACATTCCATATAAAAATACCACCATGAAAAATAAAAAAATCCTCCTTCTTATTGTAATGTTGTTTGCTTTTGTTTTTAGTTTCGCTCAAGGCGGAAAAAAACTAGATAAAATCATCAAAAGAGATTACCAGATTATTGAATGTACGATTGCTAAAATGTCTGATAAAACGGTAGAATATTCGCTTCCGGGAGAAACCATGCAGATTTCGCTTGACGTTTCTCAAATTGCCAGAATTGACTTTGCCAGCGGAAGATCTCAAACTTTTGATGTAAGTCAGGAAAATACTTCGCCATCATCTGGTTCATCTTCAATTACAGCATCTGAAATGAAAACCAATACGATTGCGGTTCTTCCTGTTCCGTATTTAAATTCAGATACACAGGAAAGTTCAGAAGATATGGCAAAATTTGCCCAAAATGATCTTTACAATAAATTGCTGGACAAATCGTCTAATATTTTTCCGTTAACGGTTCAAGATTTAAGAACTACAAACAGTTTGCTGCACAAAGCAGGAATCGATCACACTAACATTGATGAAACTCCAATTGATGATCTCGAAAAAATACTTGGAGTTGATAATATTGTAGCAACTAAAATTTCTTATACAATTGGAACTACTGCAACTGCAACTACTTACAACAGCGGTAACGCAAAAGTGAGCAACAATAATAAAAAGGTAACCACAAGCGATGTTTCGACCACAACATCCAATAATCAGAATTACTATTATTATACTGTTTACTTTGATATGTATAAAAATAAGGACAAAATCTACTCGCAGACTCGCAAACCATTTTTGGCAGTAAAAGACAGCTGGATGGATTCTGTATCTTATTTATTAAAAAGAAGTCCCATTTACGTTAAAAAATAATGCCGTAATTGGAAATGGAAAAATTCAAATCTAAAGTCGATCTCTGGCTAGTATTTCTCTTAGTTATAATTTTTGGACTAGCATTAAAGCAGTTCGTTATTGAGCAAAAGTGGGCAGGTTTTATTTTTATCCTTTTTGTCATTGCATTTATTATACACATGTTTGCAACTACTTTTTATACCATCGAAAGCGGAAAATTGAGAATAAAATGTGGTTTTCTAATTAATATTTTAATCGAAATTCAGAGCATTAAAAAGATTTCAGAAACATTTAATGTTTTAAGTTCACCAGCTCTTTCGCTCGACAGACTCGAAATTGTGTACGGAAAATATAATTCGGTATTAATTTCTCCAAAAGACAAAAAGAGATTTTTTGAAGCCATAAAAAGTATAAGTCCTGAAATAGAAATAGTATTAAAAAAATAGGAACACTACTAAAATCTCTGCACCTTTGTACCTTTACATCTTTGTAACTTAAGAAAAAATGTTTCACTTACTAGATATTATTGGGACAATGGCATTTGCTATGTCTGGCGCTTTAACGGCAATGCACAAAAAACTAGATCCGTTTGGTGTTTTTATTATTGCGTTTGTTACTGCAGTTGGGGGCGGAACATTGCGTGACGTATTAATTGGGCGTACGCCAGTAGGCTGGATGCGTGATATGCAGTACGTTTATGTAATTATTCTAGGATTTTTTCTAGCGATTATTTTTAGAAAAAGTTTTGATAAACTCAGAACTTCTTTATTCCTTTTTGACACAATTGGTTTAGGCGTTTTTACATTAATTGGTCTTGAAAGAGGAATTTTAACTGGACTTCATCCCGCAATTTGTATTGCGCTGGGAACTATGACGGCATGTTTTGGAGGCGTAATTCGAGACATTTTATGCAATGAAATTCCGAATGTTTTTAGAGAAGAAATATACGCAACAATCTGTATTCTTGGCGGTATGGTATTTTTTGGTCTTAGAAAATTAAACCTAAACGATGATGTTTTGTATCTGGTTACTTCACTTATTATTATAGTAATCAGACTTTTGGCAGTAAAATACAAATGGCATTTAAAAGCCTTTGATCATAAGTGATTTACAGATGAAAAAATACAGCATAAAGCAATACAATCAAGATGATTATGCCGTTTGGAACGATTTTATCGCTCAGGCAAAAAATGCTACATTTTTATTTCACCGCGATTTTATGGAATATCATAAAGATCGATTTGAAGACTTTTCGCTTTTAGTTTTTGAAGAAGAAAAATTACGTGCTGTTCTTCCTGCCAATAAAAAACAAAATGCGGTTTATTCTCATCAAGGACTTACTTATGGCGGTTTGGTTTATACTTCAAAATTAAATGCCGAAAAAGTAGAATTGATTCTCGATGAAATTCTATTTTTTTTGAAAGAAAATCAAATCGAAACCTTTCATTATAAGCCAATTCCAGATTTTTATTTTTTTGAAGGAAATACGGCAATTGAATTTTTTCTAATGAAAAGAGGTGCTGTTTTAGAACGAAAAGAAATGAATTTAGCGACGAATTTAACCGTTCCGTTGAAGATTTCAAAAAGTAAAATGAAACACTTTAGAAGAATCGAAAATTTAGACTTAGATATTTTTGAAGATGAAAATTTTGACTTGTTTTGGGATCAAATTTTGGAACCAAGATTACAAGAAAAATTCAATACAAAGCCAGTTCATTCCAAAGAAGAAATTACACTTTTAAAAGCTAAATTTCCTCAAAACATAAAACAATATTCTGCTTACAGAAACGATGAAATCATTGCTGGAATTACAGTTTTTGAAACCAAAAACGTAGTTAAATCACAATATGGAGCAACTTCAAAAATTGGAGAAGAATTTCGAGCTTTAGACTTTTTATTCATCAATCTGATTCATAAATACAAGCGAAAAGGGAAATACTTTTTTGATATGGGAATTGTAGATGATGAAAATACTACGGGATATAATGCAGGACTTTTAAAACAAAAAGAAGAATTAGGCTGTTCTGTTTACAGTCAGGATTTTTATAAAATTGAAATAAAGTGATACCATTTTTAGACCTAAAAAAAATCAACGAACCTTATGAAACCGCTTTTCAGGAAAAACTGAAAACGGTTTTAAATAATGGCTGGTACATTTTAGGAAAAGAAGTAGAAACATTTGAAAAAGCTTTCGCTGAATACTGCCATTCCAAATACTGCATTGGAGTTGGAAACGGATTTGATGCTTTAGTTTTAATTTTTAAAGGTTATATCGAACTCGGAAAACTAAAAAAAGGTGATGAAATTATTGTTCCTGCAAATACCTATATTGCCAGTATTTTAGCCATTTTGCAAGCCGATTTGGTTCCTGTTTTAGTCGAACCAAAATTAGAAACTTACAATATCAATCCAGATTTGATTGAAGAAAAAATTACTTCAAAAACAAAAGCGATTTTGGCTGTTCATTTATACGGACAATTATGCGAAATGGATCAAATAAATAAGATTGCAATCCATAATAATTTGATTGTTGTAGAAGACGCAGCACAATCGCATGGAACAGAGAAATTTAAATTCCAAAATTCAGAAAATCTAAAATCTGTCCCGAGACTTCGGGACAAAAATCTAAAATCAGCATCTGCTTACAGCTTTTATCCAGGAAAAAATCTCGGTTGTTTGGGCGATGGCGGTGCAATTGTAACAAATGATTCTGAATTGGCAAAAGTTCTTTTTTCGCTTCGAAATTATGGTTCAGACAAAAAATATCAAAACGATTACATTGGCGTAAATTCAAGATTAGACGAATTACAAGCTGGATTTTTAAATTTGAAATTACCCAATTTAGATGCTGAAAATGAGATAAGAAGAGCAATTGCAAAGCGTTATTTAACTGAAATTAAATACGAAAAAATAAAATTGCCTTTTTGGGATTTTTCAAACAATCATGTTTTTCATTTATTTGTTGTTAGAGCCAGAAACAGAGAACATTTACAGGAATATTTAGCTCAGAATAATATCCAGACTTTAATACATTATCCAATTCCGCCACATAAACAAAAAGCCTTTTCGGAGTGGAATAATTTGTCTTTTCCAATTACAGAGAAAATTCACAATGAAGTGTTAAGTTTACCAATAAGTCCCGTTTTAACAACTTCTGAAGTTGATTTTATTATTGAAATTTTAAATCAATATTAATTTGAATTTCTATAAAAAAATAGTGCAAACCACTTTGTTTAAAATCACTTCTTTAAACAGTTTAAGCGTGATTTTAAAAATCGGAATCGGTTTAATTACATCAAAAATACTAGCGATATTCGTTGGTCCAAGCGGCATGGCTTTGGTCGGAAATCTGCGTAATTTTTTGACTTCCTTAGAAAATATTTCCACCTTAGGATTTCAAAACGGAATTGTAAAATATACGGCTGAAAATGAAAAGAATAAACCAGAACTTCAAAAAATAATTACAACAGTTTTTATAAGTTTATTGTTTTTGGCAATTTTTTTAAGTGGAATTTTATTCTTCACAGCCGATTACTGGAACAATAGAATTTTTGGAAATAACAGTCAATATCTATTGGTGTTCAAAGTTTTATCTTTGGCTTTGCCTTTTTATGCTGTGTCTGTTTTTTTTGTTGCTTTAATAAATGGTTTAGGGAAATTTCAAAAAGTAATTTGGATCAATATTATAGGAAACACAATCGGACTATTGGTTTCTATTTTTATGATTTTACAATACCAGACAATTGGAGCTTTGTTAGCAATCGTAATTGCACCGGCTTTATTGTTTTTTGTAACTTTTTATCTTGTTCAAAAAGAGATTGATTTCTTTCAAGTTATAAAACTAAAATTCTTTGATTTTCAAATCATAAAAAACCTGTCTTCCTATTCGTTGATGGCTTTGGTTTCTTCGGTTTTTGGGCCAATCGTTTTTTTGTCAATTCGAAATCAAATTATTCAGAATTTAGGAATCGAACAGGCTGGATATTGGGAAACTATGACGCGAATTTCGTCTTATTATCTGTTGTTTGTAAGCACGATTCTCACTGTTTATTTTCTTCCGAAATTGGCAAAAGCCTCTACAAATCAAGAAACTAAAAGTGTCTTTTGGCAGTATTATAAATTTATTCTGCCTGTTTTTGTTTTGGGTTTATTGCTGCTATATTTTGCAAGGTTTTTTGTGGTTGAACTTCTTTTTACTAAAGAATTTCTGCCTGTAACAAATTTGTTTTTCTGGCAGTTTTTAGGCGATATTTTTAAAGTCTGCGCACTGATTTTAGGATATCAGTTTTTTGCCAAAAAGCTGACTTTAGCTTTTATATTTGCAGAATTATTTTCTTTATCTGTTCTGTATCTCGCCAGTTTGTATTGCATGAAAATATTCCAAATCGAAGGAATTGTTTTAGCTTACGCTTTTCAGAATTTATGTTATTTACTGCTTCTCGGTATTTATTTCAGAAAAAGTTTATTTTAGTTTTCGTTCCATTTTTCAATATACCGCTGTGCAATTTTTACGTAGTTGTGTTCTTTTTCTATAAAAACTCTGGCACGTTTTCCAATCGCCGCAATTTCTTCTGGATTTTCAATTAAAAAAGACAATTCTTTTACCAGATAATCGACATTTGGAATCGCATTGATGCAGACTTTTTCAGCAAGATTATAATAGTTCATAAACTCCGTTTCAGCATTGGTGAAAACTACTTTTCCTTTTGCCATCGATTCCAAAGCATTGTAGCCTTGATCGTATCCGTAAATTTGATCTAATAAAATATGAGACCGATTGTAAAGGTTAATATATGACGCATAAGGAACACTTCGAACCGTAATGATTTCTACTTTTGAATCGTATTTTTTCTCAATTATTTCCAAAGCTTTTTCAAAATAATCGTTTCCTTTTTTCAGATAATTATCATTATTGATTCCGTGAAAAATAACGATTTTATCCGTAATTTTTAAAGGCTCAAAAGCAAGTTTATCAATATTAATCGGATTCGAGATCATTCCTAAATATTTCGGATTTCCTTGTAAGGGAAGATGATAATCTAAATCAGAAGCAATGATTCCGCGGCAATTCTGATAAATAAATTGATGCAGTTTTAAAAAAGCTTTTTTGCGGAATTTCAATACATTTCCAAAAGATTTTGTATCAATTTTATTTTCTAAATATAAAGGTATTACCGATTTAAAATTAGGATTTTCAAAGCAATATTTTACATTCAAATAATCAAAACCAGAACTTAAAAGAAACAATTTCTTGTTGTTTTTTAAAAGAGTAGAAATGATTTTTTTTTCAAAATAATAAGTACATTGAAAGCTGTTTTCGTTAATTAATTGTACCACATCAAAACCAGTACATTGCTTTTCGAATTTTAGGAATTGGCGATAGGTTAAATAAGAGCTGATATCAAATCCAGCAATTTTGTAAAGCGCAATTTTGAATTTCTTTAATAAACCAGAATCCCATTTTTTTTGGATAGGAAAATCAACAGGAAAATTTTTAAATCCGTCACTTTGACCAATAATAAAAACTTCGTGTCCCAATTGCTGCAAACCATCTTTCAAAGAATTGTGCAAATGACTGTATTCCCCTACCAGTAAAACTTTCATTTATGTGTATATTTGACAAATATATTTACTTTTTCGGTCAAAAACATGAATAAAAAGAAAGTTGCTATTGTTTCAAATTCTTTAGGAAAAGGAGGAGCAGAACGTTTTGCAGCTTTATTGACTTTTATGTTAGAAGATTCTGGTTTTGAGGTTCATTCAATTATTGTTAACGATGTTGTAGATTATTCGTTTACAGGAACTTTGTTTAATTTAGAAAAAGAAAATTCAAGTTCGTTTTCTCTTTTTAGAAAATTAAAAAAAGGAAAATTACTTCGTAATTATTTAACCAAAAATAATATCGAGATTGTAATCGACGGCAGATCGAGAAATGTATTGCTTAGAGAATTAATTACCAAATTCATATACCGCGGTTTAAAAAAATATTACGTTGTTCACAGTTATAATTTTCAGAATTATTTTCCTTCTTCAAAATTTTGGTCAATAGTACTTTATAAAAATGACGAGGCTTTAATTTGTGTTTCAAAAGCAATTGAAGAGAAAGTAAAACAACTTTATAAATTCGATAATACGATTACCATTTATAATCCTTTTTTTATTGCCGATGAAGAATTGAAAAAAGAGGTTTCTGAAACCAAAAAAGTGATTTTGTTTTTTGGAAGGTTAGATGAAAAAGTGAAGAATTTTACTTTAATGTTAGAAGCATTTTCGCAATCTAAAATATACGAGAAAGGTTATCGGCTGCATTTGATGGGAACTGGAAATGATTTTAATTTTATTCAACAGAAAATAAAAGCTTTACAATTGAATGATTTTGTAGAAATTCTTCCTTTCAAACAAAATCCGTTTGAAGAAGTTCGCGAAGCAAAATTCACGATTTTGACCAGTAATTATGAAGGTTTTCCGTTATCAATTGTAGAATCATTAGCTTTGGGAACGCCAGTAGTTTCAGTCGATTGTAATTCGGGGCCAAGAGAAATTATTCAAAACGAATTTAATGGTTTATTGGTTGAAAATCATAATCCAAAAGCTTTGTCCAAAGCCATAAACCGATTGGCAGAGGATGAAGAATTATATAAATTTTGTAAAAAGAATACAGTTGAAAGCGTACAACATTTGACTTTAAAAAACATTGCAGCACAATGGAAAAATCTTCTAACGAATCAAAAATGAACAGTATTTCAGATCTTCAATTAATCGAAATTCCTAAAATTCAGGATCGAAGAGGAAATCTTTCTGTGATTGAAGGAGAAACAATTCCGTTTGTTTCCAAAAGAGTATATTATTTGTACGATGTACCCAGCGGAAGCAAAAGGGGCGGACACGCACACATCGAACAGCAAGAATTTTTGATTGCGTTAAGCGGTAGTTTTGATGTTGTTTTAAAAGACGGGAAAAATAGCAAAACCGTTACGCTCAATAAACCAAATGTCGGACTTTTGATTGTTTCGGGAATTTGGCGTGAACTAAAAAATTTCTCTTCGGGAAGTGTTTGTTTGGTTTTGTCTTCAGATGAATTTGAGGAAGAAGATTATATTCGGGAATATAAAAAATTCAAATTATTTAAAGACCGATGAGCCTAAACCTAAATTCGCAAGCACGGTTTTTAATTTAATCAAAGGCACTAAAATAAACGCAGGCAGACGTAATAATATTCTTTTCTTAAAAGATAACTCCTTTACATTAATTGGTTGCGAATATGCAACAAAAAGAGCTTTTTCTCCAGCTAATTTGCTTTTTACGGCCAATGAAAATCGGTTTAAATCTAAGAACTTTTTTAAATCTAGGTTGATTTTTTCTGGTTCTTCATATTTAGAAAAATCCATTTTCTCTTTGATTAATTTATTGTTTTTCGAAAGACTTTTTGGATCATAAACATAACGAGCCAATACTTTCCACGAAAAAACTACAGGATAAAAGAGCCCAATTCGAATCCATAAATCGGTGTCTTGCCCACTTTTGATTTTAGTATCAAATTTTCCAGCTTCATCAAAAACAGTTTTATGAAAAACCGCGCAGGATGTACACAGAACAGTTTCTTTTAAACTTGCTTGAAAATAATTTACGATTTCAAATTCGTTTCCTGATTTTGAAATAGAATAGTGCGACGGAATTATTTTTTTGTAAGTATCAATTTCAATGGCACCCGAAAAAACTTTCTGATCTGGTACTTTAGAAATGTTATTAAACATAGTTTCCAAAAAAGTAGGATACCAATAATCATCTGCATCAAGAAAAGTTATAAAAGCAGCATTTGCTTTTTCAATTCCGTAATTTCTTGCGGTCGAAGCGCCTTCATTGTTTTTACTAAAATAACTAATTCTGGAATCTTTAAATTGAAGCAGTTTTTCTTCACTTTTATCTGTAGATCCGTCATTAACTACTATAATTTCAAAATCCTGAAAAGTTTGATCCAAAACACTTTGTATCGTGTTTTCGATAAAATTTTCTTTATTATAAAGTGGTATTATGACAGAGAAAAAAGCCATTTATTTTGATTTTAAAAAGGCAAAATAACCCAGTTTATAAATGTCAAACAAAAAAAGCGAAGGTTGTTCTGAAAGAAGATTTCGCTCTATTTTGGATTCAAATTTCTTGAAAATAAAAGAAAAAACAGTAAGAAGTTTAGATGTTTTTAAAAGTTCAAATGAGGCAATGACTCTGCTTTCATTTATTGAAATCTTATTTTGATTATTCAATAAAACTAAGTTTTCTAAGGCCGATTTTGTTTTGTTTAAAAATAGGGCAGAAGTCTCTAAATTCAAATGAAAAACAGGATTTTCAATAGGTGTAATTTCGATTTTATTTGCTTTTAAAACAGCGAAAAAAAGTAAATCTTCGTAGCCGTATTTTGTCAGCGTTTCATCAAAAGGAAATTTAATCGCAATTTCTTTTTTAATCAATAAATTTGAAACTAAAGCTGTTTCAGCAGGATTTTGCATTCTTTGAGATAAAGGTAAAGCTTCTCTTTCTATGCCATAAATCCAGCGCAAAAGCAGTTCTTTCGCAGGTTTTTTATCATGATATAAAAGTCCTCCAAAAACAACTTTGTTATTTATTTCTGAAATGTATTTAGAGAGAAAATTATCATTTACGGGCATTACATCAGCATCCAAAAAAAGCAGGTTTTCATAAACGGCTTTTTGGGCTAATAAATTCCGAATTGCACTTCGTCCGATATTTTTTTCTAGAATAGAAAATGAGGTGTTTTCAAATCGATTAATTCTTTCATTTTCAATTAAATATTCTTGAGAAGCATCGTCTAAACAAATAATTTCAAAAGGAATATTACATTTTAAAATTTGCTGCTGTAAAGTTTCTACAAGCGAAAAAATGTTGTAATTGTAAACGGGAATTAAAATCGAAAGCATTACACGCTTCTTTGCACCACTTCGAAGATTCTTTCATCTTCGCATTTCAATGTTTTAGAAGGGAATTTCATTAATAAAGCATAATCGTGAGTCGCCATAATAATGGTTTTACCAGCAGCGTTAATTGCTTTTAAAACTTCTAAAACCTCAGAACTTGTTTGTGGATCAAGGTTTCCTGTAGGTTCGTCTGCCAAGATAAATTCTGGATCGTTAAGCAGTGCTCTTGCAATTGCAACACGCTGTTGTTCTCCTCCAGAGAGCTGGTGAGGCATTTTATTTACAAAATCTTTCATGCCTACTTTATCCAAAACTTCATCAATTTTGTGCAGCATTGCTTCTTTTTCTGTCCAGCCTGTAGCTCTCAAAACAAAAAGCATATTGTCTTTAATTGAACGATCTGGAAGCAGTTTAAAATCCTGAAATACAATTCCGATTTTACGTCTTAAATACGGAATATCGTTTTCTTTTAAAGTTGCCAAATCAAATTCAACGATATGTCCTTCTCCTTCAACTAATGGTAAATCAGCGTATAAAGTTTTTAAGAAACTACTTTTTCCAGAACCTGTTTTCCCAATGATGTAGATAAATTCACCATGATTAACATCTAAATTAATGTGAGAGATAATTTTTTTTCCTTCTTGATATATAGTGACTTCTTTAAGAGACAGTACGTTTTGTGACATAATAAAATAGGTTTGAATGGTAAAAGTAATAAGATAACGTATGTATTCAAAATAAATTTGAATCATTTCTTACGAAAATGTTTAAAAAATTAAATCATGTAAGTCCTGTTAGTTTATTTTAAATATTTAAAGCTGCGGTTTCTTAGCTTATACTAACTTGTATCGCTAAAATGGTTTTGAATTATTTCTTTTTTGAAAGTTTGAAAACCAATAATTTGAAGTTTAAATAAACAGAAAATCACATCAAATAAGTTATTTGTTCATAATAAAACCTTAAAACGTTTCGTTATAAACCGTATAAAATTGATACATTTGAATACTAAATATTTTGAAAATGCGTAAACTTTCCTGGTTCTTTTTATTCCAAATTATCCTTATTTCGACCACAGTTTCGGCACAAAAATCAGCTATATACACTTACGATTTAAAGGATTTTGACAAAGCACTGGCTTTATATAATGACAAACAATATGCTTCGGCGCAACTTATTTTTGAGCAGGTTAAAAACAATGCCGTTACCGAAGAAGTGCAGTCTGACTGTGCGTTTTACATTGCCAATTGTGCGATCAGAACCAATAAAGCAAATGCTGATGCTCTGGTAGAAAAATTTGTAAGCGATTACCCAACAAGTACCAAACAAAATCAGGCTTATATAGAAGCTGCGCAGTACTTTTTTGAACAAGGAAATTATCCAAAAGCTTTGCAGTGGTTTGATAAAGTAGATGAAAGTTATATGAGCAAATCAGAGTCTGATAAGTTCAATTTCATGAAAGGTTACAGCTATTTTAATGCTAAAAAGAAAAAAGAAGCAACCAATTATTTCAATAAAGTAGTAAATTCTAAAGAATATGGTTCTCAAGCCAAATATTACTTAGGATTTATGGCTTATGAAGGCGACGATTACAAAGAAGCAACGAAATATTTTGATGAAGTTTCGGGCGAAGAAAAATACAAAGAAAAGCTTTCGTACTATCAAGCTGACATGAATTTCAAACTTGGAAATTTCCAAAAAGCGATTGATTTGGGGCAGGTTGCAATGAATAAATCAAATGAAATTGAAAAATCGGAACTAAACAAAATTATTGGAGAAAGTTATTTCAATTTAAAACAATACGATAAAGCGATTCCGTTTTTAGAGAAATATGCAGGTAAAAAAGGGAAATGGAATAATACCGATTTTTATCAGTTAGGTTATGCTTATTATGAGCAGAAAAATTACGAAAAAGCGATTTCTCAATTCAATAAAATTATTGAAGGAAGAGATTTCGTAGCTCAAAATGCATATTATCATTTAGGTTTAAGTTATTTGAATATCGGCAAAAAACAAGAAGCATTAAACGCTTTTAAAAATGCTTCAGAAATGGATTTCAATGCGCAGATTCAAGAAGACGCCTCTTTAAATTATGCTAAATTAAGTTATGATATTGGAAACGCGTATCAAGCTGTTCCAGGAATTTTATTGGATTTCTTGAAAAAATATCCAAATAATTCAAGTCGTGCAGAAGTAGAAAAATTATTGGTCGATTCTTATATTTCTTCTAAAAACTACAAAGAAGCTTTGGCTTTATTAGAAAAAAATAGAACTGCAGAAAATAAAGCAGCATATCAAAAAGTATTGTTTTATCGTGGTGTAGAATTGTACAATGAATCGAATTATCAAGAAGCGGGTAAAATGTTCAAAAGTGCTATTAGTGAACAAAAAACTCCTGAATTTACAGCCCGTGCCACATTCTGGAAAGCAGAAACAGAATATTTAAACGATGACATGCAGAATGCTTTGTTAACGTACAAACAATTTGCTGGAATGGCCGCTGCAAAATCGACAGACGAATATAAAAACATCAACTACAATATTGGTTACACGTATTTCAAATTAAAAGAATACGATCAAGCAGCAAATTCTTTTCAGGCTCAAATTGAAAATTCTCCGTCAGATAAAGTTCGTTTAAACGATTCTTATTTGCGTTTGGGAGATTGTCGCTTTGTGACTTCAAAATACAGCGCAGCAAACGAAGCTTACGGAAAAGCAATTGCAGCAAAAGGTGTAGATGCAGATTATGCGCAGTTTCAAAGAGCACTTTCTTACGGATCTATGTCAAATAATGCGAAGAAAGAAGATGAGTTGAACAACTTTATTCTGATGTACAAAAAATCATCTTATCGTGATGATGCGTTGTTCGAATTAGGAAATACATATGTTGCAGAAAAGAAAAACGATCAGGCTATAAAAGCGTATGATCAGTTAATTTCTGAATTCAAAAACGGATCTTTTTCGTCAAAAGCAATTTTAAAACAAGGTTTGATTTATTACAATTCAGATCGTGATGAACAAGCTTTAACGAAGTTTAAAAAAGTTGCCGCAGAATTTCCAAAAACACCAGAAGCTCTAGAGGCAGTTGCAACAGCAAGATTAATTTATGTTGATTCTGGAAAAGTTGATGAATATGCAACTTGGGTTCGTACGCTTGACTTCGTTGCAGTTACAGATGCAGAATTGGATAATGATACGTACGATGCAGCTTTCAAACAATACAGTCAAAATAATGCTAAAAATGCCATTACTGGTTTTACAGGTTATATTGCAAAATTCCCGAACGGAATGCATGCTTTAGAATCGAATTTCTATTTAGGACAACTTTATTATGCAGAAGGTTCTGAAACTAAATCGACTGCTAATTATCAGTTTGTAATCGATCAGCCAAGAAGTGAATTTACGGAGCAAGCCTTGAACAGATTGGCTCAGATTTATTTGAAAGCGAAAGATTGCGATAAAGCGATTCCAGTTCTAACCCGTTTAGATAACGAAGCAGATTATCCTCAGAATAAAAACTTTGCTCAGGCTAATTTGATGAAATGTTATTACGATAAAAAGGATTATGACAATTCGGTTATTGCTGCAGAGAAAGTTTTAGCAAATCCGAAATCTGATGCCAATGTAAAAGCAGATGCGCAGATTATCGTAGCACGCGCGGCGATTCAAACAGGAGATGAAGATAAAGCAAAAACAGCTTACGCTAAATTATCGACAACTTCTAAAGGAGAATTGGCAGCTGAAGCATTATATTATGATGCTTACTTTAAAACCAAAGAAGGAAAATTTGAAGCGTCAAATACTGCAGTACAGAAATTGGCAAAAAGCTATTCTGCTTACAAATATTATGGTGCAAAAGGTTTAGTCTTGATGGCTAAAAACTTCTACGGATTAAAAGACAGCTATCAAGCAACTTATATTTTAGACAACGTAATCAACAATTTTACAGATTATCCAGATGTTGTGGAAGAAGCTAAAAAAGAGTTAGGTGCTATAAAAGCAGAAGAGTCAAAAACGAATTCGTCAATTAATAGATAAGAATAAAGAAGATAGAGCATAGAAAATAGATTTGCGACTTTATTGAAAAGTCTATGTTCTATATTCTTTATTCTATACTCCAAAAAGAAAAAGAAATGAGTTTACCTTTTTATATAGTTGATGTTTTTGCCGATAAAAAATATGCAGGAAATCAGTTAGCGGTTTTTATGGATGCAGAAAATCTAAGTTCAGAAGAAATGCAGCAGATGGCGCGCGAAATTAATTTTGCCGAAAGCACATTTGTAACCAAACTAGACAAAACAAATAGTAAAGCGGAAATTAGAATTTTTACTCCGTCTCAAGAAATGCAGTTTGCGGGGCATCCTATTATTGGTACTTCTTGGGTTTTGATGAATAAAATTTTTGATCATTCGCCAAGCGAAATAAAACTAGAAGTTCCGATTGGACCAATTGCAATTCATAAAACCGAAGATTTGATTTGGTTGAAAGCAGCGCAGCCAAAGTTCTGGGATACTTTCTCTAAAACAGATTTTACATTTTTCAGCAATCTACAAGTAAGTGATTTCGAAAATCAGTTTCCAATTCAGGAAGTAACAACAGGAAGTGCTTTTGTAATGGTTGGATTAAGCAGTAAAAGAGCTTTGGAAAATTTAATTTTAGATAAAGACAAAGCAGACGAATGGTTGCAGCAACATTGTAAAACCAGTCACAGAGGATTGTATTTTTATTATTTAGAAGGTTCAAAACTTTTTAGCAGAATGCTTTGCATCGAACACAATCAATTGGTAGAAGATGCTGCAACAGGAAGTGCAAGTACGTGTTTACAAGCCTTTTTGCTAAAATACCATAAACCTGAATTTGAATTGACAAATCATCAGGGAGATTATATCAATCGTCCGTCTGAAATTTATTTCAAAGGAAAATTAACTGACGATCAATATGATATCAATATAGGTGGAAAAGCTCAATTTGTTGCAAAAGGAGAGTGGGAAGCTTAATTGATTTTAGACTTTAGTCCGAAGCTTCGGGATAGATTTTAGATTTAAGAAAAAAGAAAATAGAATATAGAGAATAAAACAAAGAGTTTGAGTAAAAGATTGAGATATAGCAAAGTCTATATTCTATGATCTTTTTTCTATACTCTCAAATAGAAGAAATATGAAATTAAACTGCCAGCATAAAATAATTATTTTGTTAGTGTTATTTACAGCTCAGTTTTCGATTGCGCAGAAGAAAAATGAAAGCATCGGAACGGAAACTGTAAACGTAGTAAAACCTTATTCGCCGACAATTTCAGATGCTTTTAAAGTAAAAGAAAATCCTTCGCTTGACGATAGCGGCAATCAGCCGAAAGAAGTAATTAAATACAGTATTTTGTCTGTTCCTGTGGCATCGACTTTTACGCCGTCTAAAGGAAAAGCAGAGGGAGTTGAAAAAGCTAAAAAAGAAAGATTATTTAATAATTATGCGACTTTAGGAGTTGGAAACTACAGTACTTTAAACGCAGAATTATTTGTAAATCAGGATTTAGGAAATAATGATTATGTGGCGGGAATGTTTCGTCATCATTCATCGCAAGGCGGTATTAAAGATGTAGAACTAAATGATGAGTTTTATGATACGGCAATCAATATAGGTTACGGACAGAATAATAGAGATAATTCTTGGAATGTTGATTTAGGATATCAAAATCAGCTTTATAATTGGTATGGATTACCGGCAGAATTTGGTTCGACAAATCCGGCGCAGCGTTTAGATTTGCTAAATAGTATTAGCCCAGATCATTCTTATAATACGATTTGGCTTGGTGGAAATGCCGAATTTACAGAAAGTATTTTTAGTAATCTTTCGACGAAATTTACCCATTTTTCAGACAGCTACTCTTCATCAGAAAATAGGTTTTATGTAAAACCAACTTTCACTGTTGATGTTATGGATCAAGGCATTAAAACAAATGTAATTGTAGATCATGTAAGCGGTTCTTTTAAAAATAATTATTTACAGGATAATACAGAAGCTTTAAAATACAGTTTTACAAATGTTGGAATTGAACCAAGTTTTGTAATTCATGAAAATGATTGGACTTTAGAATTAGGAGCCGGAGTTTTCTACAGTGCAGATTCTGAAAACAGCGGTAACAAGTTTTATTTTTATCCAAAAGTAAATGCATCATATAAATTGGTTGGCGATTTAATGATTTTTTACACGGGAGTAAATGGAGGTTTAAATCAAAATTCTTATGCTGATTTTGTGAGCGAGAATCCATTTTTGTCTCCAACTTTAAACATGCGTCCGTCAAGTACACAATATAATGTGTTTGCAGGTTTAAAAGGAAAACTGGCGAATAATGTTAACTATAATGTGACGGGTTCTTATTTGAATGAAAAAAATAAAGCGTTGTTTAAAGCAAATGATTATACAGAAGTAGTTACAAACGAAGATTATGCTTTCGGAAACTCGTTTGGAGTTGTTTATGAAGACATTAGAACTTTACGTTTTTATGCAGAACTAAAAGCCGATTTTTCTCAAAATGTAACTTTCGGAATCAACGGAACTTTTAATAGTTATAAGACTGATAATTTAGTTGAAGCTTGGAATTTGCCTTCAATGAAATTAAGTTCAACTTTAGATGTTAATATTACGAAGCAATGGTATGCGGGTGTAAACGTATTTTATGTGGGTGAAAGAAAAGATATACAGGCAAATTCATCTTTGGCAGCCAATTATGCGCCGATAACTTTAAAGAGTTATTTTGATGCAAATGCACATTTAGGATATAAATTCAGCGAACGTTTGACGTTTTTCTTGAAATTGAATAATATTGGAAATCAAGCTTATGAAAAATGGTTAAATTATCCTGTTCAAGGCTTCCAAGTTTTAGGAGGCGCAAATTATAAATTTGATTTTTAGGCATAATGCTTTAAAGACACCAAGGCACTAAGATTTTATAAAAGAATAAAGTGCCTTTTTTTTCAGCCATGAACTCATGAATTTTTTGGAGTAGATTCGTGAATTCGTGGCTGTTTTTTTTAATAAAGAAAAAACCTTTGCATCTTTGCAGTTCAGAACTTCAGTACCTCAAGAAAATGACTTTTAAAGAAAAAATATATTCTCATTATACTCAAATGGTTCAGGATCGCATTGATGTTTACAAAGACATGATTTCAAACTTGACCGAAGATTCCAAAAACGATGCAAAAGGTTCTGCTGGCGACAAACATGAAACGGCTTTATCGATGATGCATATCGAACAGGAAAAATTGACTAATAAACTTAAAGAAGCAATTGAGCAAAAAGGTATTTTGGATAAAATTGATTCCACTAAATCAGTAGAAAATATTGTTCTGGGAAGTTTGGTCAAAGCAAACGGAATCTATTTGTATGTTAGTGTCGCGCTCCCAAAAATCGCAATTGACGGGATTAATGTAATTGCGCTTTCGCCACAATCTCCTTTAGGAAATCATTTAATGGGAAATAAAGCTGGGTTTCAGTTTGAGATTAATAAGACGCATTATACGATTGAAAGTGTAGAGTAGGTTTTTGTTTCTTTAAAACTTTTTTGACGCTTTCAACTTTGTCAAAGTTTTAAACTTTGACAAAGTTCTGTACGTAAAAAATAGTCTGCACGCAATCTTGTCATCCTGACGAAGGAAGGATCACACAAGTTTGTCGACAAAGATTGGCGATATTCTTTGCGGATTTTCTAGTGTGATCCTTCCTTCGTCAGGATGACAAAAACGCTCTTAATGATTATCTGCTTTTAATTGCCTGAACCTTTGTCAAAGTTTAAAACTTTGACAAAGGTAGCTGCTTAAAGAAGGTCTCACCACAATCTTGTCATCCTGACGAAGGAAGGATCACACAAGCTGATCGACAAAGATTTGGCGTTATTCTTTGCGGAGTTTCTAGTGTGATCCTTCCTTCGTCAGGATGACAGACATTACGCTTAATGTTTGTATAAAATACAATTCGAGAACAAATTTCATTATTCTCTTTACGAATCTTTCAGTTAGTGTCAAATAACTCAAAATTTAATTCAATAAATTCATTAAAACTTTCATTTTTAAACCAATTTTCTTTTCAAAATTAAAATTTTAAAGTTTAAAGCTTTTTTTGATATTAAAATTTTACATTTAGTATGTAAATTGATTATTTTGATTGATATTTGTAATTGATATTGCTGAATGTGTTTTTCAATTGTAACTAATACTTCATCTTTGCCTTATCAAATTAAAATTTATAAAAATAAAATATAGAATATTATGTGTGGAATTGTATGTGCCTTTGATCTTAAACAAAAAGCCGAAGCGTTAAGACCTCAAGTATTAGAAATGTCAAAAATCATTCGTCACCGCGGACCAGACTGGAGCGGGATTTACAGCAATGATAAAGCAATTCTTTCGCATGAGCGTTTGGCAATTGTGGATCCAGCTTCAGGAAAACAACCTTTATTTACAGAAGATAAAAAATTGGTTTTAGCTGCAAATGGTGAGATTTACAATCACAGAGAATTGCGTAAACAATTTGAAGGAAAATATAATTTTCAAACAGAAAGTGACTGTGAAGTTATTTTGGCTTTATACAGAGAAAAAGGAGCAAACTTTGTTGATGAATTAAACGGAATCTTTGGTTTCGCAATTTACGATGTTGATAAAGACGAATATTTTGTTGCTCGTGACCATATGGGAATTATTCCATTATACATTGGATGGGATCAGCACGGAACTTTCTATGTAGCTTCTGAGTTAAAAGCTCTTGAAGGATATTGTACAAAAATCGAATTGTTTCCTCCAGGACATTACTTGTCAAGCAAAGACGGAGAATTTGTACAATGGTACAAAAGAGATTGGACTGAGTATGACGCTGTAAAAGATAACGAAACAAGTATTCCGGAAATTAGAAAAGCGCTTGAAGCAGCAGTTCACAGACAATTAATGAGTGATGTTCCTTACGGAGTTTTACTTTCTGGAGGTTTAGATTCTTCTATTACTTCCGCTGTAGCTAAAAAATTCGCTCAAAAAAGAATTGAGTCTGATGATACAACAGATGCTTGGTATCCGCAATTGCACTCTTTCTCAGTTGGTTTAGAAGGTTCTCCAGATTTAGCTGCTGCGCAGGTTGTAGCAAAACATATTGGAACGATTCACCACGAAATTAAATTTACAATCCAAGAAGGTTTAGATGCAGTTCGTGATGTAATTTATAACTTAGAAACGTACGATGTAACTACAGTTAGAGCTTCGACTCCAATGTGGTTGATGGCGAGAGTTATCAAATCAATGGGAATCAAAATGGTTCTTTCGGGAGAAGGAGCAGATGAATTATTTGGAGGATATTTATATTTCCACAAAGCACCAAACGCTAGAGAATTCCACGAAGAAAACGTTCGTAAATTAGGCAAACTCCACATGTACGACTGTTTACGTGCAAACAAAAGTTTAGCGGCTTGGGGAATCGAAGGTCGTGTGCCATTTTTAGATAAAGAGTTTATGGATGTTGCCATGCGCATCAACCCACAAGATAAAATGATCAACAAAGAACATCCGATGGAAAAATGGGTTGTTCGTAAAGCTTTTGAAGACATGCTTCCAGAAAGTGTAGCTTGGAGACAAAAAGAACAATTTTCTGATGGAGTTGGATACAGCTGGATTGATACTTTGAAAGAAGTTGTAGCCAAAGAAGTTTCGGATGAGCAATTAGCAAATGCGAGATTTAAATTCCCATTACAAACGCCAACTTCTAAAGAAGAATATTATTATCGTTCAATCTTTACAGAACATTTTCCAAGTGATGCAGCAGCGTTATGCGTACCTCAAGAAGCAAGTGTAGCGTGTAGTACAAAAATTGCTCTAGAATGGGATGAAGCTTTCAAAAACATGAACGATCCATCTGGAAGAGCTGTTGCAAGTGTTCATGATGATGCTTATGTAAAAGCCTAAATGCGAGTTTAATTTTTAGAATTAGTATATATATTGCCGAAAGACGTCCTTTTTAAGGACGTCTTTCTTGTCTAAAAATGTTAAATTCTATATTTCAGCTGTTTAAAGTTTTCTTTTAGTGATTAATAAGTTTACTTTTTTTATATTTGGCATTCTCCAAATAGAATTAAAAACCTAAGATTTTAATTTAAGAAAATCTAGGAAAGCAAAAAATAATATTTAGTTTTGCTTTTAGCGAAAATTTTTAATGATTTTTTAATGTAGAACTTAATTTAAGTTTTATACCGTACAATAAATAATAAATAGAATATTATGTCTGGATTGTTAGCCGTAATCGGTAAAGGAAAAGACCCCAAACTTGTTAAAGAACTTTCAGAAAGAATGTCACACCGTGGCCCTGATGAAAGTGATATTCATATTATGGAAAATGGCAGTGTACTCTGTCATGAAAGTCTATCAATCATTGATTTAAATTCGGGTAAACAGCCCATTCAAGGAACTAGTAAGGCTTGGATGGTTCATGATGGCGAAATTTACAATTATCAAGAACTAAAAGAAACGGTTTTAAAGGATCACACTTTTAGAACAGAATCAGATTCTGAAGTCATTGTACATCTTTATGAAGAGTTTGGTTATGATTTCTGTAATAAACTAGATGGTGATTTTGCATTTGTGGTAATTGACGGCGATAAATATATTGCCGGCCGTGACCCAATTGGCGTTAAACCTTTGTATTATGGTTTAGATGAAAGAGGAAGAATTTATTTTTCATCAGAAATGAAATCTATTGCAGATCAATGTAAATCGTTTTCTACTTTTCCTCCAGGGCATTATTATACTGCGAAAACAGGTTTTGTAAAATATTACCGTCCAGAATATGAAGATCATAAAAATGCAAATCAGTCATTAGATTTAAATGCCGTTCGTCAGAGTTTAATTGATGCTACAAGCAAAAGATTACTGGCAAACGTTCCGGTTGGTGTTATACTTTCAGGAGGTTTAGACTCCTCTTTAACTTCTGCAATTACTGCTCGTGTTTTAAAACAAAAAGGAGAAAAATTACATTCTTTTTCAATTGGTTTAGGCGCAGATTCTCCAGATAACATTGTAGCTAGAAAAGCGGCAGAATTTTTAGGAACAGAACATCACGAAATTCATTTTTCTGTTGAAGAAGGAGTACAGATTTTAGAAAAAGTAATTTATCACATCGAGACTTATGATATTATATCTGTTAGGTCTGGAGTTCCAATGTACTTGTTGTCTAGAGCTATTGCTGAGCAAGGAGTAAAAGTTATTTTATCAGGAGAAGGAGCAGATGAAGTTTTTGGAGGGCATTTGTATTTTAGAAATGCGCCTTCGGCAGAAGAATTTCAGGATGAGACAATCGAAAGAGTTCAGAAGTTGTTTACAGCAGATTTACTTCGTGCAGACAAAACAACAATGGCACATGGATTAGAAGTAAGGTTTCCGTTTTTAGACACTACTTTTTTAGACACAAATATCCGAATCAAAACAGAAGAAAAACAGCCTAAAACATATGATGGAATTGAAAAATACATTTTAAGAAAGGCATTTGATACACCAGAAGATCCTTATCTTCCGTCAGAAGTTTTATGGCGCCAGAAAGAGCAGTTTTCTGATGGAGTAGGTTATAACTGGGTTGATGAATTGATTGAATATTGTGCTTCGCAAGTAACAGATGAGCAATTGGCTGGCGCGAGTGCAGAGTTTCCATACAATTCACCAACAACAAAAGAAGCTTATTTGTATCGTTCTATTTTTCATAAATATTATCCACAAGTCAGCGCCGCGCAAACAGTCCGTAAATGGATTCCGAAATGGCAGGAAAACCTTGATCCAAGCGGAAGAGCAAACGCAGCGCATCAAAATGGAAATTTTGAAACTGCAAAATCTGGAGTAGCGGTTTAAGGCTAAATTCTAATTTTTTAAAATTCCAAATTCCAAGAAAGAAAAATTTTCAAATAAAATAAATTCCAAATTCCAATTTGGAGCTGATATAGAAAACCGAAATGCATTAGATGTAATTTCGGTTTTTTCAATTTTAATACACTTTAGAGTTAAAGTTTAAGAATTTAATTTTTTGAATTTAAACTAAAGTTTTATACTTACAGTTTTGGAATTTGGAATTTTAAAAAATTGGAATTTCAAATTTTAGAGTTTCTAAAAACCATTGATTTTTATCTAATTTTCAGTTTTGGAATTTGGAATTTTAAAAATTTGGAATTTTTATTCTTTTTCAGCCAATTGTGTTAATAACTTCACTGCTTTAAACGCTATTTTAGTGGGTATATAGCGCGCGTTTTTATATATTTGCGTGTTAGACAGTAAATACATTTTTTAGAATAAATTATATGAGCGAAGAAATCAAGAAGAACAATTATTCAGCAGATAGTATTCAGGCATTAGAAGGAATGGAGCACGTAAGAATGCGTCCATCGATGTATATTGGAGATGTAGGAGTTCGAGGACTGCATCATTTAGTTTATGAGGTTGTTGATAACTCCATTGATGAGGCCATGGGCGGACATTGTGATACTATTGGTGTTGCAATAAACGAAGATGGTTCGGTTACAGTTGAAGATAACGGACGTGGTATTCCAGTCGATTTGCATAAAAAAGAGGGAGTTTCTGCGCTTGAGGTGGTAATGACAAAAATCGGAGCCGGAGGTAAATTCGACAAAGATTCATATAAAGTTTCTGGAGGTCTTCACGGAGTTGGGGTTTCTGTTGTAAATGCACTTTCTGTTCACATGAAATCTACTGTTTTCAGAGAAGGAAAAATTTACGAGCAGGAATATGAAAGAGGAAAATCTTTATATCCAGTAAAACAAATTGGTGAAACAGATAAAAGAGGTACACGCCAGACTTTTTATCCAGATGACACTATTTTTACACAAACAACTGAGTTTTCATACGATACGCTTTCAGCGCGTATGCGTGAACTTTCTTTCTTGAATAAAGGAATTACAATCACCTTTACAGATAAGAGAGAAGTTGATGAAAAAGGAGAATTCAAAAGTGAAGTTTTTCATTCTACAGAAGGATTAAAAGAATATATCCGTTACCTGGATGGTAACCGTGAGCCAATTGTTTCTCATGTAATCAGCATGGATCATGATAAAGGTGAAATCCCAGTTGAGGTTGCCTTAATTTACAATACAAGTTATACAGAGAATATTTTCTCTTACGTAAATAATATCAATACACACGAAGGAGGAACGCATTTACAAGGTTTTAGAAGTGGTTTAACAAGAACACTTAAAAAATATGCTGATGCTTCTGGTTTATTAGATAAATTAAAATTCGAAATTGCTGGAGATGACTTCCGTGAAGGATTAACAGCTATTATTTCGGTAAAAGTATCAGAGCCTCAATTCGAAGGTCAGACAAAAACAAAACTTGGAAATAGAGAAGTTGTTTCTCCAGTTTCTCAAGCAGTTGGAGAAATGTTAGAGAATTATTTGGAAGAAAATCCAAATGATGCCAAATTAATTATCCAAAAAGTAATTTTAGCAGCTCAGGCACGTCACGCAGCCAAAAAGGCCCGTGAAATGGTGCAGCGTAAAACCGTAATGGGCGGCGGTGGATTGCCAGGAAAATTATCTGACTGTTCAGAACAAGATCCAGCAAGATGTGAGGTTTACCTTGTCGAGGGAGATTCGGCTGGTGGAACAGCAAAACAAGGACGTGATCGTAACTTTCAAGCAATTCTGCCGTTACGTGGTAAGATTTTGAATGTAGAGAAAGCGATGCATCATAAAGTATTCGAAAATGAAGAGATTAGAAATATCTTTACAGCTTTAGGAGTTACTATTGGAACTGCAGAAGATAGTAAAGCATTAAATCTAGAAAAACTTAGATATCATAAGGTAATCATCATGTGTGATGCCGATGTCGATGGTAGTCACATTTCTACCTTAATATTAACGTTCTTTTTCCGTTTCATGAAAGAGCTTATCGAAGAAGGTCACGTATATATAGCGGCACCTCCTTTGTATATGGTTAAAAAAGGAAATAAGAAAGAATATGCTTGGAATGATGTACAGCGTGATCAAGCGAACGAAAGAATGGGTGGAAGTGCCAATATTCAACGTTATAAAGGTCTTGGAGAGATGAATGCTGAGCAGTTATGGGAAACTACAATGGATCCAAATTTCAGAACTTTACGCCAAGTAAACATTGATAGTTTAGCAGAAGCAGATCAAGTTTTCTCTATGTTAATGGGTGATGAAGTACCGCCTCGTAGAGAGTTTATCGAGAAAAATGCAGTTTATGCAAATATTGACGCATAAAATGAAAAATTAATAATTTCAAATCGTTTAATTGTTTAAATTTACTAGACAATTAAACGATTTGCCTTTTTATAGAATAGGCAATATTAATAACCGATAAAGTATAAAATATGAAAGTTACCATCGTAGGAGCAGGAAATGTTGGAGCTACATGTGCAGATGTTATTTCTTATAGAGGAATTGCAAGCGAAGTAGTATTGTTGGATATTAAAGAAGGTTTTGCAGAAGGGAAGGCATTGGATATTATGCAATGCGCTACAAATACTGGTTTTAATACAAAAGTGTCTGGCGTTACCAACGATTATTCTAAAACTGCAGGAAGTGATGTAGTAGTAATTACATCAGGAATTCCGAGAAAGCCAGGAATGACCAGAGAAGAATTAATTGGTATAAATGCAGGAATTGTAAAAACAGTTGCTGAAAATGTATTAAAATATTCCCCAAATACCATTATTGTTGTAGTATCAAATCCGATGGATACGATGACATATTTGGCTCTAAAATCAACAGGTCTTCCAAAAAACAGAATTATAGGAATGGGTGGAGCTTTAGATAGTTCACGTTTCAGAACCTATCTTTCATTGGCTTTAGACAAACCTGCAAATGATATTTCTGCAATGGTAATTGGAGGTCATGGCGATACAACTATGATTCCGTTAACGCGTCTGGCATCTTACAACGGGATTCCGGTAACAGAATTTCTTTCAGAAGAAGTATTACAGAAAGTTGCTGCCGACACAATGGTAGGCGGTGCAACGCTTACAGGTTTACTTGGAACTTCTGCTTGGTATGCTCCTGGAGCTTCAGTAGCTTATTTAGTAGATAGTATTTTAAACGATCAAAAGAAAATGATTGCATGTTCTGTTTTTGTAGAAGGAGAATATGGTCAAAATGATATTTGTATAGGAGTACCATGTATAATAGGTAAAAACGGAGTAGAAGAAATTCTAGATATTAACTTAAACGATCAGGAAAAAGCATTATTTGCAAAAAGTGCAGATGCAGTTCGTAATATGAATGATGCTCTAAAAACGATTTTAGTATAATAAAAACGGCAAAAAATAGAAAAGGCTGCACTTTTGCAGCTTTTTTTTTGAGATTAATTAATAAATAAATTGGTTAGTATTTTCGTTAATTATATATTTGCTCGATTTAAAAAAAAATTGGTAATTCGTGATCTCGTATTTTTGTTTTAGAAAATCATATCAGGGCTTATTTTATGGGACTTTAAAACAAAAACAAAAATAAAACATAATTAATTTTTAGTAATAATGCAGAATAAAGGACTTATTAAATTTTTCGCAATTCTATTTGCATTGGTAAGTATTTACCAACTATCATTCACTTTTGTGGCAAATGGTGTCAAAAGTGAAGCTAAAGCTTTTGCAGGAGATAATCCTGATAAAGAGCTGAAATATTTAGATTCTATTGGTAAAGAAAAAGTATTAAATCTTGGTTTTACTGATTTCACTTACAATGAAGTGAAAAACAAACAACTTAATAAAGGTCTTGACTTAGAAGGAGGAATCAACGTTATTCTTCAAATTTCTATTAAAGATGTATTAAAAGGTTTGGCTAATAATTCTAAAAATCCAGTTTTTAATAAATCATTAGCTGATGCATCTGCAAATTTAGAAGGAAACAAAACATATTTAAGTAAGTTTTTTGAAGCTTTTGAGGCAAATTCAAAAGGTTCTGTAAAATTAGCATCGCCAGATATTTTTGCTAACAGAAGTCTTCAAGGAGACGGTGGAGTAGATTTTCAAATGTCTGATGCTCAGGTTCAAAAAGTAATCAAAAGAAAAGTTGATGAGTCTGTAGAAAGTGCTTTTAAAGTATTAAGAGAGCGTATCGACAAATTTGGTGTTACACAGCCAAACATCCAAAAATTAGGAGAAACAGGAAGAATCTTAGTAGAGCTTCCAGGTGCTAAGGATGTAGATAGAATTAAAAAATTATTAGGTGGAAAAGCTCAATTAGAGTTCTGGGAAACTTATAAAATGGAGGAAATCGGAAACTTCTTAGTTGCGGCTAATGAAGCTTTGAAGAAAACTGAAGTTAAGAAAACAGAAGTTAAAACTGTTGCTAAAGATTCATTGAATGCTTTATTAACAGATGCTAAAGATTCTACTGAAGCTAAAAAAGGAAATAATCCTTTATTTGATAAAATTGTTGGTCAAGGTGGTGGACCAGTTTTAGGTTACTTCGCTGCAAAAGATACAGCAACTATCAATGCTTATTTTAAAAGACCAGAAATTAGAGTTTTATTGGCAGCAGACCAGCATTATGCAAAATTTGTTTGGAGTAAGCCTACTACAATAAAAGATCAAAAAGCAAAAGATTTAGCAAGTGCTAAAGATATTGAAGTTGTTGAATTATATGCTTTAAAAGGAAACAGAGACAATAACCCAGCAATGAGCGGTGGTGTTGTTACTGATGCAAAAGATACTTTTGACCAAATGGGTAAACCTGCAGTTTCTATGCAGATGAACAGCCAAGGTGCTAAAGTTTGGGAAGAATTAACAGGAAGAGCTTTCTCTCAAAAAAGTTATATCGCTATTGTTTTAGATGATATCGTATACTCTGCTCCAGGAGTAACAAGTGGTCCTATTGCTGGAGGAAGATCTGAAATTACAGGTTCATTTGATGTTGCTGAAACTAAAGATTTAGCTAACGTTTTAAATGCAGGTAAATTACCAGCTTCTGCAGATATTATTCAATCAACTGTTGTTGGTCCATCTTTAGGACAGGCAGCTATTGATGCAGGTACAATTTCTTCTGTATTAGGATTCTTATTGGTTTGCGTTTGGATGGTATTCTATTACGGTAAAGCTGGTTGGTATGCTAACCTTGCTTTGTTATTAAACTTACTATTCTTATTTGGAATTATGGCAAGTTTTGGTTTCGTATTAACGTTGCCAGGTATTGCAGGTATCGTATTAACGTTAGGTACAGCGGTAGATGCGAACATTATTATCTATGAAAGAGCAAAAGAGGAATTGCGTGAAGGAAAGTCTCTTTCTGAGGCAGTTCAAGCTTCTTACGGATGGCACGGTGCAATGCGTTCTATCATTGATGCAAACGTTACTCACGTTTTAACTGGAGCGATCTTGTTTATCTTTGGTACAGGTCCAATCAAAGGTTTCGCATTGACTTTATTAATTGGTATCGTAACTTCATTGTTTACATCAATCTTTATCGCTAGAATTTTCATCGATAGAAATATTATTGGAAAAGCAGATTTAACGTTCTCAACAAACATTACTAAAAATTGGTTTACTAATTTCCACTTTGACTTTATTAAAGTTAAGAAATTCACTTATATCTTCTCTTCTATTGTAACAGTAGTAAGTTTAGTTTCTATCTTCTTCGTTAACGGATTAGATGAAGGTGTGGATTTTGTTGGAGGTAGAACTTTCCAAGTTAAATTTGAAAAACCAGTTGATGCAACTGCAGTTTCAGATGAATTATCTGCTGCTTTTGGTACACCAGTTGAAGCTAAGATTTTAGGTGATGATGATCAATTGAAAATCACAACTAAATATAAAATTAAAGAAGATGGTGTAGCTATCGACGAAGAAGTTAATCAGAAATTATATGCTGCTTTGCAGAAATATTTCCCAAATACTTCTTACGATAAATTTACTAATTCTTATAATGGTAAAACTGTAGGTGTATTACAGGCTTCTAAAGTTGGAGCTTCTATCTCTGAGGATATTAAAACTAACTCATACTGGGCAGTTCTTGGAGCTATGGCAGTTATCTTCTTATACTTAATGGTATCTTTCCGTAAATGGCAGTATTCATTAGGTGCGATTGCAGCAGTAGCACACGATGTTATCTTTGTATTAGGAATTTATTCATTATGTTATAAATTCATGCCTTTCCACATGGAAATGGATCAGCACTTTATCGCAGCGATTTTAACTGTAATTGGTTACTCGATGAATGATACTGTAATTGTATTTGACAGGGTAAGAGAGTTTATCATCGGAAACCGTAAAGGAAGTTTTGAAGATATCGTAAATGCTTCTATTAATACTACATTATCAAGAACATTGAATACTTCATTAATGATGATCATCGTATTGTTGACAATGTTTATCTTCGGTGGTGAGTCTATTAGAGGATTTATCTTTGCAATGTTAATCGGTATTATTGTTGGTACTTATTCTTCATTATTTATCGCTACTCCAGTATTGGTAGACACGATTTCAAAAGATGAAAAACATACAATTGAAGACAAACACAATAAGGCATAATTAAAACCTTATTTTGATATAGAAAGATCCAGTGAAAACTGGATCTTTTTTTTATGTTTGTATCTAAAGATCCAAATCCTACTTATGATTCCAAAACGATTATTCTTTATCGCAGTATTGTCTGCTATGACGCTGGTTAATGCACAGCAGAAAGGAAGTAGTTATAGAGTAGGTACAGCTTATGGCTTTGGAAGCGAGTTTAATAATAAAGATTACACCTTTACAAATCAGT
>NZ_CAMLIX010000016.1 GCF_946479975.1 uncultured Flavobacterium sp.
TCATGAGAATTAGTTTTTAAAATTTAACATTTAAACCTGTCATAAAGGTTTTGACAATAGGATAAGAGATAGCATCTACTTCAGGATCTGAGCCTTTTGGAAATTTGCTGATCGTAAATACGTCATTAGCCGCCACGTACAAGCGAAGTCCTTGTATGCCTAACTGGTCTGTAATTTTTTTATTAAAATTATATCCAAAAGTGATATTCTTAATTCTCAAATAACTGCCATCAACAAGCCAGAAATCAGACATTGCATAGTTGTTTCCGCTGCTTGCATTAGACAATCTTGGATATTCTGCGGCAGCATTTTGTTCCGGCGTATTGCCAGCACTCCAAAATTTGCCGTCAATCAGCGTCGGCACATTGCCGAATGTTTCCTGAAATGGCTGCACAGCATAATTGCTTAATCTCACCTGCTGTTTGCCGACCCCATACGCCACAAATGAAAAATCCATTGTTCTATAAGTCAGTCTGCCATTGAACCCGAAAGTATATCTTGGCAGCGACCCGCCTAAAATAACCCTGTCCTTGTCAGGAGTTATTTTTCCGTCACCATCTATATCAACATATTTGACATCTCCTGGCTTGGTGCTGGCGCTTGTTACCGGAGAAGCGGCAACTTCTGTAGCTGTCTGGAATATTCCGTTTGATTTGTATCCGTACCAGGCTGCAAATTCCTGCCCTTCAATGTTGGATGTATCCCCTAGTATCGAGGTTCCTTTCAAGTCGTCGATATTTGTTTTGGCATCAGCCAGATTTGCTCCTAAGCTGTATTTCCAATCCGTTCCAATATTGTCTGACCAGCCGACTGTAACTTCAAAACCTTTAGAACTCACTTTTCCTGCATTCTGAAACGGTGCATCATATCCCAGATATAGGGGAATATTCAATTTAAGCAATATATCCTTGGTCTGTCTATAAAATACGTCCCCGCTTAAGGTCAGCCTATTATTTAAAAATGTGGCATCCAAACCGATATCTGTACTTTCCTGTGTCTCCCATGTAATGTCATTGACAGCATAATTCACCTGGGAACCTGAAGTCGGGGCAACCACAACGCCGTTTTGATAAAATAAGGCATTATATAAACTGATGCTGGCCTGATAAGGATAATTCCCAATACGCTCATTGCCCGATTGCCCCCAGGATGCCCTGATTTTTAAGAAATCAATTCCCAATTCTTTGGCTGATTTAAAAAACGGTTCTTCCGAAACTGCCCATCCAGCACCCAAAGACGGGAAGAAAGCCCATCTCTGGTCAGCATTGAATCTTGAAGAGCCATCATAACGTCCGCCCGCCTGCACATAATATCTGTTTTTGAAATTGTAGGATACCCTGCCGAAATAAGAGCTTAATGCCGTTTCAGAAGCCGAGCCTCCATTATCCCTGAATGTCGGAAGCCCGTTGTCCAGATATGGAAAGTTGGACAAGGTATAGGTTGCACGGGAAGCGGTGATGCTTTCATTGTATGCGTAGTTGCTTTCATAACCTGCAGTAGCGTCCAGATTATGCTTCTCAGCGAAACTATTGGAATAATTGGCAACAAATTGTCCATTGAATCTATAAAAGTAAGGCCTGTCTTCTCTCAAAGAAGAAGAAGCCGGCTGCTGTCCTACTGCAACTTTCTTTGAAGGATCCAAAACATCTGTAAATTCAACTACTTTAATGAATTGCTTGCTCGGTGAAAAAATTATCGTTGGCGCAGCCTGAGCCGTCAATGTAAGTCCCTTGAAAGGTTTGTAATTTACCGCAATACGCCCAGTAAGATTAATTATGACATCCTTTTTAAAACCGCCCTCGCCGATTTGCGCCAATGCATTTCTGCCGTCCTTGCCCAGAGCATATCTTCCATCAGAATAATAATCATCATAGATGGCAGGCATTATTCTGGCATCAAGAAAAATATTGTTGTTGAATATATTGACGTCCTTGTTTTCAGTTCTTACAAAGCTCATATCAAAATTGGCTGTCAGTTTTCCGTTGAATTTAAAATCATTGTAAATTCCAGCATTTAGCTTTTTAAAGCCACGATTATCATATAATGCTTCACTTGAGGAATACCCCAAAGTGGCTCTGCTTTTAATATTTTCCGAACCTGCTGAAAACGACAGATTGTGGATCATCCTTGGAGCACTATTTTTGATGATGGCAGATTGCCAATCTGTATTAGGGTATAAGTCAGGATTCGCTGCATTATTGGCCATATAATTATCAATGGTTGCCTGTGAGTATAAAGGAGCGGCTCCATCATTTTTTAGATATTCATTGTACAGCTGCATATATCTTACTGCGCCAGTCGTACCTGGCTGGTTTACAGGCATCGCTTCCGCGTATTCATAGCTATAATCCAAGCTCGCTTTTCCTGACTTCGCTCGTTTTGTGGTAACCAGCAACACTCCGGCAGCAGCTCTTGAACCATAGATTGCGGTAGATGCGGCATCTTTTAAGGCTGTTATCGATTCTATATCATCCGGATTCAGATAATCGATATTTCCGGAAGGCACGCCGTCTACTATAATTAAAGGATCATTCCCTCCTGTGTCTCCTAAAGTTGTTACCCCGCGAAAGCGTATTTTTGATTGGGAACCAGGAGCTGCGCCATTTCTGGAAACCGTTACTCCCGCCATAGCACCCTGCAAAGCATCAGAAACCTGGACTGTTCTTCTTCCAGTAATCTCTTGGGACTTGACCGATGCAATTGCACCTGTCAAATCTTTCTTTTTGGAAGATCCGTATCCGATTACTACAATTTCCTGTAATTCTTTGCTGGAAACCTTCAAAACTATATTTAGATTGGTTTGTCCGCTTAATGCGATATTCTGCGTTTCGAATCCCATAAACGAAACCGCCAGAACATTTCCTTTTTCAGCCTTGATTTCAAATTTTCCGTCAAAATCGGTCGTGGCACCAACTTTTGTTCCTTTGACTTGGATCGTTACGCCTGGAATAATGAGTCCAGCTTCATCTTTGATAATTCCCTTTATAGTGGAATTTTGTGCAAAAGTGTCCACGCAGAACAATAGTCCCATGATACACAAAATGCAGCGAATTTTGAGAAATAACTCGTACATGTTTTCTTTTGGTTTAGATTGGTTAGTAAATTTTAAATATTGTATTATTAGGCCCTAATATCAAAACTTATGTACCAAATGTAGACTTTAAAGACTTTCGTCACAATGTCTTGCGAGGCTATAAAATCATTTTTTCTATCTCAAACGTTTGCAGTATCGTTTTCGATAGATAGAAAATTTCTATCTTTGAAAATAAAATAAGAAAAATCATGCCTAGAGTCAAATGCCCGAAATGCAGCAAGGTAGAAACTGTCTTAAAATCAGGCTTTATCAGACAAAAGCAGCGCTACTATTGCAAAGAATGCAATTACAACTTTACGCTGAATCATGAGAGCAGAAAGGCAAAGAACAAGACGCGCAAAAATTATCAGACCACTATTGTGGATATCGGGAATGCAATGGGCATATCGGCCACTACAGTCAGCCGTGCTTTAAGGAATCATCCCGATATCAGTCCTGCTACTATTTTAGCTGTAAAACAGGTTGCTTTGGAAATGGAATACCGTCCAAACCTGCTTGCACGAAACTTTGCAAACAAGCAGACCCAGACGATAGGGGTTATTATTCCGCATCTGCAGTCTACGTTTTTCTCTTCCATGCTAGGAGGGATTCAGAAGGTTGCCTCAAAAAATGGATTCAAGGTAATCATATGCCAGTCTAATGAAGATTATGAAACCGAACTGGAAAATGTACAGGTATTGATGGACAGCAGGGTTGACGGGCTCCTAATCTGTCATTCCTCCACCACTACCTTATTTGATTATATAGCTGCCTACAGCAAAAGAGGAATTCCTATAGTAAATTTTTACCGCATCAATCCGTTGAACAACATATCAAAGGTTCTGGCAAAAAATACCGAAGGAGCAGAAAAAATTACCCAGCACCTTTTGGAACAGGGATGCAAAAGAATAGGCATCATATTAGGTCCAAAATCTTTATCAATTACTGAGGAACGTCTGCAAGGCTATTTAAATATTTTGAAAAAGAATAAAATCAAAGTTGACCAAGAACTCATAGCATATACTGACTATTCCAATATCAGCATCAATAGCGTAGTAGATGACTGGCTCAATCTCGAGCAGAGGCCGGATGGCATTTTCTGCATATCAGACCGCTCAGCCATATATGTAATCAAGCATCTGAAAAAAAGAAGAGTCAAGGTACCGTCAGAAATATCTGTGGCAGGTTTTGGAAATGATCTTATGGGAGAACTCATAGATCCTCCTCTCACGACCTATAATATACAGACTTCATTGATTGGCGAGACTACAATGCAATTGTTTCTGCAGCAATACAATAATGATTCAGAAATTGAAACAGAGATTCGGACAATTGATGGGGATCTTCTGATAAGAGAATCCAGCCTGAAGAAAAAGCATTATTAAGAAGCATTCAAATCATTTTCTTGTAGATTCTCTTATAATAAGTTTTGGCCTGAATAGATTTCTAATTTTCTGGCCAGGCATATCCATAATAACATCATTAATCAAAATTTCAGCCGCCAGCTCTCCCAGTTTACGTGGATTTAAGTCTATAGTCGTAAGAGATGGATTCAGGAAATGAGAGAAAGAATCATTTCCACAACCTGCGACAGCAAGTTTTTGCGGAACACTGATTTTCTGCTGATTCAAATAATGTATTATTTCTATTGCTCCTTTATCATAGATACAGAAAATCGCATCTGGTTTTTCTTTTTTATTCAATAGCTGAGAAACGGCATAAATTTCCCTTTCTCTCTGCAGATCGCAATAGAGAATATTTTCTGTCTTAATTTTTATACCAGCCGACTCCGCTCCTGCAATACAGCCGTCAACCCGCTGTCTGCTCATCATGAGATGTTCCGGTCCTGCGATGATTGCAATATTTTTATATCCTTCCTGCCCTAAATGCTCCCCAATCATAAAACCGGCAACAAATTGGTCGTTGGATACAAAATGGGTATCAATTCCTAGCAGCTCTCTGTCAATAGCTAGAAGCGGAATATTATTTTTGACAATGCTGTGATGTTCTGCAAAATTGCTAGTCTCTTTTGAATGCACAATAGCAATGCCGTCTACATTAAGTCCAATGAGCGTCTGAATGCCTTTAATCTCATCCATAAATGAATCTTTCGACTGACAGGTCACTATAAAAAACTTCTGCTCAATAGCCCTTTCCTGCATCCCGCTTATAATAGAAGCATAATAGCCACGCTCAATATCAGGAACAAGAACCCCTATAATATTGCTTCTGTTGCTTTTAAAATTCTGGGCAAAAAAGTTTGGCAGATAGCCAAGATCTTTCGCTGTATCCCTGATAATCTGCTTTGTTTTTTCTGTAATATCCGAATGATCTTTTAGAGACCTTGAAACAGTGGAAATTGAAAATCCTGTTTTATCTGAGATATCTTTTATTGTAATCATTTTCTTCTTCATTGTACAAATATAATGATTTGCGCAAATTTTGATTTCGTTTGCGCAAATAAATATCTTTATTCCCGCAAATTATATTGTTTTTTATAATAGTTTTGACTGTTTTGCAGCTGATCAACAATTTCATTTTTATCATTTTAAGCCTTAAAAAATCCGTTTTAGATATCTAAAAAAAATTGTTTCTGCAGAATCATTACTAACTATAAACCAAAACATTTTTATGAAAAAAACACTAACCTTGCTTAGTGCAAAAGCTTTTTTTTGCACGCTATCATGCTTGCTACTTTTTAGTTCAAGCGCAAAAGCCCAAAACTATCAATTAGTATGGTCCGATGATTTTATAGGGACTGGAGCTCCGGATCCCAACAAATGGGGATACGAACTGGGAGGCAATATCCGGAACAGCGAGTTGCAGTATTACACAAACAGCTCAAATAACGTAAGGCAGAACGCCGGCAACCTCGAAATAACTGTTGTAAAAGAAGACTTCGGCGGCAAACAGTATACTTCTGCGAGTGTTATTTCCTTGAATAAATTTTCGCTCAAATACGGCAAGATTGAAGGACGTTTTAAGATGCCGAATGGAAAAGGATTGTGGGCCTGTTTTTGGACGTTAGGCTCTAATTTTCCACAAATGGGATGGCCAAAATGTGGTGAAATAGATATTTTCGAACATTTAAACAGTGAAACTATGGTGCATGGAACAACACATTGGGCGGGAGCCAATGAGATACATGTCCAGGATGGCTCAACTTACAATGTTGATGTAACGCAATGGCACGTTTATGCCATAACTTGGGACGCAAACTATATCAAATGGTATGTTGATGACGTCCTATATAAACAATTCAGGATTACCGACGGCTATAATTATACTGGTGAATTCCATATGCCCCACTATATACTCATCAATCTGCCTATTGGCGGTACATGGCCTGGTCCGCCAGACGCTACAACTGTTCTTCCCGCAACAATGTACTGCGATTATGTCAAAGTATACAAGGATACCGACACAACGCAGATAGCGGCAACAGGTTTTTCAATATCTCCAAACACCCTTACATTAAACCAAGGTGGCAAACAGATAATCAATACAACTTTTACGCCTGCAAACACAACAAATCAGATTGTATCATGGGCATCAAGCAACAGCTCTGTAGCAATTGTAAACAACTGGGGACTGGTTACAGGAACTGGAATCGGATCAGCCACAATAACGGCGACAGCTTCTAACGGAAGCACATCGACTTGTACGGTTTCTGTTCAGAATCTGGCGAATGTAAACAAATTGGTAAACGGAAATTTTGATGCCAACACAACCGCAACCCAGACCCCGACAGGATGGAATGAATGGGGCAGCGTTGCAAATGCACAAACTACTGCAGCCACGCCACACTCTCCAGCGTATAAGGGCATTCAATGGGGAACCACGGCTTATGAAGTTGCTGTGTCCCAAACCTTAACAGGAATAGCAAATGGTAATTATACGATGAAGGCTTGGGTGCGAAGTTCAGGCGGACAAACCTGGGCCACCATGTATGCAAAAGGCTACGGAGGCGCCGATCAGAATTATTCTGTTGCGACAAGCATTCCAAATTGGACCCAGATACAAATCAACAACATCAAAGTTACCAATAACACATGCGAGGTAGGCTTTTATCAATCGGCAAAAGCCAACAATTGGCTGGACTACGATGATGTGGAATTCTATTTGTCTCCAGTTGCCATCACTGCATTTGGAGTCTCGCAAAACAGCATGACAATGCCAATTGGAGCGAACAGGGCTTTAAATACTGTTTTTACCCCGACTAATGCCACTGACCAGAATGTTGCATGGACATCCAGCAATAATGCAATTGCTACAGTAAATAATTTAGGAATAATCACTTCTGTAAGTGTTGGAACAGCAACCATAACAGCAACTGCTTCTGATGGAAAAACTGCAACTTGCAATGTATCTGTACAGGATTTGGTAAATTTCAACAAACTCAATAATGGGAATTTTGAAGCTAATACCGGTGTTACGCAGACTCCTACAGGCTGGACGGAATACGGAGCTGGCAGTGCCAATGCGCAGACCTCGACAAGTTCTCCTCATTCTGGAACTTACAAAGGCACTCAGTCAGCAGCATCGGCCTATGAAGTTGCCGTCTTCCAATCCCTTAGTTATATTGTCAACGGAAATTATACGATGAAAGCCTGGGTACGCAGTTCAGGAGGACAAAGCACTGCTCTGATGTATGCAAAAAATTACGGAGGAAATCCATTGAATTACAATCTGAACACGAGCATTCCTAATTGGACCCAAGTACAGATCAACAATATTCTTGTGACCAACAACAGCTGTGAATTAGGATTTTACCAATATACAGGCGGCACTGATAAATGGCTGGATTATGATGACGTTGAGTTTTACTTGACCTCAGCGGGATCTGCAAATACTTTGAGTTTAAAGAAAAGCAACAATTCAACAGCAAGCTTGACTAATGAAGATCTGAAAACCGCTACAGATGAAGAAGAATTTTTAATTTACCCAAATCCTATCAAATCAGGATCGATACTCAATATTCAATCAAAGAGCGATCTGCCTTTCGAAATTGGAATTATCAATTTTAATGGCCAAATTGTTTACTCCAACTTAAACAAAAATGTAAATAATGCTACCATTCAAATTCCAAATTTACCACGAGGACATTACTTCCTTCAACTCAAAAATAATACAAGAGTTAAAATAAAAAAGATAGTATTGGAATAATTTAGTTAATTAACAAAATCTTAAATTTCTTAGTGATAAGAATTTTAAGATTTTGTTTTTAAAGGAGGATAACAATTTAGCGTCTTGATTTTTTTCACCAAACAAATATTAAAATATTCTTAGAGTCGTAGTTTGGCGTTCATAAAAATATCAAAAATTAAAAAACGGTCAATTAAGAATTGTTACTAAATCACTTCCACTCAGGAATATCATTTCCTGTTGCGTTTTCCTTTATTTGTTCAAATTCCTCTTTACTTAAGTAATGCTTAATTGGGTGATATTCTTTTAAAAATCCTCGGCTGTTTCTGCCTATTAGACTTTTGTCAAACTCAGTTCCGCTCCAGGTAGATTTAGCCCATGGCAGATTTATTTCGTTTGGTGAGAAATCAAAATTCCATTCAGGGAATACAGAAATCCATCGGAGTGTGATCGACTGTGTAGAAGTTTTTCCCCAATTGACCCACGTTATGCCATTCTCGGCAGTAGCATTTTTAGGACGATCCTCTTTTCTTGAATAGACTATGATATATTCCCTATTCCTATTTAGTATTAGCTCATCATCCATTACCGAAGTATTTTCCAGGCCTTTGACACTTGAAAAAGGAAATTCTGCATCGTAAGTCGTAATACTCCAATACCTGCATTGAGCTGGTCTAAAAATACGTTCTCCTGATCTGGTATCTGGAAATGTCGGTAATTTGCCTGTCAGTACAAATACTTTTCCTTTTTTTATTGAAATGCCTGTAGTCAGATATCCCGTATAATTGCTTCCAGTCGCGTGAGGCTCATAATTTGCGGGAGCCGGCTGTTTCTCCCCTCTTCCGTTTACTCCTAAATCCAACATTCTAATATACTCTTTATCTTTTGGAGTTTCTTTGTATAAAGCGCGGGAAAGCCCTGTTGAGATTTGAAGAAATATGCCAAACTGCTTGTCCCAGCCAATTTCAGGACCATTGTATTTTGCAGGATCACTATTGCCTTTGTCCCTGTTAGCCATTGTGGTTTCTGAGGCTTTTTTGAATTCATCCAAGTCTGCAATTATAAAAAATTTCTCCCCTGTTTTCAGTTGGAAGTATAATTTTGGCAACTGCACCCCAGCCATAGCATCTTTATTTTTATCTATGCCATAATATCTTATCCATACATCTCCAAAATCGAAATAACCGCGATTATGTCCGCTCTTTTTATCAATTCCCCAAGGCCCTTGAAACTGGATACCGCTGGCATATAATTTTTCGCCATTGCTTCTGTAGGGAAATTTATGAGAAGGATTTAATTTGGTAGAATTTCCTAAAGCCATTTCAAAAGTTACCGAATATTTTCTTTTATCAGACAATCGATTCGCATTAGGCAGAAATGGATTTACACTACCGTCTTGCGGTTTAATATCCGAATCCACGATTCCTATTTCTCCTTTGCCCGACCACTTGTCATAACGATATTCTGAAGGATCAAAACTCGATGATGCCTGTATGCTGAAAAATCGGCAATAAGGATATTCTCCTTCAATGTGCAATTCGGAGCCAAAAGGGGCATATATTATCGGAGCCAATAAGTAAGAACAATTCGGATCGGGAAAACTGCCGTACAAAGATTCAAAATTTATTTTGTGAGCAGGTCTGAAAACCCATTCATCTTCAGTTCGTATATCTTCATATTTTACCAGCCGAATATTTTTATATCTTGTATAGTCATATCCTTTTGGCAACAAATTCTCTGGCAAAATACTGGAACATTTTCCTTGATGCCATTCCTTAATGTACTGTTCTAATTTATTAGATAAATCGATGGCTTCCTTATTTATTTCCTCATTTTCAAAATAAGGATATTTTGGCGCTTTGGGAAGACAGCTAATGAATGCTGTGCAAAATAAAAAGAGTATTACTTTCAGTTTTTTCATCTAAATCAGGCTTTATAGGTGAAATCAAAATAAATCTTATTCTATTTTAAACTAAAAAACTATAAACAAATATAAATGGATAAAATATATTTGATTATAGTTTTTTTAATATTTTTTGCTCAAAACTTGAGACTATTTAGCAGGTCTTTAATGCTATTTGACGAAGCAATCGATTTAATCAACAGACAGCAACAGACCTCTAAGCCCCATATCAACCGGTATTTCGCCAGCTGTTGGTTCGTATTTTCCGTCTTTGTTTACCTCGTTCCATTCAAAACTGTTGTTTATTGAAAAGGAAATTGTAACCGTGATATCTTTTGACTCATTTCCTGTTATGGCCAGAGCTTTGTCAAATTTACCTGTTAATACGCACGAACCTTGAGGAATAGGTGAACTTTGGAACAACGGATTTGGAACTGTTATAGCCCCTTTAGGCGCTTGCCCTTGTACCACGTTGCCTAAAGCCTCAAAGCCCCAGTATCCTTGAAGCTTATTCGCTTGAACAGTCACTTTCTTGCCATTGATTGTATAATTGTCGATATAAGTATTATATCCTAAAAAACTTGTAAGTGTTGCATCGTTCTCTGTAGCATTGTAAAGCATTTTTACTTTTCCGTTTTGATAAGCCACAGATATGCGAAGCCATTCATAATTTCCGTTTTTAATGTCTTTTAGCGGAATTTTTAAAAACGTTTCGCCATCCTTTACAAAAATTTCCTTGCTGAAATCTATTGCATTATCGCCGCCTTTTTTTGTTTCTTCTCCTTTATAAACAATGGTGCCTTGACCTAGCAAAGTATTGGCATTAGGTGCTAATTCTAAATAATGCGCACTCATTTCATTTATTGTTGGTGTCTGTGCCGCATTTCCTTGTGCAATTGAGGATGGTTTTCCCAAGTTGTCTAAACGGACTTGGTTTTTATCAAATTTAAATTTCACGATCAAATTTGCATTTGAAGTTGTTTCATCTGATGAACTGCAAGAAGCTAAAATAGTTAGCATTACAGCTAATGGCAAAAAAAGTTTTCTTTTCATATTTAATTTATTTGGGGTTTAGATGGAAAAATAATATTTTTTAATTTACAATATAAAATATTGACAAATAACACATTAACTCATTTTCAGCTTAATGTTAATTTTTTGACGAGAAGCATTCCGGTTCTTTGACAAGAAAACTTCAGCCATCATACAACGGGCACTTCCGCCTCCACAAGCTTCAATTGTATCCAGACTTGAACTCAAAATTTCAGCATGTTCTTCTAATTGTGCAATTTGTTCTGGAGTAAGACTCTGATGTGCTGATGCACTTATTACAATATATTTTTTATCATTTAATCCTCTAACTTCCAGCATGTTACCCGAAAAATTATTAACCTGATCTTCTGTAATTAGAATAACTTCCTTCTTGTCATTTTTCAAACTATCAAGAACTATTTTACGCTTGTTTTTATCATCTATACAATCGGCACAAATAACTGCGAAAGTTTCTCCAAGACACATCATCACATTGGTATGATAAATCAATTTACGCTCACCATCGACTGTCTGAAAAGCTTCAAAAATTACTGGCTCATAATCAAAATCTTTACAAAATTCTCTAAGCAATTCTTCGTTAGCTCGGGGTGATAAAGCACAATACGCTTTTGCATTGGCACGATCCAAAAGCAGACTTCCGGTTCCTTCTAAAAAATATCCACCATCTTCTACAGAAGTGTAATCCATTATATTAGAAATTTTGAAACCTTTATTTTCTAGAATTTCCAAAATATCTTCACGACGTTCCTGACGACGATTTTCAGCAAACATTGGATACAACACTACATCACCATGTTCATGAAATGAGACCCAGTTGTTTGGAAAAATACTATCCGGAGTATCTGTTTCCAAAGTATCATCTATGACAATGACATCAACTCCTACTGTTCTCAATTTTTCCACAAAGGCATCAAATTCCTGTTGTGCTTTCGCATTTACTGTACTTGGTGATAGCCCGTCTAATACTTTTTGATAATAATTATTAACTGCGGTCTGTTCGTTCATTCTAAAAGCAACAGGCCGAATCATTAGGATTGCATTTGTTGTTTGTTTCATTTTTTTGTTTATTTCAGGTTTCACGTTTCAGGTTTCAAGTTCTATAAAACGTGAAACAATTATCTAATCTCTAATTAATGGCAAAGTGGAGCATCGCAACAACCCCTCTTGTTTAGCAATTTCGGCATACGGAATTTCTTCAACTACAAATCCGTTTGCTCTCAACCAATTGTTTAGTCTTGTAAAATTTTTCTCTGAAACTACTACATTTTTATCGATCGAAAATACATTCGAAAACATATGATACATTTCTTCTCTTTCAATATGAAATAAGTTTTCTTTTCCGAAAAGATTTACCAAATACAGATAATCTGCCTCTTCACGAAAACCATTTTTATAAATAATTCCTTTTTTTTCACCAACTGGCTGAAAACAACAATCCAAATGCAAAGCATTGTCTCTGGCTTCTAATTTAGATTTAACCAAATCAAATTCTTTTACAATTTTATTAGGAAACAGTTCTTTTATGAAATTAACACCCTCCATATTAGTTCTAGCGGTGATGTAATCTTTATAATCACTTCCTTTATATGTTCCAATAAAAATATGGTCATTCCAAAGCATAACATCGCCACCTTCAATATGAACTTCTTCTGGAGGGCGAACAACTTTTTCCTCATGGAATTGGTCGATTATATACTGGATAGCATCTAATTCGCGTTCACGATCTGGCAATATATTCGATTTTACAAATACATCATCAATAACAAAACCGATATCCCTGGAAAAAATCTGATTGTAATTCTCTATTGTTTCCGGACGATACACTTTTACCCCATATTTTTTAAAAACAGCATTAAAAGCTTCCATCTCAGAAACCATGTCTTTTTCTAACGGATATGTTCCTGCTTTGATATGTTCCAATGACTTAGGATCATATGCCTCATCTAAGGTTGGTGTTGGTCCATTGTGAACGGATGAACCTAACACTACAGCCCGTAGTCTTGAGGTTTCGTTTTTTATATTTAGTTTCAACATGAATTTATCATATTGTTGATGATAAAAATAATTCATCTTCAGTTTTAGTGACTTTCTTTTTTATGATTAATTAAAATATATTCTCTTCTGCTCTACTCTTTCAGTTTGCCACTTTCAACATACCATTTTTTCCATGTACCTCCCGTTCCGTCCTTCCAATTATTCAAATTGAATGTATTGGTTCCTGTGCTGGTTCCTTTTACTTCATAAACATTAATCGCTACTTTATTGAGATTCCATTCTAATGGAGTATTTGCCTTGCAAACTTCTGGCTTGTTGTCTGGAACATCAAAATTTGGCATTATAAAGTACGCGACATCTTCCTTGGAAGGATAACTGCCAAAAACTCTTGCTGATCCTTTTTCATCTATACATACCGAGGTGTATTCATCGCAAGCAATTCCTTTTGCTTGAACTTTATAATCATTTATAATTCGGGCTAAAAAGGTTACATGCCTTCCTTTTCTGTCTGGGTTGTCATAATGCGTATCCGTAATAACGTTCTCTAGTATTGTGTTATCTAAAAAAGCATCATTTGATACTGCCATTTTAGGATCAAAAGGATTTAAAAGTGCTTCTTGCGAAGTTACCGTTCCGTTTTGAGCAGAAAAATAAAAACCTCCCTGTATAGCCATACCAGCGCTGGTTCCGCCCACAACTGTCTTTCTTTTGATTGCTTTATTGATTGCTTCAGAAATTGGACTGTTTCTCCAATACGAAATATATTCCCATTGGTCACCACCAGCAAACCAAATCGCCTCTGCATTATTTATTTTATCCAATATATACTTATCAGAATTTGCTTTGGCATTCTTAAAAACTATAGTTTCAACTGAATTAACAGCGATACCTAAGGAAGTATAAAAATAAGAATTATAACCATCAGAACCCGAAGTCCTTAACACCAAAATATCGCCACCATCAGCCCTTTGCAAAAACCATTTCATGGCCTCATCATTCTCTGTAGCTCCTCCCATCAAGCAAATACCGCCTATAGGAGTCGTGATTTTATCTAATTTGTTTCCAGTAAAATAAGACTGGTAGTTTTTGACTTCCGGCGTTTGCGGAACTGGTTTTTCTGAGTTGTTTTCAGATGAGCAAGCGCCTAAAATTAACAGAAAAGTTATTGTTAGTGTTTTCATTTTTGTGGGATTTACCAATTAAACAAATACAACGGAGGAAGAATCAACAACATCGATGCAATTAAAAAAACCAGCATTCTAGGCAGCATCCATTTGAACCACTTGCTGTATGGTATCTTGGCCAAAGAAAGCGCTCCCATTGTAACACCGCTTGTTGGAATAATAAGATTAGTAAAGCCGTCGCCTAACTGAAAAGTAAGCACGGCCATTTGCCTGCTTATTTCCGAGGCATCACAAATAGGAATAATAATAGGCATCGTCAAAGAAGCTTGACCTGATCCTGAAGGAATAAAGAAGTTTAAAAACGATTGAAAAAAAAAGATGCATATAGCAGATACAGCCGTGGGCGTGTTTTGCGTTATTGATACAATAGAATTAAGTATGGTATCTATAATTTTGCCTTCCTGAGCAATAATCAAAAGCCCTTTAGCTAGTCCGATTACCAAAGCTGCAGTCATCATATCTTTGGCTCCCAATACAAAAGCATCTATCGCTTTTGACATAGACATTCTATAAATAATGGAAACAAAAATAGCTAAGGCTAAAAATAAAGCCGCGATTTCGTTAATGTACCAATCATAATTGCTGACCCCATAAATTAATATGAGAATTGTAGCAAACAGGGCGTATAAGATTACTTTCCTAGCTCCGTTCAATTCAAAATCCGACACCTCAACATTGCTTTTCTCTTTGTCCTCTGCAATACCATACAATAAACTTCTCTGAGGGTCTTTCTGGATTTTTATTGCATAATGCGTAATTACGGCGCAAGCGCATGCTGTCAAAACAAACCACACAAAAATCCTATATTCCATGCCGCTAAAGATTGGGATTTGGGCAATTCCTTGCGCAATACCAATAGTGAACGGGTTACTGAAGGCTCCTCCAAAACCAACACCAGTGCCCACAATCGGAATAGCGGCGCCAACAATTGCATCATAACCCATCGCTTTTGCCATGGGCACTGTAATCAAAATAAAAATCAAGATCTCTTCACTCATTCCAAAGGTAGCTCCGGCAAAAGAAAATAATATAATTAAAAAAGGAACAATGAGAATTTTATGATTTGGCCTTTTCTGGCTAAACTCGATTACATTAAATAACCCCGCATTTATAGCTCCCGTCATATTTATGATGGAAAAAGCGCCGCCAACCAAAAAAACAAATGCGATAATTTGCGATGCTGAAATAAAACCCTTTATTGGAGCTTCTAAAAAAGCTTTAATTCCTTGAGGGGATTGTGCAACATGCTTGTACGATCCCGCAATAATTTTCTCCGTATTGTTTACCGTTGATCTATCAAACTCTCCAGCAGGAATTACCCATGTCAAACCAATAAAAAGAATCGTGATTACTAAAATAATCGTGATGGTGTCCGGGAACTTTTGGATTAATTTCATTTTCTTTAATTTAAATTTTTCTTTTAGAAAAACATTTCTATAATATGATCACCTGCTGTATATTTTAAAGCTCTTCATCATCCCAAATAAACACTTTTTTTTCCTTCTTTTTTTCACTCACAAAACCGCGATACATTCCTTGAGAATTATAAGAAAAATTTATGTTTCCTTTTTTGTCAATTGCTATAAGTCCGCCTTCGCCGCCTAGCTGGGTCAAATGCCCTTTAATGGCTGATTCTGTTGCCATCTCTAAAGACATTTTCCCAAATTCCATTAGATTTGAAACCATTGAAGCCACTGTGGCCCTGATAAAATATTCTCCAACACCTGTACAGGATACGCCACAAGTCTTATTGTTGGCATAAGTGCCTGCTCCAATAATGGCAGAGTCACCAATACGACCGTCCAATTTATTAGTCATTCCTCCAGTTGAAGTTGCTGCCGATATATTGCCATTTCTATCAATAGCAACAGCTCCAACAGTTCCCATCTTTAAACTGGTGTGGTCAAGAAAAGTTGCTGTTTCAGAAATTTTTTTCGCCTGTAAAAATTGCTCTTTTCTAAAATTGGTATCAAAGTAATCGTTTTCCACTAATTCATGATTAGTTTGCTCTGCCAAATTATCAGCAGCTTCTCCAGATATCATTATTATATCTTTATTTTCTAATAAGCTTTTAGCAAATAAAACAGGGTTTTTAATTTTCATGCTGTTCGCTACTGCACCGGCCTCTAAGGTAGCACCATCCATTATTGACGCTTCCAGCAAATGTTTGCCTTCTCGCGAATAAACAGCTCCTTTTCCTGCATTAAAATGGATGCTATTCTCTAAAGCTACTACTGCAGCAGTAACGGCATCAACGGCATTGCCACCTTGTGCTAATATTTCTTCTCCTGCATTCAGCGCAAGAATTAGGTCATCTTTTATTTCTTTTTTATCTGTTTCTGATAGATCTTCGGGAGTTAATACACCCGCACCTCCATGTATACAAAGTGCAAATGGCATTTTATTTATCATTTCTTTTTTTCTTTTTTTTTGATTTTAAAGAAGACTGCTATGCGAAATACTTTTTTGTAAAGAATTCCGCATTAGCAGCTTCTCATGGAGATTTTTAATATCCTGGATTTTGTTCTAATTTTCCACGTGCAATCGTAATTTCATTTTGTGGTATTGGATAGGCTGTCCTGAAAGCAGGAATATTTAGGATTGACGTTGCTTTGCCTAATCTAACGAGCGTAAACCACTGGTGTCCTTCAAAACCTAATTCCCTTTTATTTTCTTCAATCAAAACACTTATAAAAGCATCTAAATTTGGAATCGACGCTAAAGTGTATGGCTTGGCAGGCAAAGCTCGTTGACGCACCACATTTAAATCGGCCAAAGCCAAAGTCAAGTTTTGTGGATTCTTTTTTGCCAATGCCTCTGCACGGATCAGATAGATTTCTGAAAGTTTTATGATAATCGCATTTCCATCTATTTCACTGTCGCGGGTTCCGTACTTATCACAAAATACTTGCTTTCCCGAATCGTAATATTTATAACTTCTTGGGTCATCGTCAGCATCCATAGCTTTAAAAAAACTGATGTAGTTAGCAGAAACCTCTGGAGGAGAAACAGATAAAAACTCCGTCAAACTGTTGCCGTCAATACCTAAAAACTGTAATTCCAATATAGCTTCAGGCGAGCCCTCAACATCATAAATATCATTAAATTTTGTATTTAATTTATACGCAGTATTGCTAATTACCTTACTTGCATAAACTATAGCGTTGTCATAATCGCCTTGATATAAATAAACTCTTGCAAGCAGAGCTTCAGCAGCTGCCTTGGTGATAAAAAATCTATTGCTTTCATATTTTAAAATTCCAATGGCATCTTTCAAGTCCGAAATAATCTGCTGATAAGACTGCGCAACAGTGGCTCTGGAAACTTCAGCCGCTGATTTTGAATCTAAATATTTAGTTGAAACTGGGACACCGTATTTTGAATTTGAATCTGTAAACTGTCCAAATTGACGCAAAGCATCAAAATGTCCTAATGCCCTGCAAAAAAGTGCTGTTCCTTTAGAATTATCATCTTTGAGCTGAAGCTCTTCCATTTTAAGCAAAATCAAATTACTGGCATTTACAAGTGAATAATCATTTACCCAATTGTTTTGAATATAAGCATTGGACGGTGGCACAATTGCATTGTCCAACTGCCTAAAACGTTCCTGAAATCCAGTTGCGTCAGCATTTCCACCTGTTAATTCCTGAGCTAAAATGAATTCTCCTCCATAATAAGTACCACTTTGCAGCACGTCATATAGTCCAACAGCAGCAGCTTTTAATGAAATATTATCTGTTATTGCAGTTGCCGCTGGAATTTCATCATCTAATTTAGTGTCTAATACATCATCACATCCTAAAACTGTCAAGGCAAAAAGCATAGACAAGAATAAATATATCTTTTTATTTTTCATAATATTAAATTTTAAAATGTTGTACTTAATCCTAATGTAATAGTGCGCGCCTGGCCTAAAGTTCCAAAATCTTCCCCTTGCATGCTATTCAAATCCTGCTGATTTGAAGTATTGGTCGAAACCTCAGGATCAAAACCTAAATAATCTGTTATCGTAAATAAATTTTGAGCTTGTACATAAAGTGAAAGATTAGACAGACCAATTTTCTTAATAACATTAGAAGGCAGCTTATAGGCAAGGCTTAAAGTTTTTAACCTGATATAATCACCATCTTCCAAAAACTGCGTGCTGAAGCGCTGCATTTGTCCGTCTTTAGTAGAAGGCCTTGGCACATCAGTAATTTGCCCTGGCGTTCTCCAATAATTGTCATATACTCTTTCGCTAATATTAGAATAAGGTATGCCACTTTTTGTATAACCGTAGTTATCATAAACATGGCGGCTTTGATTAAAAATTTTGTTTCCTCCTGAGAATATGAAGTTTGCTGTCAAGGTAAATCCTTTGTAGCTAAAATTATTGGTCCATCCTCCAAAATAATTTGGCAATGCGCCACCAACAATCTGTCTGTCAGAGAAATCAATAATTCCATCTTTATTAACGTCATCAAATTTTGCGTCTCCGGTTTGTGGATCCACGCCTAAAAATTTAATTAGATACAAAGTACTTACCTCCTGTCCTTCTTTAAGAATGTGATTTCTTCCTACTTCCTCGCCATCATTGATTAATTTTTTAATTTTGTTGTCCAGCAGCGTTAGATTTACTCCTGTATTCCATTTAAAATTTCCATCAAAAACAGCTGCGTTTATCCCAAATTCAAATCCTTTATTTTCTATCGCTCCAACATTTTGGTAAACAGAGTTAAAGCCAGTAAGTCCCGAAACTTTTGCCTGCAATAAAAGATCATCTGTTTGTTTGTTGAAATAGTCAGCTGTAATATTAATTCGGTTTTTAAATAATCCCAAATCCAAACCAAAATCAAGCTGTTTTGTTTTTTCCCAGCCCAAGTCCGGATTTTCCAATCGATTAGGCGCTATTCCCGGAACTCCATTATAATTAGCATTCAAAGTATAAGTTCCTCTCCAGTTTGACCCAATTTCCTGATTTCCTGTAAGTCCATAACTCGCTCTGATTTTAAAATCAGAAATAGTTTCAATTTTAAAGAATTTCTCTTTATTGATTCTCCATGCCAATGATCCTGAAGGGAAATAACCATATTGATTGTTCTCTCCAAAACGAGAAGAACCATCAGCTCTCACTGTAAATGAGGCAATATATTTTTCATCATAAACATAATTCGCTCTTCCGAAAAAAGACTGCAGCCCAAATTGATTTCTACCCGAAGAACTAGCGATGATCGTACTTGCTGCCGAAATGCTAGAAGTTGTGTTTGTAGCATATCCTACTCCAGATTGGTCAGAAAAACGAGTTTCATTTTCTTGTATTGTCCAACCTAAAATGGCTCCAAAATTATGTTTTTCGCCAAATTGTTTGTTATAGTTCAACGTATTCTCAACAAGCCAGTTTGTTTCTTCATAAGTCGCATAAATCCCCTCGCCTGTCTTAGATTTATTTGTACCAGAAGGAACGTAAGAATCCTCAACCAAATTGGAATACTCTAATGAAAAAGCTGTTTTAAATTTCAGGTCTGGAATAATTCTCCATTCAACATAAGCTGAACCTTGCAGACGTGTAGATTGCGAGGTATTTTTATATTCCTTGGCAATCTGCACAGGGTTTTCAAGAGGCCACCAAGTATTGTATTTGAATGGATTGGTATAATTTCCCTTATCGTCATAAATTGGTTCTGTTGGATCCCAGCCTTGTGCATTGATTACAACTCCATATTCATCATTTTCTCCAATTGTTCTTTGGTGGTCGCTTCGTGTTATAAAAAAGGTATTTCCAATTTTAAATTTTTCATTGATATTATGATCAAGATTCATACGGGCACTTAATCTCTTAAAGCCTTGACCTATCTGGATTCCTTCCTGATTGTAATAATTCCCGCTTAGATAATAGCTTGTTTTTTCACTCCCGCCTTTAACACTAAGATCTAAATTTTGCGTTACGCCAACTCTGAAAATTTCATCATAAATATTGGTATTGATTCCTTTTGATGTATCAATCCAGTCAAAATAATCTGAACCAAGTCCGTCAAATTCAGCAGCGGTGTTAAAAAAGCTTTTGAACTTTTCGCTGTCTACCATTTTTGGATATTTCGAAATTTGAGCAAAAGCAGTGTAATAATTTACATCCACAATACTTTTACCAGTTTTACCTCTTTTCGTAGTAATTAAGATTACTCCATTTGCGCCTCTTGATCCGTATATGGCGGCGGCGGCGGCATCCTTTAAAATTGTAAAAGAATCAATATCATTTGGGCTCAAATCTGCCAAGGGATTTACAGGTTGTATATTCGAATTCAATGCTGAATTATTTCTAGATACTACCGGAATTCCGTCGATAATATACAAAGGCTGGCTACTGGCAGAAATAGACGAAACCCCACGGATATTAACACTCACAGCACTACCCGGCGTGGCAGATGATGAACTTATATTAACCCCTGGAGTTTGTCCCTGTAGGCTGTTTTCAAAACTTGAAGAAGTTCCCTGAGGCAAATCTTTTGTTTTTATGGATTGAATACTAGAACTTACATCTTTTTTGGATTGCGTTCCGTAACCAATAATCACTACTTCATCGAGGCTTTGGCCTTGGCCTGATGTCATAAAAACAGTGTAATTGGATTTCCCATCCAGAGTTATTTTTTGGGTCTGGTATCCTATATAAGAAAGTTCAATTGAAGTGCTATTTTCAGGTACCTGAAGTTGAAATTTTCCATCAAAGTCAGTAACTGTACTCACTTTTGAATTAGGAACAATAACATTGACGCCAACCATTGGTATATTGGATTGCTTGTCTGTAACAGTCCCTTTTATAGTTTTTTGTGCATATGTTGAAATGCATGACAACAGCACAATAATTAGTTTTAGTTTTTTGTTTAGTTTCATTTTCTTAGTTTAAAATTTAATAAAATTGACAATAGAAATGCCTTAACGATTCATGAAAATGAAGCGTTTTGGGCATAAAAATCTGTAAACTGAGAAGGGAAACTTTTTAACAATTGAATATTGGCTGCAAACCTTTTAGATAAAGTGACTTGCAATCAATACAACGGTTTAATAAATTGGTAAAATTCATTTGGTTTGGTTTGGTTGAGAAAATAAAAAAAATACAATAATGATATGACACACTCAAGAGCGGTGTTTAAATATCAAATTTTCTTCAACAATTAAAGATAGGCTGAAGACCTCTCAAAGTAAGAGATTTTGATTTTGTGATTGTATTTGCCTTTCCTGCAATCAAAATGAAATGGTGTTATTTGATGATAAAAATAGAAAAAAATTCGAACTAAAAAATAAAAACCAACCTTTTTATTAAACTTTATTTATATTTTTAGTTTTTACACTGATTTTTCTTCATAATTTTAAGATTTATATCAAATAAAACAAATACAATTTGCAAATATTCAATACCAGAAAGCCAAGTCATTTGACAAATAGCTTCCCAATATTAAAATATGCGTCTCTAGTACAAATAAAAATTGCAAAATAGATTGATCGCTATTATTTGGGAAATACTTAAAACAAAAAATTATTTAGAGATTATAAATTTAGAACGTTTTACGACTTCGTCACCTCTTTTTATAGAAAGTAAATATTGACCCACTTTAAGGTCTGAAACATTTACATCTATACTATTTTGTCCCGAATTTCCCTTTGCATCGATTGTTTTTAAAAGTGAAGCATTCAAATCATAAATAGAAACTTGAATATTCTCCTTTTCTGCCAATCCAAAATCAATTTTAAGGAGATCTACCGTCGGATTTGGGTAAATTACAATTTCAGTATTAGTCTCTTCAATATTTTTACTTTCCTTAAATTTTGCAGTTCCGCCAGAAACATTCAATGTATAATCTTCTGTTTCTCCATAATTATAATTACCGCAAGAAGATGTAATTGAATTATAGCTTACTATGATTCGCATTCGTATATTTCCATTAACTGCCGATGTCGGTATAGTGATTTGAGGCGTCAAGGTTGCACTGCTGAAAACAGAATACACTTCTTCTCCTGAATCACTGAAAACTCCGTTATTATTGAAATCTATAAATACTTTCCAGTATAATTTTCTAGTTGCACTAAATCCGGGTGTTAATGTCAAAGTAGCAGCCGTACCTTTAGAGATGGTCGTTACTTGCGAAGAAAAATCGGCATAACCTCCGTTTGAATTGCTTAAATTACTGATACTGCCAATTGCCACTTTTTTGATCCATTCCCTGCTAGCATCACTGCCTGCAGAAGAACAATAAGTCACCTTACCACCTCCGCCACCTGACGTTCCAAGTGTTTCTGTCAAAGTTCCATTAACTAATTTAATGACGCCATAACTTGCTTTAGATCCTGAAACTGTCGCCCAATCGTTTAAATTGAGGGTAGTCGAACCTGTCGTATCTCCTTCAATTTTGATGATTTTTACTCCCTTTCCGTTATTGTTCCAAGTTAAAGCCGAGCCTGAAGTTACAGTTTCCGGCAATGAAGTGGTATCAAACTGATAAAGATAAGCATAGTTTCCTGTTGCAGGAGCAAAAACCTTAGCAATACCATTCTGGTCAATACAAACAGCCGTTTTTTCATAAACCCCGATTCCTTTAGCATTCAATCCCGCTCCTAAATCCTTCCACATTCTGGCGATAAAAGCAGTTTGCCTCCCTCTTCTATCAGGATTATTATAATGCGTATCCGTAATTACGTTAGCCAATATCGGGTTGTTTAAAAAATCATTTGCTCCTATCGTCATATCTGCATTATAAGGATTAGCCAAAGCCTGAGCCGAGGTAACACTTGCGTTTGCGGCACTATAATAGTATTTGCCTTGAATGGCACACCCGGCGCTGGTTCCTCCAACAGGTACTTTCTTTGTATTGATAAGATAATTTATGGCATCTTCTACCGGAGTATCTTTCCAATAGGAAACGTAAGTGGCTTGATCTCCGCCAGCAATAAATAAAGCTTCGGCATTTCTAATTTTTGTGGCAATTTCTGCAATACTTGCCTTTGCTCTGGTATCTATTAGGATGGTTTCTACAGAGTTTACTGTTCCCAATCCGTAAATATAATCGTTGTAAGCTCCTGTGCCAGCAGATCTAATGACAACAAAATCTCCGCCTCCTGATTTTTGTATCATCCATCTTATGGCATCGTCATTGTCTGTGCCGCCTCCCATCAAACATGTACCTCCGGTGGTCGTGGTGTTGACATCTGAAGCGCTGCCGGTTATCCAGCTTGTATAAGTTTGTGAATATGTAAAATTTACTGTTAATAGAAATAATAAAACATTCAAATGTTTTATATTGATGTGGTTAATATTTTTCATAGTGTGTTTTTTTGTTTATTGTTAAAATTTAAAAACTTGCAATAGTCTTAAAATTGCAAATCATACTGCTGTATAATGCTTAAAAGACATTACAACACTGATTATACAATTTTAAACACTATTGAAAATTATATTTCAATCTTTTAAAATTTAATAAATGGAATATAGCTTTTCAATCCAATTTCTTGAGTAGAAATTAAATGCTGAAAGCTGTAAACTATGAAGAAAGTTATTTTCAACAATTGAATATTGGTTGCAAACCTTTTAAATAAAGTGATTTGCAATCAATACAAACGAATGCTAAATTAGAATAGTTCATTTTTTTGTGATTAAGAAAATTAAAATAAAACAACTAAATGGCAAATGAGAAACTTTATGAAGAAGGCAAAGTTTCATTCCAATTTTCTTCAACAATTAAAAATAGGTTGAAGTCCTCTTAAAGTAAGAGATTTAGTTTTTAAAATTTTATCTATTTTCCTAGAAATCAAAACTGTAGCTTTTATTTTATCAAAAGTATGAAAAAAAATGATTCAATAAAATAAAACTTACGGTTTCATTATATTTAATTCATCAATTATTCTTTTTACCTGAATATAATTCACACAAAACGAAATTTTATTGCGTATTCAAAAACATCTATTCAAAAAAAACAAAGTTTTCCGAAAATCAATCTATTAATTTATTGATCATACCATTAAAAATAAATCCATGAAAAGGCAAAACAGAATACCAGTATAATTTTCCTAATATTCCCTTTGGCCTAAAGGTTGCTGCCTGATATAATGTATTATTAAAAATTTTAAACTCCAGCCAAGCTTCGCCGGGAAGCTTCATCTCGGCATAGAGAATTAATTTTCCTTGTTCTTTGTCGGCATAAACCACACGCCAAAAATCCAATGCATCTCCTGAATGAATCTCATGTTTGTTTGTTCTTCCGCGTCTGACGCCCACACCTCCGAAAATCTTATCAATAAAACCCCGCAGACTCCATAGCCAGTCTGCATAATACCAGCCAGTTTCTCCACCTATAGACCAAATTTTGGCAATCGTAGTATCTCTGTTTATAATTTTTCTTTTTCTTCTGTCAATAAAACAGTCCTTTTTAGGGACTTTGAGATAGTAGGACACACTTCCTTTAAACTGTCCGCTAATTTGTGAATCTTTCCAGCTCGAAGCTACTGAATCTTCATCAATCTTCACGAGTGCCTTTTGCAAAGCCTGTTTGTAGCTAATGGGTTTTACATTCAATAAATCATTAATCCTATTGTCGCTGCAAACGACTTCCACTTTCATGCTGCTTACTAATGCCGAAGCCAGTTTGAAGGACGTAGAAGTAATAAAATAGAGCCAATACGATGATAATTTTGGTGTCATTACCGGAAGCGTATAAATATATCTTTTGAGTTTCTTCTCCTCGGCAAATTGAAGCAACATTTCCTTGTAGGTCAGAATATCAGGACCGCCAATATCAAAACTCTGGTTATAGGTTTTAGTATTTAGCAATGCTTTTATCAAAAAATCTAAAACATCGCTAATCGCAATGGGCTGGCATTTGGTATTCAGCCATTTTGGTGTAATCATTACCGGCAGTTTATGAACCAAATCCCGTATAATTTCAAATGAGGCACTGCCGGAACCTACAATAATTCCGGCTCTGAGTGTAGTCGTTGAAATCTTTCCGCTTCTTAGAATTTCTTCTACAGCTTTTCTTGAAGATAAATGCTTGGATAAGGATCTGTCATTGACTATTCCGCTTAAATAAATAACTTGCCGAGCGTTTGTCTTGTTTATTTTTTCTTTGAAATTATTTGCCGAAATTCTTTCCAGTTCATCATAGTTATCAGCAGCAGACATCGAATGAATTAGATAATAAGCGGAGTCAATATCATTAGGAATATTCTCAACACTCTCCTTGTTTAGAAAGTCTACTTGAATAAGCTGTATATTTGGAGAAGCTTTCTCAGGATAATAAAACCTGTTTTTATCCCGCGCACAGCAGATTACTTCATGTCCCTGATCAAGCAGTAAAGGCAATAGCCTTTTGCCAATATATCCTGTTGTGCCTGTTAATAAGATTTTCATGCTTTTGTAGCTTATATTTTAAAACTGACCAAACCATAATCCATTTGAAAAATCTGGCCAGAAATTGATCCTGCTGCTTTAGAAATCAGATAATCTGTCATTTGTGCTACTTCATGAGGTTTTAAATAATTTTTAAGCGGATGGCGTTCTGCCATATTTTCTTTCATACGATCATTTCGTAATATGGATGCAGATAATGACGTTTCGGTAATCGTTGGTGCAATGGCATTAATTCGGATCGTAGGTGCCAGTTCTGCTCCTAACGATTTAACAAGGCCTTCTACTCCGCCTTTTGCAGCCGCAATACTGGAGTGAAAAGGCATTCCTAGTTTTACTGCAACTGTACTAAAAAGGACAATGGACGGATTTTTACCTTTTTTTAAAGCCGGCAGATACTGCCGTATAGCTTTTACAGCGCCAATAACATTGATTTCGAAATCATGTCTAAAATCATCAATACACAAACTCAAAATAGGTTTCAGATTTATAGACCCCGGACAATAAATTAGAGAATCAATGCTTTCTATTTCGGGAAGAGTATCCATTAATACATCGGCACTATAATGAATCAAATTTGGGTGTGAAATTTCAGGAACGCTCCTGCTGATGTTGTAAACTGTCTTATTTTGTATTTGTTGCTCAACTATAGCGCTTCCAATTCCTTTGCTGCCTCCAATTACTAATATCTTTTCCATAATTTTCCATCTAAAAATTAAACTCATATAGATTGTATTTTAAGTTCGCTCAAGAAATTCTGTTGGTTTAAAAACAATCAGATTTATAGCAATCAAATATCAATGTGCAATAACAAAACACACAATTTAGGTTTTGCGCTGGAAATAATGAAGTCTAAAAAAGCGATTAAAAATATTTTTTAATCGCTTTTAAATTTCTAAAACTTAAGGAACGAGCCTATATTTCAGTGAAAGCATTTATTTATACATTTAAAATTTTGGCAACAATACTTTATCAATTACATGAATTATTCCATTGGAACATTGTACATCCGTTGCTATAATACTACTCACTCTTCCACTGGCATCTGTAATTTTTGGACCACCGGTTAAGCCTACTGTAAAATTTTGTCCTGCAAACGTACTAACCACCTGGCCATTTGTTAAAGCGGATGATTGTACATTTGCTCCAACAACTACATGATACTTCAGCGTAGTTTCAAGAACGTTGGCTGGGATCGCAGCAAGTCCGGAAAATCCAGTTTCTGTCAGAAAGGCAGCAAAAGCAGCATTGGTAGGAGCAAAAACTGTAAAAGGGGAATTGGTTGTTCCTGATAATGTTCCAGCAAAACCTGATGCAGAATTGTAAGTCAAAGCCGCTACTAATGTTGTAAAATTCTTATTGGCAATTGCATGATTTACAATTGTCGGAAGTCCGATGACACCATCAACGATATGAACGACTCCATTTGAAGCTTCAATATCAGCTGCTGCTACCGCTGCTCCTCCATTATTTTTACCGCCGTTTATATCAACACTACTACCTTTTTCAAGATACATGCTAATCGTATTGGAAGATGAGGCACTGCCTTTTGCTAATGTTTTAACGTAGCCTGTTGCAATTTCGGATGATTTAACTTTCGTGCTTAAAACATGATTGAGTAATATTTCTTTTAATGCTGCCACTGGAACCGCATCAAGATTAGCATAGCCTTTGGCTGATAAAAAGGCAGTGAATGCAGCATTAGTTGGTGCAAAAACGGTATAAGAACCGGAAGAGTTCAATGTTGCTGTAAGGCCTGCTTTATCTAAAGCGGCAACCAAAGAACTGAGATTCGAATTTGTTTTAGCAATAGATACTATAGTCTGAGGCTGCTGAGATGAATTATCATCATCATTACTACATGAAGTACTTGCTAAAACAATTAGGGCTAAAAAAGCCATTAATTTAATTTTGATAGTTTTCATAAGTCTCTTTTTTTGATTTGTAGCACTAAATTAATAAATATTGTTTAACTAAAATTAAAAAAGGTTAAACAAAATTAAAAATTTAACATTTTAACATACTAAATATCATACAGTTAAACTAAAAAAAACGTTTAAACAAGGATAACTTTGCTTCCACCTCTGGATAATGTGTTCTTAAAAATATCGTCGTACAAATTGACCTAATTTAGCTAATTCAATAGAAGATTAAAAAAGTTTTGTTTGCTATTATTTTGTCCAATTTTGTTCAGATTAATACTTTATTTGTACCTCGGTATCTGTGAAACCCAATAAATACTGGCTGTTAATTTCTGCATCGGCAAATAAGATAACATAAAGCGATTAAAAGTCGGGGGACTTTACATTTCTATTGCTTCTCAACAAAAAAGTTGTGCAATCCCGAAAACTTTCAGGATTGTATAACTTTTAGAAGTCTTTCTTTAAATACAGATGTTTTTAATAAAAAACAAGGTCTGGCGAGTTTAGGTTCGAAAATTTAGAATCCTCGTAACCTGTAAATCATATAATTTGCAGGCTTTTCTTGTTTTATGACACTTTCCCTTTTTTTAAAGTTCAAAATAGCTCATAGATATTGAAGGTGTAATTTCTAATTTCTTTTCCTTTATTATATCTTCAAATAGAAAATAATTAAGATGAAAAGGCTGCCTCAAAATTGAGACAGCCTTTTTTATGCTTGGAATCTAAAAGCAGACAATCTGCCTAAAATTTAAATAATTATAAAATTACTTATTTAAAATAATTTTCTTGGTAGACGTTTTGCCATCAGTTACAACCTGAAGCAGATAAATTCCTTGGTCAAAATTGTTTAAATCAAGTTGTTTTTCATTTCCTTCAAAAGTTGTATTCAACAATTGCTGACCTAAAATGTTATACAAATAAACATCTGATTTTGTATTATTTTCTAAATTCAAGTTCAAGATTCCGTTTGTTGGATTTGGGTATACTACCAAGCCTTCCGTAATTTTTACCTCTTCAACATCAGCCACATCCAACATTTTTCTAGTTCCAGAACATCCAGAAATATAGTTATGCTGAATATCATCAATCCAAACTGTCATTGTATTTGCGGTGTTACTTTGTTTGATAACAATTGCGTCTAAAGTTACAGATGCACCACCAACGATTCCGTTTCCAGTTGTAATCGTTGTTCCAACTGCGGTTGGCAAGAACCATTCGTAGTAATTCCAAGCTCCGTTGTTGATGATTGCAATTGGAGGCAATTCTTCCAATCCGTCAGCATCATCAATCCAAGCTGTTACGACAGCTCCAGCGTTTGCTGTACTTGTTTTCAGCCAAAAACCGAAAGATCCTTGATTCCCGACAAATGCCTGATTGCTTGCCGGAGTTCCGCCACCAGAAAGTAAACGAACCAGCCAGTTTGTAGTTACTGAGGTATTATCAATCAAAACTGCTTTTAAACTTGCTGTACCATTTTTGAACCCATCTGTAGCTCTTGCTAAAGTTGAAGTTGTTGTAATACCAACTGTCGAACCAGAAGTAGTTGGGCTTTGCGTAAATCTTCCAGCAGAAGCTTCAAAAGTTTCTAATGCTGAAGTTGTATTTGAGCCCACGCAAACTGTCATTTGATAAGTGCTAGAGCCGCAAGCGTTAGTAGCCACTAAAGTAATCGTTTTTGAGCCAGCAGTTGTAAAACTTACTGATGGGTTTTGAGCCGTACTTGTTGCAGGAGAACCATTAGGAAAAGTCCACGCATATAAAGTTGCTCCCGTCGAAGTATTAGTTATCGTCATGCTTTCTCCTATTGCTAATTCTACCAAAGGAGCTGTGAAACCTGCTACTACAGTCGCTGCAGGGTTTACTGTTACTAATCCTGTTACTGTCTTAGTATCTGAACCTACACTGTTTGTAGCTGTTAAACTTGCGTCGTATGTTCCAGCTGTATTATAAGTAATTACCGGACTTGCTGCAGTACTCGTACTTGGCGTTCCTCCTGGAAATGACCAACTGTATGAAGTTGCATTTGTAGAAGTACTAGTATAAGTTACCGTTTGTCCTTCACAAACTGCAGCAGTTGCTGGAGTAAAATTAGCAACTGGGGCTGTATTTTCTGGCAAACAATCAATAAAAGTAAATTTAAATGCATCTGCAATAACAACTCCTGTTGTGCCGGTTGTACGAATCACAGCTTTGCCTGTAGAACCAGCGCTAAAATTGTATCTGCCTAATGAAACCCATGTTGCATTATTAATTTGCTGATTTACCGTCACAGTAGTTGTTCCGTTTTCGTCAATAATATCTACTGGAACATTTGTTGGACGGTTTGTACCTGCTGTAAAGTTGATAAATACTTCATATTTGCCTCTCTGTGCAATTGATGGAGTAAAAGTCGCTGATTTAGTTGCTTTTCCTGTATCGCCATCATGGATATAATCTGTTCCAATGTATCCCGTTGTTGCAGATGTTGAAGTCCAAGCGCCAACCAAAGTTGCCGCTAAATTATCAACAGTAATTGAGGTTGACCCAGGCAATGTACATCCAGCGCTTTTTGGCGTAAAACTTACTGGAGCAGAATATTTTGAAGTTCCTGTTGCCGAGCTATAACTCCTGATAGTGTAATAATATACAGTTCCGCCTATTGGCGATTCAGTAACTGCCGCATTTATGGCATTCCATGAATAAGTTTTTACAGTATTGACAACATCATTTACAACTACAGTACTATTTGGCGCAGCTGCCGATGTAAATCCGTCTGTATCATTCCATCCTGAATTCGATTTGGAAACCTGAATGCGGTAATCAGCAATTGAAATTGTTGAGTCCCAAGTAAAATTTACCGGAGTACTCACATATATTTGACCCGACGTTGGCGCTGTTGGAGTTGGAACATTTGTTGTGCTTCCTGCGGCAATTTTTGCTAATAAAACATTCCAACGAGCTGTTGTAAGATTAGGACAATCTGTTCCTGAATTTACGTCGTTATGACCGTAAATCCCGCGGTTCCCATTTGTAACACGTCTTGTTTTTGGAACGCCATTTCTGTCACAAACATCAATTGCCAAGGCTGCGGCCGCATTCAGCATCGGCTGGCTGTCCCACATTGATAAATTGGTAGCCAAAACTTCATGTTCTGTACTCACTCCTGCTCCATTCCACTGTGGATATCCAGAAACTCCCTGAGAATAAGAGCGGTCTGCTTCACGAACAACCTGCGAAATCTGGCCATCTGAATTACGGATACAATAGTGCGCAGATGTTGGGGTTGTTCTGCTGCAATCATTGAAATAAGAGATTGCGCCCTCATAAGTACCTGTTGCCATGTAGTGAACAAAATAATAATCGATACCATAACCATTACGCCCCACGCCATAATTACAAGCTGTAATTCTTGATAAAGCGCCTGGATAATCAACCGCCATAGTTGCTTCGGTCGCACTAATTTTTGCTGTAGAACCTTTTGAAGTCTTAGCTGGTGGAATTGTTACTGTATTTCCTTTGATATCAATAATTTCTTTCCAAAGCGTAACGGTTTTAGAACCATCCTTAATTACTTTAAAGAAACGTTCAGCCAATGAAGTTTTCATTGTTTCATCTTTAAGACCAGTCAATTCTCGGGTTGCATCGAACCAATCTTCCAAACTTTTTGGATTTACATTTTTCTGATAACTTTTAAGCAAAGCCGCAGCGGCTCTAATATTAGTTTTGGCATCAGTCTTAATAGCTTCTGGAGTAGATTTGATAAGTTTTGCTGCTACAGCAATTTGGTTGTTGTAGTCGCTTTCGATCAATCCCATTACACCCCAAGATCCATAGAAAGATGAAGAAACCTGAGCCCAGTTACTTTGTACTTGCCCAACAGCCATCAAAATTTCTACAGGGACACCAAATTCTTTGCTTGCATCTGCAAAATATTTAGCCATTGTTGCAACAGAAGGATGTGGCCTATTTAGATACTCTTTCAAAAGTTCTCCGTTATGTTCACATTCTAAATCATCATGTTTATCCGCTAAACCCGGTTTGCTAGTTACAGCATTTTTTTTATTTGCAAACGCCAAATAATCGCCCATATCTCTTTGTAGAAATACTTCGCCATCAGGCTTAACTTCTTTTTTGATAGAAGATTTTAAATATTTGTCGGCCAAAGAATAGAGCTGCGCATCACTTGGCTTGTTGGAGTCTGGCGTCGTTTGCGCCAAACCGGATAGAATAGTAAATAAAACCATAATTGCAGCAATTTGGTTTCGTAAATTAATAGGTTTGTTTTTCTTCATACATTTTGTTTTTTGTTAATAAATAGCTTACGATAGTGTGGTTAATAGTAAGAAATCACATAAAAAAATATTTATTTAAGCATAAAAGAACCGCCAGTAAATTGGCGGTCTCTTAGCGTAAAAACCAAAAATTATTTATTTAAAATGACTTTTTTAGTAGTGATTTTTCCATCTGTTGTAACCTGAAGAAGATAAATTCCATTTCCAAAATTGTTCAGATCAAGTTGTTGTTCTGTACCTTCAAAAGTGGTATTTATTAATTGCTGTCCAGTGATATTAAATAATCGAACATCTGATTTTACATTGCTGTCCAGTTTCAAATTTAAAATTCCGTTGGTCGGATTTGGATATACAATCAATTCATCTGAAACTTTAATGTCTTCAACCTTTTCCTCTTCAAGCGCCGCAACATCTTCTACATTAGACATTTTTCTGGTTCCAGCACAAGCCGAAATATAATTGTGCTGAATATCATCAATCCAAACTGTCATCGTATTTGCAGTATTATTTTGTTTGATTACAATGGCATCTAATGTTACCGAAACACCACCAACAATTCCGTTTCCTGTTGTGATAGTTGTTCCAACTGCAGTTGGCAAAAACCATCCATAGTAATTCCAACTTCCGTTATTGATAATGGTTTGCGGAGGCAATTCTTCCAAGCCATCGGTATCATCAATCCAAGCCGTTACTGTCGCTCCTGCATTTGCTGTACTTGTTTTCATCCAAAATCCAAAAGAGCCTTGATTCCCAACAAAAGCCTGATTATTTGCAGGAGTTCCTCCGCCAGAAAGCAAACGTACCAACCAGTTTGTAGTTATTGCTGTGTTGTCATTTAAAACGGCTTTTAAACTCGCTGTTCCGTTTTTGTAGCTGTCTGTAGCTCTAGCTAATGTTGATGTTGTTGCAATTCCTGCTGTCGAGCCCGATGCAGTCGGAGCACTTGTAAATCTTCCAGCTGAAGTTTCAAAAGTCTCCAACGTAGTTTTGGTATTTGTTCCAACACAAATTGCCATTGTATACGTATTGCTTCCACAGGCATTTGAAGCCACAAGAGTAATAGTTTTAGTTCCTGTTGTTGTAAAATTCACTGTTGGGTTTGCAGATGTACTTGTAGCTGGAGAACCATTCGGGAAAGTCCAAGCATAAGCTGTAGCGCCTGTAGAAGTATTGGTCAATGTCATATTTTCGCCCGTCGCTACTTCTGAATAAGGAGCAGTAAAACTTGCTGTAACTGCGCCAGAAGGATTTGCAGTAATTACATTAGTTAGCGTTTTCGTATTTGAACCTGCTCCATTAGTCGCTGTTAATGCAACATTATAAGTTCCTGCAGTATTATAAGTTACAACAGGATTCGCAGCTGTACTCGTACTTGGGGTTCCGCCTGGAAATGACCAGCTGTAAGAAGCAGCATTAGTAGAAGCATTAGTATAAGTTACGGTTTGTCCTGCACATATTGTTGCTGAAGCCGGAGTAAAATCGGCTACAGGTGGCGTTGCATCTGGCAAACAGTCTACGAAATAAAAACGGACAGCATCGGCAATAACAACTCCCGAAGTACCAGTTGTACGAATGACAACTTTATTGCTTGTACCAGCACTTAAATTATAAGTTCCCAACGAAACCCAAGTTCCGTTGTTAATTTGCTGATTTACAGGAACGGTTGTTGTTCCACTTTCGTGAATGATATCCACGGGGACATTATTAGCGCGATTAGTACCCGCAGTATGATCGATAAAAACTTCGTATCTTCCTCTTTGAGTGATTGTTGGCGTAAAAGTTGCCGTTTTTGTACCTTTTGCAGTATCACCGTCATGAATATAATTTGATCCAACATAACCCGCCGTTGCTGAAGTTGCAGTCCAAGAGCCTACAAGTGTTGCATCAGGATTATCAACTGTAATTACAGTTGTTCCCGGCAAAGTACAATTGGCGCTTTTTGGAGTAAAACTTACCGGAGCAGAATATTTTGAAGTTCCCGTTGCAGCACTGTAACTTCTTATTGTATAGTAATAAGTCGTTCCTCCTGCTGGAGCTTCATAAACTACAGAATTGGCTTGATCCCAAACATAGCTCATTGTTGTATTCACAACAGCATTTACAACTACTGCAGCATTTGGAGTTGTTGCGCTTGTAAATCCGTTTGTTTCTGTCCATCCTGTTGCTGATTTTGAAACCTGAATACGATAGTCTCCATTGCTAACACTTGAATTCCAAGAAAAGTTTACAGGAGAACTTACATACAATTGCCCTTCCGTTGGACTTACAGCTACCGGCGCATCTGGCAAACTGCTGTATGAAACACCTGTAATATTAGCACTTTCATTATTGTTTTTATCCAAAGCTGTTACCAGGAAATAATTATTTGGAGCAGTCAATTGAGCTGTAGTCAATACAAGTTGAGTTGCATTTACAATGTCCACAACTTTAGTTCCGTCTTGTTTAAAATTTGGGATATCTGCCTGCGTAGCAAATGCATACACTACATATTTTATTGCCAAATCACCATCAGAAGCGGCAACTGGAGCATCCCATTTCAAAACATTTCCTTCAAATCTAATATTTGTTGGCTGCAATGGACATACATTATCTTTCCACGGCATTGACGGCGGGAAAGATTTAAATTTATATTGATTATTCTGCAAAGTCGTGGCTATTCCTTTTTCGTTGCTCATTATAAATTGAGTCGAATACGAAGTCTGACCAAAAGTATTTGTCATTCCAGGAATTCGGTTTTGATCTATTTGATTTTGAATTTCCGAAGCCGGCCAATTCTGAGATGAAGTACTCGGCAAGCGATCATAACCTTGGCTCACATATAAATGTCGGCCGTAAGTTGCTGCTTGATCATTCCACCATTGCGAAAGTTTGATATAATCTTGAGAACCGCCAATTTTCCAATACAATTGAGGCGAAATAAAATCTACTTTGCCATTTTGAAGCCAGTTTATTGGATCACAATATAAAGCACTGTAAGAAGGGTTTCCAACAATTCCGGCTGGAACACCACTTTTCCAAATACCAAATGGAGCAACTCCAAAAACAATATTTTTATTATTATTGGCATTAATAACCTGCAAAGCGTCATAAACACCTGCAATCATTTTATTAACGTTATCACGGCGCCAATCATCAATATTGCTTATTCCCGTTGGGTTGTTATTGGCATAAGTTGCCGCATCCTGATTGTTCCCCATTCCTTGATCCGGGTAAAAATAATCGTCGAAAACAATTCCGTCAATATCATATCGCGAAGCAATATCCTGCACAATACTTATAATATAGTTTTTTACAGCAGGCAAACCTGGATTCAAAATCTTAAGATTAGCATTATTAGAAGCCGTAAAAACCCAAGAAGGATTAAGTTTAGAAACATGATTATTAGCCAAGGTATAGCCTCCAACACTCGCACGATATGGATTCAGCCAAGCATGCAAATCTAATCCACGTTTTCTGCATTCTGTTATCGCAAAACTCAAAGGATCCCACATCGGATTTGGAGCAACGCCTTGTGTTCCTGTAAGCCAGTATGACCAAGGCTCAATCGATGAATTGTAAAGAGCATCACATTCTGGTCGAACTTGAAAATAAACCGTATTGATTCCGGTAAGAACCAATTTATCTAAAATGGTAATCAGCTCCGCTTGTTGAACTGCAGGAGTTGCAGTTCTGTTGCTAGGCCAATCCAAGTTATAAACAGACGTCAAATAAGTACCTCTTAAGTCCACTTTTGGACTCATGCTTATTTCCGCACCACTATTAGAACAGCCCGGTATTATATTGGTTCCTTGACCAATTACAAGGCTATTGACAATTATTAAAAAGAATAGATTAAGTAGTTTTTGCTTCATAGATCTGGATGTTTTCGTTAAAATAATAGTAAATATATTATAAAAAAGACGCAAAAACACTTATTTAATAACGGGATTTATAATTGAAAAACGCAACAAAACGCAAAAATGAGATTCAAAAATGCACAAAACCTTATGAACACACGAAAATTTTTAGCAGGAAATAATCAACAATTGTTAATAAAATATTTTAAAATTGTAGCATTTTTTTTGGTTTTTAGGAAAAACACTACAATATTTCGATTTGAAGATGATAAAATAAACGCAACAAAAAGAGCTACCACTCTGCTAATCAAGAGTAAAAAAGTTTGAATTGAGTAATTTACCGGAAAAAATTATTGGGGAAATAGATTTAAATAAAACGCAAAAAGTCAATATTATACACAGATTCTTACCGAAGATTCTCGAACTCTTAATTCTGCATTAAATTCAAATTTTTCAAAAGACTTATTAATTTCCTTTTTTGCCAATAGTCCAAGCATCACTTCCATGAGTTTGTTTGCCATTGCTTCTAAAGGTTGTGAAACTGCAGTAATTGTTGGACTATAAATTTTAAATAGCTCGTTGTCATCAAAAGTTATCATTCCTAAATTTTGAATGCGATCCGATTTATTTTCTCTAAAAACTTCTAGTCCCGCTTGCGTCAAACAATTTGTTGCAAAAAATACAGCATCCAACTCCTTGTTTTCTTCAATAAATGTTTGAATTAATTTTTTTGAATTGCCATCAGGAATTTCCTTGCAAGGAATTCGTAGGACATACGATTTTAAACCATGATTAATAATTGCTTTTTCGTAACCCGATGAACGCTGGCGCAATTGCATTTGGTCAGAATCTGTTGTGATAAAAGCGATGTTTTTAAATTGGTTGGCAATTAAATGATTTGTTGCCTCAAAGACAGCATCAAAGTTCTTAAGGAGAATGCTATGGCATTCCAAATCATCAAAAGCGCGATCAAAAAGAATAACAGCGATATCTTCGTCAATCAGTTCTTTTATTGTGCCTTCTATTCCAGGAGAAGGAACTATAATAAAGCCATCAACTTGCTTATTTTTATACAAATTGATGAGTTCAATAGATTTTGAATCTTGATTTTCGGTACTACAAAATACAAAACGGTAGCCATTATCATAAGCAATAGCCTCAACAATTCTTGCTAAACGTGCATAAAAAGGATTCGAAATATCTTCAACCATAAAAACAAGGATTTTCGTTTTTCCTGTTCTAAGGCTCTGCGCAATTTGATTCGGTTTATAATTTACCTTTCGAGCGTAATCTAAGACTTTCTCTGTCAGCTTATTAGAAATATGTTTCTCTTTTGCTTTGCCATTTAAAATAAAGGATACAGTGGTAATTGAAGTATTCAATTCCATTGCGATCGTTCTTATAGAAACAGATTTCTTTATCATTGGCAAAAATTATAATTTGAGCGAATTCTTAGAAAAACAAACTAACTTATTCTAATATTTTATTTTAAAAAAACAAATATATAAATAGTTTTATCAATTTACATTTTATTAATAAAATATTTTAATAATTAAATATTTAAAAATCGGTTTCATTTTTAAGACAAAACCAATCTCAGTTTTTAGGAGCTATAAAATTTGAATGCTAATTAGCTTTTTTGCTTTCCTTCAAATTTAAATCATAAAAAGCTCTCCCGAGTTGCGCTAAAAAGGGCAAGCCAATATCTTCATAATTATAGTGATCATCATTAAAAATTTGATCTTCGTTCACTAAAAGTGTAGCGCTGATCATAAATTCTATACCATTATATTCATCCACTATGTATGCGCAATCAACTAATGTTCCGTAGGCATCTCCTACTTTATTGTAAATTTTTATGTTGCTTGGAATGTCGTCTTTCGTGTCACCAAACATGAAAAACTTGCAATATCCATCGTAGTACGTTTTTGGATCATAACCAGCATTTTTCGGTAGATTTTGCATGTCATATAAAAAAAGCTCTCTGTTTTTTGCTGACAAATCAAAACGTTCTTTGCTTGAAAAATTATCGGGAAAAACGACTCTTTTCAAAACACCATGTAAGGTTTCAAGCGGCAAATAATTCTTTGTACTGAAATCCATTGGAGAGTCAACTAATTTACCATCGCTATTGTAACCTTTCCCCTTTGAAATCTTATTCAGTTTTAAGGGAACTATTGGGCTATCTTTGACACTAGGAATACTAATTTCTTCGCCATTCTCTTTATAAAATATAATTTTCTTTGTTTCTGATGCTCCCGATTTCGGAGTCGACAAACGATGTACAATACTAACAGGTTTTAATCCTTTATCGCTAAGTGTTTTATTGATATAATCGCGCCCCATAAATTCATAAAAATCATTGTTAGCCTCATTTGAACTTACCGCAAAAACTTTTCGCAAATCATCTGAAAATGAATGTTTTTCATCTGAACCATCAACGGTAAAAGTGGTATTTACGTCAACACCATTCATCTTATTAAGCTTTTCTAAAGCCAGGACTGCAATAGGAAGCTTAACCGTGCTTGCTGGATAAAAATAATTTGAAGCATCAACATTGTACTTATGATCCTTTAAAATAACTTTACCTTTTTTATCTCTTTTTATAGAAGTATAAATAATCTGCAATTCGTAATGATCTGGCTGTTCTGCCACTTTTTTAATCGCAATATTATCACTTTTTAGAACTTGAGTAATGGGATTTTTTGTTGACTTGCAACCTGAAAAAAGACATAGAAGACTAAATAAACAAAGAGATTTATACATAAAATTAATTTTAGCAGTTCGTTCCTATACAATTGGATTAATATTTAAAAAGGAAGGCATTTCTACCTTCCTTTTCCATTAAATTATTTACAAAAACAATCTTCATCAATAATCTACAAGCAAAATTGAATTTACTAAAAAATAACCGTTTTTATTGAATTCGACCGGTGCGATTGATAACCAAACCATTCAAGCACACAATAGGTAAATGAAATAATTTAAATTGATTTTTATTATGCTTTTTCAGAATAATCTAAATCTACAGAGAAAGTTTCTTTCAATTGTGACAACGCCAGCAATGAAATCAGTGATAGCAAAGTTCCTACGACCATTCCTGCACAAATGATATCGCCATCAAAAATTGAATCTCTAAAATAAGAATACACCAATATGATCAAAGGCAACGAGCCGCGTACAAAATTTGGTGCTGTCGTGGTGACGGTTGCACGAATATTGGTGCCAAATTGTTCTGCTGCAATTGTAACAAACAAAACCCAATAACCTACCGATGCACCCATTATCAAGCATAGAAAATAGAATGCTGCAGTTGAAATTCCATCGGCAAGAAGGTATACAAAAACCATTGCAAGATTGAATGTCAAGAACCAATACATTACTTTTTTTCTGCTTTTCAGCCACTGGCTCAAAAGTCCGCTGGCGATGTCTCCAAAAACCAATCCTGCATAACAAAACGCAATAGCTTTTCCGGCTTCGATAGTTTCGGCCTGCTCTATGTTTAATGCTTTTGCAAATTCAGGTGAAAAGGTAATCAATACGCCAACCAAAAACCATAAAGGCATTCCGATCAAAATACAGTTTAAGTATTTAAAAAATCTTTTTCTATCGGTAAACAAAGACAAAAAATCACCTTTCTTTTCATTCTCTTCCTGAACTCTTTTAAAAATTCCAGACTCCGTAATACTGATTCTCAAAAACAACAACAAGATTCCTAAAACACCGCCTGCATAATAACACAAGCGCCAATCTTGAAAAACGTCATAAATAATATAAGCGGCAACAGCTCCCGAAACTCCAACCGAAGCTACAATCATAGTTCCGTAGCCGCGTTTTTCTTTTGGAAGTGATTCTGCTACCAGCGTAATTCCTGCTCCAAGTTCTCCGGCAAGACCAATTCCTGCGATAAGTCTCCAAAAGGCATACGCATCAATTGTATGAACCATTCCGTTTGCGATATTGGCAACCGAATAAATAAGAATTGAGCCAAACAAAACAGAAATTCTTCCTTTTTTATCGCCAAGGATTCCCCATAAAATTCCGCCAAACAACATTCCGAACATCTGCATACTGATGAGATATTCGCCTTGATTTCGGATGGCATCACCTGTAATTCCGAGATCTTTCAAACT
>NZ_CAMLIX010000017.1 GCF_946479975.1 uncultured Flavobacterium sp.
CAAATGTTGGTGCATTTACCAGACAGAAGTTTTGAGTTCCTGCTGTTACCAATGTCGGAGTTCCCGGATCATTAACAATTACATCAACTGTTAATCTTGTATTGCTCTCACAACCTGTTACAGCATCTGAAATTGCTGCAAAATATTGTCCAGTTGTTAAAACTGTTGTTGATGGAATTAAAGTTCCGCCAGTTAAAGCTGTATACCAAACAATATTTGTCTGAGTAGTTTGAATGCTTGCAAATGTCGGTGCATTTACCAAACAGAAGTTTTGCGTTCCTGCTGTAACTAACGTTGGTGTTCCTGGATCGTTAATAGTTACTGTAACCAATAAACGTTCTGAACTTTCGCATCCTGTTACAGCGTCTTTTAGAGCTGCAAAATACTGTCCATTTACTAATGCAGTTGTTGGATCTAATGCAGTACCTCCAGTAGATGAAGTGTACCAAACTACATTCGCCTCATTAGTTTGAAGATTAGCAACTGTTGAATTATTTACTAAACAAAACTCTTGTGTATCATCATTAGTAGTAGGTTTTAAAGGATCTGTAATTGTTACTGTTACCAATAAACGATTAGAACTTTCACATCCAGTTAATGCGTCTTTTAGAACTGCATAGTAAGGTCCATTTGCCAATGCAGTTGTTGGATCTAATGCCGTTCCTCCAGTAGATGAAGTGTACCAAAGCACATTAGTTTCAATAGTTTGAAGATTGGCAACCGTTGGATTATTCACTAAACAAAAATCTTGCGTACTATCATTTGTTGTCGGCGTTGCTGGATCGCTTACTATAACAGTAACAGCTGCTCTTATAGAGCTCTCACAACCACTAGGATCTTGTATGGCTCCATAATAAATTCCGTTTACCAAAGGAGTTGTTGGATTTAATGCTGTTCCGCCAATAGACGAAGTATACCAAACTACATTTGCTTCATTTACCTGAATATTTGCAACTGTTGGATTACTTACCAAACAGAACGTTTGCGTATAAGATGTAGAAGTTGGTGTTGCTGGATCATTTATAATGATGCTCGCCGCTTTAAGTTCTCCACTCTTATTCTGGCAGGTAAAATCGCTTGAAACTGCTGCATAATAAGTAATTGGACTCATTGCAGTTGTTAATCCTGCAACTGTTAACACTCCTGTAGTATTGTTAACTGTATAAGTTATACCATTTACGGTACCATTTGTAATTGGCTGTGTTTTAGCAGCATCCAAATACCAGAAATACAATGGATTTGTTAAAGTACTTGATGCCTGCAATGTTGCAACGGTATCATGACAAATAGTAACATTATTTACTGTAATATCACTTTCAAGAGAACTTGGCAGAATAGTAAAAGTTACTTGTTTTCTATCTGCTGGTGTTGTTTCACAATATTCAGCTGAACTTACACCAACAAAATAAGTATAAGTTCCAGGAGCTAATCCTGTTAGATTTAATGTAGAAGTAGTTGCACCAGTTACTAACTGACTTGTAGTTCCATCAAAGCTATACCAAGAATATACAACAGGACTTGTCAATACTGGTGTACCGCTCAATACTGCATTTAATGTTACTTGACCATTTTCTGCACAAATTATAGAATTGTTTCCTCCATTAATAGTTACGTTTGCTATTGCAGCAGCAGGAGTTGTTGCTCTAACTAAAACTGTTACTTCTCCTCTTTCTAACGCAGGACATCCGTAACGAATTGGCTGAATGTAATATTTATAAGTACCCGCAGCAATTGTTGCTGGTAATGTAAATGTTTGACCGCTGGCTACTAGATTTCCTCCTGTTGGAGAATCGTACCAAGCATAATCCGCACAAGATTTTGGAGGAACTGTTAGTGTGATAGCAGCTCCAGGACAAACAGTTACTTTATTATCTGTATCCGAATCAACAACTTTTGTATTTGTCACACGATCTATAGTGTGAACTCTAAGTTGGTCTAAAACACTGGCAACACCACCAAAAGTTATTACAACTTTGTCATAAGGCTGTGTTTGAGGAGCTACTATAGTCATTGCCATTGTGTCTCCTGAAAGCAATTTTAAAGATAATAAATTGCTAGTGTTTTGTATTGGAGCACCAACAGCGATATTACCAGAATATAACTGAATAGTGAATCCTGTCAGCAAATTAAGATTTAAAAGTGTTCCTGGTTTTGAAATCGTAATTCGTAAGCTGTCTCCAACCATAGATGGTGTTCTAAATGTTGCAGTAAGTTCTGCAGCAGCAAGTACTCCTGCTCCGCTAAACATTGTTGCATAAGTAGCAACATCACTGTCAGCCACATTAAACGGATTTGAAACTCCTACGGTAGCCGTTAATGCTCCCACTCCTAAATCTCGTACTCCAGAGAAAACATCTTCGATATCTCCTTTTCCACAAGCAATTTGAGTTACTTGTCGTTTATAGTAAGCATCATAAACATTAATATTTTGCGCTACACTTAAAATTGATCCTAATTGCACTCGGATACCATCATAATCTTGAAGTCCAGAAGTATTAGAAGGAACAAATGTATATTCAAATGAATTCTGACCTGGCAATAAGTTTAATAATGAGCCAGAAACAGATTGTAATGTTCCAATATCGATTGGATTATTAGAACCGTCGCGTTTAGTTCCAATCACAGAAACATTTTGTCCCACTGCAATTAAACTGTTTTCTAAACCAAGTTTAACTGTTACAGGAGTTCCTTTAGGGATAGTTGTAGGCCATTGTAAATTTTGCCATGTTGTTCCAATACCCAAAAGCCCTAAACCAGCACTTATAGTTGAATTTGTACTTGGATCGCCATCTGCACCCAAAGCTCCATTAATAACTGTGCCTGTAACAATATTTCCTGATAATTGAGAATTAGCATAAACTCTTTCTACTAAAGAATCACAAGTTGCTGGATCTATAACACTTATAGTCACTGTCTGACTTGTTGTACAAGTATTATTGGCATTAGTTGCAACTACAGTATAGGTAAAAATACCCACAGTATTTAAAGGACCTACCGTATTTGAAGACACTAAATTTCCTTGAGGATCATACCAAACTATTGTACCGTTTGATACTGCATTTAATGTCACCGATGATCCTTTTGTAACTGCAATTGAGCTAGTTACTCCCGTCAATGTTGGTGCCTGATTGATAGTAACCGCAACTTGCTGTCTAGCAGAAGGGCAAGCAACACCTGTTGTTTGTGCCTGAATAAAATAGTTACCGCTTATTAAAATATTTGAAGCAGCTTGTTCTGTAATCGGATTATTCGAACTATCGTAAAAAGTATAAATAGTACCTCCCGTTCCATCAAAATTAGTGATTGCATCTTTTAAACTTGCTTTTCCGCAGGCTGCTAAATTTCCATTTACTGTTAACGGTGTTCCTGCAGGATAATTTACGATCACCTCTTTAAGATTTCCATCTGCATTTTCACAAGTTCCTCCGTTAAGTACAGAAATATAATATGTTTTAGTCGCTGTAAGACCACTAATAGTTAACGCTCCAGTTGTACTATTTTTAGAGTAAGTTACTCCATCGATAACTCCTGTTGTAATTTCCTGCGTTTTACTTTGACTTGTATAATATTTAAAAGTCGCTCCTGCTAAAGCAGATGTTGGAGTTAATACAATTCCACCCGCACAAGTTGCAGTTAGTGGACTTGTAATTGCTATATCTGCAGCAGTTGGAATCGGCAAGACTGTGATTGTTACCGGCTGACGAACGCTATTTGTACATCCCGCTCTTGTTGCTTCTAAGTAATAAGTTGTTGTGCCACTTAAACTCGGAGTTGGAGTAACACTAGCTACCACATTTCCATTTACAGGAGCATCATACCAAGTATAAACTTCTCCACCTGTCGCAACAGAAGTCGTTAAATTTGCAGTTCCTCCAACACAAATTGGGGTTGCTGCTCCACTTACAATAGCATCAGGAAATCTATAAGATGCTTCATAAATATCAAGAGTAGTTAATAATGTTGCACCTGCACCACCAATACGAATTTCAAGTTTATCGAATGGTGCTGTGGCTTTAAATGTGGCTTTAAATGTATTGCCCGATAACAATTGCAAACTTAATAAGTTATCAGTAAGGAAAATTCGGTCATTATTAAAGGTTGATCCTAAATAAGTCGCTAAGCTTATTCCGCCTCCTAATAAAGAAACGTCTGCTAATCCTCCTGGTAATGCTAAATCAACTTCTATGATATCACCAGTTTTACCGGGAGTAGGAAAATTCAATTGTTGTTGAATATACGCACCTGCCGCCGCTACAGGAGTAAATAAAGTTGCAAATGAATTGATATTTCCATCAACAGAATTACCAGCATTTGAAGAATTACATCCCACACAAAGTGCCAGCGGCGAAGTTGTGTCTACAGTTACCAATTGAGTATTTGGTTTAAGGCAGCTGCTAACTGTATTTGTTACAATAACATTAATCACAGCTCTCGAACTACTCGTACAGTCTGTCTGCGTATTTCTTGCTTCAACATAATATGTTTGATTTGCAGTTAAAGCAGGATTAGGAGTATAAATACTGGAATTCGATTGCAATAAATTTCCTCCCGTTGGAGCGTCATACCAATTGTATGCTACTCCAGAATCAGCAGTAACTGCTAATGTTACGTTTTGACCAGACTGAATAACAACATTCGAAGATACTGGAACTGGAACTGAAGGTCTTGGATTTACATTAACCGTAATAGCAGTACGACTACTTAAACAACTTCCTATAGAAGCTTCAATATAATAGGTAGTTGACGCCGATAAAAATGGAGTTACAAAAGATGTCCCTGTCGTTAATAAAGTTCCTCCGCTTGACGCATCATACCATCTGTACGTTGTACCAGCGATAGGAGACTGAACTGTTATTGTCGAAAACTCGCCCGCACATAAATTTAAAGGACTTGCATCTACAACAGGAGCAATAGGATTACTAACCGTCACCAAAAATGGAGTTCTTTCACTATAAACACAACCATTTCTCGTAAGTTGAAGATAGTAAGTAGTATCGGCTGTTAAAGCTGGAGTTGTATAAGATGCAGTACTAACTAATAAAGTTCCGCCAGTCGATGCACTATACCAGTTAACAGTTTCTCCAACAGCTAAATTAGCTAGTAAAGTTGTATTTTGTCCACCACAAATTGCTGCATTTCCAGAAACTACCGGAGCTTTAAATCTATAAGTAGCCTGATAAATATCTAAATTAGTTAAAGCCGCTAATACGCCGCCTAGTCTAATCTCGACACGATCAAAATTGGCCCCTGCAACTATACTAGCTTTAAATCGATTTCCAGAAAGCAATTGAAGTGTAACTATAGCATTATTTGCTATAGCAACTCTATCATTGTTATAAGTAGATCCGTTATAGGTTGCTAAAGTAACAGCTCCTAATAACGAAAGATCTGCAATTCCTCCTGGCAAAGCCAATTCTACATCAACAATATCACCCGTTTTTCCTGGATTATTAAATTGTAAAGTCTGTTGAATATATCCATTTAATAAACCTGCTGGAAGCGTTAATCTTGCCGCTGTAGCACCATCTCCATCAACAGAAAAATTTGGTGTTGTTGAAAAACATAGTAAACATAATCCATTTTGATTTGTCTGCTGACTATTCGCTTCAAGACAAGTACCCAACGGATTTGCTTGAACTGTAACAGTTATAGGAACTCTAGTAGCACTTACACATCCAGCAGTACTATTACGAGATTCTACATAATACGTTTTTGATGCCGTTAGAATTGGAGTTGTAAAAGTATCCGAATCTCCTAACAATTTCACTCCGCCTGTTGGTACATCATACCAGTCTAAAACAACTCCAGCTTCAGATGTTGAAGCATTTAACGTCGCATTTTGACCCGACAATATTGTGACACTTTGTGTTAAAACTGTCGCTAGTGCTGGAGCTGGAGTTGAAGTAACTGTAACTTGAGTACGTACAGATCTACAAGAACCTATTAATGCTTCTACATAAAAATTAGAAACACCTGTTGGAACTGTTGGCGTAAACGTATTTCCAGTTGCCAACGATGTACCGCCTACAGCCGTATTATACCATAGATAACTTGTTCCAGGAACTGGATTAATAACAGATAAAGTCGTTGCCTGAGTTGCTCCTGCAGAACAAATTGAAGTTCCCGTAGTACTTACTGCGGGTATTACTGGAGTAATTACATTTATTGTAACAGGTAAACGCTCATTACTTTCACATCCTACTTCTCTAGAAGTACTGACATAATAAGTAGTCGAAGCCGTTAAAGCTGGTGTAGTATAAGTCCCTGAAGTTGAAAGAGGAGCTATTGCAGTTGGTGAATCATACCAAGCTACTGTAGTTCCTGCTGCAGCTGTCGCCGTAAGAGATACTGACTGCCCAGAACACACAGATTGTGTTTCTCCATTTGTAATCGTTGGCTTTGCAAATTGAAGACGTGCTTCATACACTCTTAAATTTGATAACACACTAACAAGTCCTCCAACCTGAATCCTAACTTGATCAGCATCGGCGGTTAGTGTATATCGAATAACACCCATAGTATTTCCAGCTAATAACTGAAGATTGAGAAGCGGACTATTTAATGCTAATGCAGTTCCAGTTGTACCCGCTACAGAATTTCTGGGCTGAATGCTGGCATTAGATAATAAACCAACGTCGAGTAATGGCGAATTGGAACCATAGTAAATAACTATTTGGTCCCCAGCTTTTGCCATTTGGCCAAAGGTTAGCGTTTCCTGTGCATAACAAAGCACTCCCAGTGCATTTGTTATTGTAGAATACGTGCTTAAATTACCATCATAAGCCAAGCTCGGATTAGTAATTTCTGTAGCACCAAGACAAGCTCCCCCTGTGCCGGGAGTGTGTGAAATTGGTCTACAAAAGGTCTGCGCTATGTTTTTATTACAAAAAAGCAATAAAAACACCAAACCTAATAATCTCTTCTTTAAGATGAGATTGTGAAAAGTAAATTTTTTTTTCATAATTTGGAAGATTAGAAAATGGACAATAAAACACCTCTCGCGGTAAGTGCAAGCACCTACGCAATTAAACAATCAATTAAAAATCAAATAGTTAAAACAAAACCTTAAGACCTATGAAATAAGTCTTGCAATTAAGTTTCCGTTAAAAAAAATTATGTTGAATTTGGTATACCGAAATATACCTGAGAATAAATTCTATCAACTACAGATAAAAAATATTCCGTCTTTTTTGAGAAATAATGATTGTATCATTTTTCTCCGAGGAGTGATTTGCTGCAGGTCTAATTTTCACAATGAAAATTTTTGTTGACGTAGAATTGGGGGTAATTCTCTCTATATATAATTTGGGTCAATAACTTTTAAAAAAGTTGATTACTCTTTCTGAAAAGTACTCGAGAATAATTCTCAAGATTTGAACTCATTTATAACAGCCTAAGCAGTTTTGCTTTTTTTATAAAACAACCAAGAGGCATTTGCAAAAAGCAGCAACTTTAAATGTAAAAATAGCGATGGAAAATTGAAGTTGTTATTAAATTCATCTTTAAGATGAAGTAAGCTTATCTTGACAAAAAATAAACCTAAAACAAAATAAACAACTAATGTAAAATTGGTGTAGAAAGTAATTGTCAATTCCATACGCTACATTTATTAAAATTATAATTTGTTTTGAAAAAGTACAAAGCAAAACTTTGTTTAACTTTCATATCCTAAAATTAGAAAAAACCAAAACATAAAACAAGGTTAAAATTCTTATAATTTATCCTTAAAAAGGAATAAGGCATTTTACGAAGGTCTGAAAACATCAGAAAAACCTACAGTTTTAACATAATTATGTCACGAAAAAATTATAATATAAAAGTTAAACAAAAAATGTTAAATGATTAAAAATTAAGTATAAACTTACAATATTGTAAATTTTATCGACAAAACTATCCGTAATATAGACCAAATACATCAAAAATTGAGGTGCCTTAGCTGCATTTTGCAAAAGATTAAAAAATTCAGAAAAAACACGTAGAAATACGTGCTTAAAAATTGAAATAATTTAAACAAAAGTTAAAAAGACAAAAAAAAAGACAAACAATTAGCAATCAATCGTTTGTCTTTTTCCAGATCTTTTTACATTACTACGACTCAATAATCGTATTAATTTGATTAAATAGCTGACCATCGCTTAAAAAAGCACCTTGTTTGATCAATTCAAATATCGAAATATTTCGCTCTTCTGTAAATACTTTTTTACCCACTTTCATTTCAATATTTTCTGTAAACATATTATCACTTAACCATTGAAGCCCTTCTTTGCTTAAAAAATCAGTTTCAGCTGAAAGCGATTTTAAAACGATTGACTGAATGTATGTGTCAAAACAATGAAACAAAAAGATATGACTTTTAGAAAAATGCTCCAAATATTCCGCTCTAGACAGTACTCCTTCCCATATTAAGTCTGAAAACACATCCAGTTCCTGTTCTGCAACTTCTGGCTTATTCGTTTTTAGCTCTTCCCATTCTTTTCTATCAATAGTTTGTGTTGCTAAAAAGCTTGCAAATTCAGCGTGTAATTCATCAAACTGTTCTTTTGTTAGTCTTGCGTATTTCATTTTATTTTTAGCTTTAAATCTAAGCTATTAGCTGTAAGCACACAAACCTACATAGTTTAGATCATTATTAAATTCATTAAACAAAAAAATCCCGATTTTCATCGGGATTTTCATATAGTATTTGAAACTATTACTTTTCAGCAACGATTTCGTATGGTAATTCAACGATTACATCTCTGTGTAAACGGATGCTTGCGTTATATTTTCCAGTACGTTTAACAATACCGCTTGTGATGAATTTTCTATCGATAGCATTTCCAGATTTCTCTAAAGCTTCAGCGATATCAATATTAGTGATAGAACCAAAAAGTTTCTCTCCACCAGCTTTTGCAGTAAGTTTAATTTCAAGAGCTTTTAAAGTTTCAGCTAATGCTTTTGCATCAGCAACAACTTTAGCTTCTTTATGTGCTCTTTGTTTTAGATTTTCAGCTAAAACTTTTTTAGCAGAAGGAGTTGCTAAAGCAGCAAAACCTTGAGGAATTAAAAAGTTACGACCGTAACCAGGTTTTACAGATACTACATCATCTTTAAATCCTAAGTTTTGTACGTCTTGTTTTAAAATAAGTTCCATGTTGTTGTCCTTATATTATTAGAAGTTAGGTTCTGCTTTATACAGAAACCAGCGACTAGAGTTTTTAATTATTTTAATAAATCGGCCACGTATGGCATTAAAGCTAAGTGACGAGCTCTTTTTACAGCTACAGAAACTTTTCTTTGGTATTTTAATGAAGTTCCAGTTAAACGACGAGGAAGAATTTTTCCTTGCTCATTTACGAATTTCAATAAGAAATCAGCATCTTTGTAATCGATGTATTTGATTCCAGATTTTTTGAAACGGCAATACTTTTTAGTTTTGTTAGTTTCAATGTTTAAAGGCGTTAAATATCTGATATCTCCGTCTTTTTTTCCTTTTGCAGATTGCTCAATTGTAGACATAATAATTACGCTTTAGTAGATTTTAATTTAGCTCTTCTTCTTTCCGCCCATGAAATAGCATGTTTATCTAAACTTACAGTTAAGAAACGCATAACTCTTTCGTCACGTCTGAATTCAGTTTCAAAAGCAATCAGAACTTCTCCAGATACTTTGAATTCGAATAAATGGTAAAAACCACTTTTCTTGTTTTGGATTTCGTAAGCCATTTTTTTAAGACCCCAATCCTCTTTCGATACCATTTCAGCTCCTCTACTAGTAAGAAATTCTTCAAATTTCGTTACTGTTTCCTTCACCTGAACCTCAGATAAAACGGGATTTAAAATGAAAACAGTTTCATAATGATTCATAAATACAATATTTATTTGTTAAAATTGGGTGCAAAAGTAATCATTATATTTAAACTTGCAACACTTTTTTGGTTTTATTCGTCATAATGCAAAAAATATGCGCCGATTTTAGTTTGTTTTCTAAAAAAACAATACATTTACTACTGCTATCCTGAATTTATTCTAAATTGAAATGTTATGAAACTAAATTGTGTTGTTGTAGATGATAGTTCTATACAGAGGACAATTATTGCCAAATTGGTAAATAATCACCCAGGTTTGCATTTAATCGGTGACTTTTCTAATGCAATTGAAGCAAAAAGTTGTATCTCCTTAAATAATATTGATTTAATATTCCTTGATATAGAAATGCCTGTTATCAATGGTTTTGATTTCCTTGACGGATTAAAATCTAAACCTCAAATTATATTTATCACTTCTAAAGCTGAGTATGCTTTAAAAGCGTTTGACTATGATGCAACCGATTATCTTCAAAAACCAATAGCTGTAGACCGTTTTAATGCATCTGTTAAAAGAGCAATTGATATGCACTTGCTTAAAAAAGATGTCAAAGAAGAAGAAGGCGAACATATCTTCATCAAAAGCAATCTAAAAAAACTTAAAATCTTCACTTCAAAAATAAAATGGATTGAAGCTTTTGGAGATTACGTAAGAGTTGTTACCGAAGACGACAGCAATCTGGTTCTTTCAACTATGAAGTCTTTTGAAAACGATCTTTCAAAAGATAAATTTATTCGTGTTCACAAATCGTACATTATTAATATAGATAAGGTAGAACGTTTTAATAGTAAATTTGCAGAAATTGGTATTACAAAAATACCTTTAAGCCGTAATAAGAAAGAAGATTTAGTAAGAGCTCTTTCTACCCCTTCTTCTTAAAAAATTACAACTATTAATAAAAGTCTACATTGACTACAACTTTTATAGCTCGATATTGAGCAACAGCTTCAAAACTATTCAGCATTTTCTGAATAGTTTTTTTTGTGTTTCCTAAATGCTGATTATGTGGTATCTTTATTAATATAGTTCTAATATACTCATTTCTAATCCTGCTTATTGCCGGCTCCTCTGGACCTAAAACAGGAATACCCAGATTTTGACTCAAAACCTGATACAGCCACATTGAACCTTCTTTTAATTTTTCGTATTCACGATGTTTTAAAGTCAGTTTTATAATTCTAAAATAAGGCGGATATTTATAAATCTGGCGGTCGTATAATTGCTCTTTATACATACCTATATAATTATTGTTAGTAACCTGCTGAATGGTATTATGATTTGGATTATAAGTTTGAATCACAACTTTTCCCTGTTTTTCAGATCTTCCAGCTCTTCCTGCAACCTGTGTCATCATCTGGAAGCTGCGCTCAAAAGCTCTAAAATCGGGATGATGCAGCATATTATCTGCATTCATAATTCCGACAAGACTTACATTATCAAAATCAAGACCTTTCGCCAGCATCTGAGTACCTACCAAAATATCAATTTCTCTATTTTTAAATGTATCGATAATCTTTTCAAAACCAAATTTACCTCGAGTCGTATCTTGATCCATTCGTCCTATTTTAGCTTTAGGAAAAATAGACGTCAACTCCTGCTCTATCTGCTCGGTACCGAATCCTTTTGTCGTTAAATCTATACTAGAACAACTGTGGCAGTTTGTTGGCTTTGCTATCGAATAACCACAATAATGACAGCGAAGCTGATTTTTATTTTTATGATACGTTAAACTTACATCACACTGCTGACAATGTGGAACGTGACCGCAAGTCATGCATTCTATTATAGGAGAATATCCTCGTCTGTTTTGAAACAAGATTATTTGTTCTCCTAAAGATAAAGCTTCGGCGATTTCTTCGATTAATTGATCGCTAAAATGCCCTGTCATTTTTTTTCTGAAATGTTTGTCTTTCAAATCAACCAAAAGAACTTCAGGCATTCGAACATTTTTATAACGTTCTGAAAGTGTTACTAAACCATATTTATCTGCTTGAGCATTATAATAAGTTTCAATACTTGGAGTCGCAGAACCTAATAAAACTTTTGCTTTATGAAAGTTTGCCAAAACAATTGCCGCATCTCTGGCATGATATCGCGGCGCGGGATCGGTCTGTTTAAAAGTTTGTTCGTGCTCTTCATCAACAATTAATAATCCTAAATCATTAAAAGGCAAAAATAAAGCCGACCTCGCTCCTATTACAATTTGTGCTTTTGGCGAATTCTCGAGTGTTTGTTTCCAAACCTCAACTCTTTCATTATTACTATATTTCGAATGAAAAACAGCAACTTTATCTCCAAAATGAAGACGCAGTCTAGAAACCAATTGTGTTGTAAGCGCAATTTCTGGAAGCAGATACAAAACTTGTTTTTCTGTTTGCAGGTATTCTTCAATCAGCTTAATGTAAATCTCTGTTTTTCCGCTGGAGGTAACACCATGAAGTAAAGACACTTCTTTGGTACTAAAACTTTCTTTGATTTCTGTAAATGCTTTTTCTTGCGCTTCGCTTAACTGTAATTCTTTTTCTGTTTTTTCTCCGTTAAACGAAACACGATCGTGTTGCAGGTAATATTCTTCAAAAACTTCTTTTTCTATTAAAGCCTTTACAACTGTAGAAGTAGCACCAGAAAACTCAACCAGTTTTTTTACCGTAACAGGTTTTTTTTCTGAAGCTGTAATCTGAAAATAGGACAATACAATTTCCTTTTGCTTGTTAGCATTTTTCAAAGTATCTAATAACTGTGCCAAACCATTATCCGATTCGTATTTTGAATGTAGTTTTACATACCGAACTAATTTGGGCTTATAAGATTCTTTTATTTCTTCTTCTAAAAAAATAACATCTCTCGCAATTAGTTTTTGAAGAACTGGCAGTATATTTTTTTTATTTAATATCGAAGCAATTTCATCTACTTTAAGAGAACTTTGATGCTGTAAAGCTTCATAAATCAGGAATTCATCATCTGAAAGTTCCGAATCATTTACCAAAACATCAGGTTTATGCGAAACCACTGTTTCACTTTCTAAAAGTAAACCAGTTGGAAAAGCACCGCGGTACACATCACCAATGCCACACATATAATAATTTGCAATCCAAAGCCAATGCTGAATCTGAATTTCAGTTGCAATTGGTTTCTCATCTAAAATCTGATGAATTTCTTTGGCTTCATATAATGTTGGCGCATTTTCATGAATATCCAGAACCAGCGCAGTATATATTTTACTTTTACCAAAAGGCACCGCCACGCGCATTCCTTTTTTTATAAAATGGAATTCGGCCTCAGAAACGCTATAGGTAAAGGTTTTTGCTAAGGAAAGCGGTAAAATAACTTCAATAAAAAACATGTACTAAATATATGAATGCAAAGTTACTTTTTTCCAGTAGATTTTTGAGCCAAATACTCATCAACTAATTTCGCAGTATGATTTAAAGATTCGATATTTTCCCAGCCTTCATGCCCTGGAATAATATATTTTGGATTCTTAAATTTAGTTTTGACTTTAACGATCGATTGTTTCCATTCTTTTACATCAGAATCACCTAAATAACCAAGATCTTCTGCATCAGCAGTTTTTATAAAACAAGCTCCATAAAGCACTTTTTCTTTATCAAACCAAACTACAACATTATCAGACGCGTGTCCTTTACCCGGATAATACACTTCAAAAGTATGCTGACCAACTGTAAAAGTTTTATCATTCGGAATTATAAATTCGGCTCTTGCTTTCTTTTCCTTTTTCAGAATATCATCCGTTAATTTTATAGAATAGGTTTTGATTCCTTTCTTCTTATAAAATTCAAATCCGCCTGCGCGATCGTCGTGCGAATGTGTTGCAAAAAGCATTACAACTTCTTTATGATGTTTTGCTTTTATACTGTCTAATAAAGGCTGAAACTGCGATTTATCCCAAGGCGCATCAAATAGCACAACGCCTTTATTAGTAACAAGATACAAGGCATTGGCAGAAATTTTATTGCCTTTATATTCGTTAAAAGTTCTATAAACATAAAAGTCACCCGTAAGATGACTTATTTGTAATGGCGAATTCTTAGATTGTCCAAAGCTGTTTAAAACTATAACTAAGAATAAAAATATCGAAGCTAATTTTCGCATTTATTATCTTGAATTAATTTTTTACTCTCGTCCAGTATTGTGTTCTTCCCATTATAGAAACTCCCACATAACCGCGAAGTTTTAATTTATCTGCAGATTCTAAAGTGATGTAACATTTGTATTTTTTTCCACTTGTAGGATCTAAAATTGTTCCTCCGTTATATTCTGTACCATCTTTTTTAAGACCATTCATAATTACCATTCCTAAAATTGGCTTATTTTTTTCGGCTCCGTCACATTTTACACAAACATCTTTTTTATGACTGTCACGCAGAATATCAATTACTTTTCCGTAAACTTTTCCTGATTTCTCGTAGATCTCTACGATTGATTTTGCTTCACCTGTTTCATCGTCAATTGTCTTCCATTTTCCAATTACACTTTGGCTTTGCATGGTCAGGGCAAAGAAGAACACTCCGATAGTTAGCATCAAATTTTTCATATTATTTGTCTTTTTTTTGTTTTAATTTTCTGATAGAAGCATTCAATTCGAACCCTAAAAGCAGAATCATACAGTTTATCCAAATATAAAACATTAGAATCAATAATGTCCCAATAGAACCATAAAGTTCATTATATTTTGAAAATTTTATAACCCAAATTCCAAAAAAGAACGAAGATATAACAATTAAGATGGTTGTAAAAACAGATCCGATACTTATAAAAGGCACTTTATTGTATTGTTTTGTTCCATAACGTAATAATATTGAAGATGTTATCAAGATCATCAATAATACAAATAAATATCTTCCTAAAATAATTAACGGAATACGATCACTTAAAACATCCTGAATAATTGTTTTTTGAATAAAAACCTCAAATACAACAATGGTAGCTACAGTGACAAATAATATAATGGTCATTACCAATGAAATAGCCAATGCAACCAAATATTGCCTAAAAAAACCTCGTTTATCAAAAACATGTTTCGAAGATTCAAAGCCACTTAAAATTCCGTTGACACCATTGGCCATCAAAAAGATAGAAAGTAAAAACCCTGAAGACAGCAACCCAGAATGACTATTATTTAAAATATCGCTGATAATTTTACTAATAGCATCATAAGTATTGGGTGGAACGCCCTGCTGCACAAACTGCAGAAAGTCTTCTTGAAAATTATCAATTGGGATAAACGGAATTAAGTTCAAAATAAACAACGCAAAAGGAAACAAAGCCATAAAAAAGCTAAAAGAAACTGCGCTGGCATGATACGAAAATGCTCCTTCAAGAATCCCTAAAGTGTACATTTCAAGCAAATCATACAGCGAAAAACCTTCTAACCAAGGAAGCTTTATTCTTTTTAAAAATCGGACTACATTGCGAATTATAGGCAATCTCTCAATCCGAGCTTCTATCTCTTGCGACATACATTTTTGATTTTAGATTTTAGAGTTCCTATTTAAAACAAACTCATAATTTATAACTCAAAACTTCATTAAAAAGCTTTCAGACTCAAATCCATATTATAAACAGAATGTGTTAAAGCGCCAGAAGAAATGTAATTTACGCCGCACAAAGCATATTCGCGAATAGTTTTTTCGTTGATATTTCCTGAAGATTCTGTCTGGCATTTTGTACCAATCAAATTCACTGCCGTTTTGGTATCTTCATAATTAAAATTATCGATTAAGATTCTGTGCACTCCTTCGCTTTGCAAAATCTCTCTAATTTCATCTAAATTTCGAGCTTCAACAATAATTTTTAAATCCAGATTATTTGCTTTTAAATATTCCTTCGTTTTCTTAATCGCAAGTGTAATGCCACCAGCAAAATCAATATGATTGTCTTTCAGCATAACCATATCGTAGAGCGCAAAGCGATGATTTTCTCCGCCTCCAATTTTCACTGCCCATTTTTCGGCTGCTCTAAAGTTTGGAGTTGTTTTGCGTGTATCTAATATTTTAGCTCCTGTACCCTCTAAAAGCTGTACATACTGATTTGTTTTTGTAGCAATTGCCGACATACGCTGCATTGTGTTTAAAACCACTCTTTCACCTTTTAATATAGACTGCGAACTTCCTGAAACCTCAAAAACAACTTCTCCATACTCCACATGAGTTCCGTCTTCTATATATGTCTTTACTTTTAATTTTGGATCTACATATTCAAATATCATTTTTGCAAGTTCAACACCAGCAATGATTCCTTGATCTTTTACCAATAATTTTGCCTGACCGTGGGCGCTATCTGGAATACAGGCCAGTGAACTATAGTCGCCATTTCCAACATCTTCTCTAATGGCATTACTTATCAAAAGTTGTAATTCTGATTGAAACTGAACTTTACTTATCATTTTTCTATTTTTAATAATACGCTAAATTAGAATATATTTTATGGATTTGAAAGTTTCATTTGTACGAAAAGTTTCTTATTAACTTAATTCTGCATTTTAATACTGTAAAAAAGCCTATTTTTTTTTAACACATAGAATCATAGCTATTTGAAAACTTAAAAAAGGCATTTTATTTGCATCAATTCACATAGCTGAACATCAAAGCTATGTGTTAAAATCTAGATTTTTTCTATAATCTTCATAATCAGAAATAAAAAACTATGTTTCTATGTGTTTAAATTTTTCGATCAAATTCTAATTCCACAATAAAAACATTAAATATCTTTGAAGTTCATTCAAACAAAATTATGGGATTAATTAAAGACATTTATTCGGTTTCTTTTTACGAAAAATTTGTTCAGGCTGTCGCCGAAGTACATCCTTCATTCAACAAAGAAAAATTCATAGAAGCAATTTATGAAGGCAATTTTGCACAGAAAGAATGGAAAGAGCGTATGAAACATACAACTGTTGTACTTCATCAGTTCATGCCTGAAAATTTTCCCGAAGCCACTGTTTTAATTGATAAAATCATTAAAAATTTAAGAGAAAACAAATCTGTAAATGGTGGTTTAGAATATATCTTTTTTGCCGATTATATCGAAATGTACGGTTTAGATGATTTTAAAACTTCCGCGAAAGCTTTTGTTTCCATAACTCAATTTATTAGTTGTGAATTTGCTGTTCGTTCTTTCATTTTAAAATATAAAGAAAAAATGATAGACGAAATGGTTAAATGGTCTTTGCATAAAAATCATCACGTTCGTAGATTAGCAAGCGAAGGTTCAAGACCAAGATTACCGTGGTCCATGGCGATTCCGTTTTTGAAAAAAGACCCTACTTCTATTTTGCCAATTTTAGAAAATCTAAAAAATGATCCATCAGAATATGTCCGCAGAAGCGTTGCCAATAATTTGAATGATATTGCCAAAGATAATCCGGAAGTTGTTCTCGAAATCGCATCCAAATGGAAAGGACAAACCAAAGAAACCGACGGAATCATCAAACACGGATGCAGAACTTTATTGAAACAAGGTCATCCTGAAATCTTAAGCCATTATGGTTTAGAAAGCACAAATATTGAACTTTCTTCTTTTGAAATCAAAACGCCAACCGTAAAAATTGGCGATTACTTACAGTTTCATTTTCACTTAAATAATAAAAACGAAGACCCAAAAACGGTGCGTTTAGAATACGCTGTTCATTATAAAAAAGCAAAAGGACATTTGGCTAAAAAAGTCTTCAAAATCAGTGAGAAAATCTATCACCCAAATCAATTAACGAAAGTTGAACGAAATCAGTCTTTCAAGATAATTACAACTCGTGTTTTTCATACAGGAATTCATCAATTGTCAATTATCATTAATGGAACTGAGAGTGAGGTTTTGGAGTTTGAACTGATTCAATAATTTTTTTAACACATAGAAACATAGCTTTTTAATGACGTATAAGGCGTTTCACTTGCATTAATTCACATAGTTAAGCACAAATATACTATGTGTTAAAATCTAGATTTTTCCCCAACTATCTCCTACATTGAATTTAAAATCTATGTTTCTATGTGTTTAAATTTAATCTTCAGATAAGACACTTTCGTTGGTTTTCCTTACTTTTATAGCAAAACCAAAACAACTTTTCTTAATCTAAATTAAGTTACAGACACGCATGACAACTGTAATTTTGTTTTCAAATCAAAATAATACCACATGTCAAATATCAGTTTAATTATCGAAGAACGCGCTGCCAACATTGGCAATTTTATGGTAGGGCGATTACTGCCTTTCCGCGAAAAAAGAGCCGTTGGACCATTTGTATTTATCGATCACATGGGACCTGCACATTTAAGTGACCATGAAAATATGGATGTTCCGCCTCACCCGCACATCGGACTTTCGACACTTACTTTTTTGTTTGAAGGAAGCATTATGCACCGCGATAGTTTAGGAACAGAATTAGAGATAAAACCTGGCGCAGTGAACTGGATGACAGCAGGAAAAGGAATCGTGCATTCTGAAAGAACTCCTGAATATTTAAGACATTCAGACAAAATGCTTCACGGATTGCAGATTTGGGTGGCGCTTCCTAAAGAATTGGAGCAAATGGATCCGAATTTCACGCACGTTGAAGCACAGGATATTCCTGCTTGGGAAGAAAATGGTGTTTCGTTTAAACTAATTGCTGGTGAAGCTTTCGGAAAAAAATCTCCAGTTCCTGTTTATAGTCCGTTGTATTTTATTGAAATTAAAAGTACAGAAGCCGCTAAAATCAATATCGGAAAAGATTTATTTGGCGAAAGTGGTTTGTATATTTTAGAAGGAAGTATCAAAAGTGGTGAACATGTTTATGATCCGAAACAAATTTTAATTACAAACGACAGCACGCTTTGTGAATTCGAAATTGCTGCAAATTCTACCGTTTATATTTTTGGCGGACAGCCATTTCCTGAAGAACATTTTATTTTTTGGAACTTTGTTTCTTCTGATAAAAACCTCATCGAAAAAGCAAAAGAAGACTGGACAGCGCAAACTTTCCCTAAAGTTCCTGGCGAAACTGAATTTGTTCCGTTACCTCAACCAAGAATCAAATAAATATGGATACAGTTTCAGCAAAAATAGATACGCGTTTATACCGAACGGAAATTACTTCTGCAAGTGGCAACATTTTAATTTCAGATGAGCCTCAAGAATTAGGCGGTAAAAATTTAGGTTTAAATCCGACGGAACTTTTGGCAGCTTCATTGGTTTCATGCACCTTAATTACTTTACGAATGTACATCAACAGAAAACAATGGAACGTTTCTGAAATAGATGTCAAAATTGATTTTGAAAGAGATTCTGAAAGAAGTGTTTCTTTATTTAACAGAAAAATTGAGGTAATCGGTGAGATTGATGAAACCCAAAGACAAAGATTAGAAACAATTGCAAACAGTTGTCCGATTCATAAAATATTAACCAACACAATCGAAATTAAAACCACATTATTTTAATTATCATGGAAATTCAACATACAAACGATACAAAAAGAGGCGCTTTTGACGCCATAGAAGACGGAAAAGAAGCTGGAAAGATGACTTACAGCTGGGCTGGAGAAGATAAATTCATTATTGATCACACCGAAGTTAGTCCAGATTTTAGTGGAAAAGGCGTTGGTAAAAAACTGGTTTTAGCCGCTGTAGATTATGCAAGAGCTAATAATGTAAAAATTATTCCGCTTTGTCCTTTCGCGAAAAGCGTTTTTGATAAGGTAGAGGAAATACGTGATGTGCTTTCTTCTTAAGGAACAAAGGTTCAAAGTGACAGAGGTTCAAAGTTTTTTTTAACCGCAAAGCACACAAAGGATTACGCGAAGTTCGCAAAGTTTTAGGCAAAGCTTTGCGAACTTTGCGTTTTTAATAAGTTCAGCTGATAAAAAACCTTGTGTCCTTTGCGGTAAAAAAATGCAAAGAGCGAAAAGTTCGCAAAGTTTTTTAGACAAAGCTTTGCGAACTTTGCGTTTATATTGAGTCATGAACATAATAAACTTTGCGTACTTTGCGGTAAAAAACAACACAACGAAATTCCATTTTCAAATCTCCGCAGAAACTTGTATATTTGCATGTAATTTAAACTTAGAGTATGACAAGGATAATTACGCTTTTCTGTATTTTTATAACGCAAATCGGCTTTTCTCAATCGGCTGAGAGTTATTTAGAAAAAATCAGAAATAATGAAGCTCTCTTAACAGCTTTCTTTCAACAAATGCCAAAAGGAGGCGATTTACACCATCATTTTTCAGGATCAATTTATGCAGAACCTCTTTTAGAAAGAGCGATTGCAGAAGATTTTTATTTAAATACAGAAACTATGGCGGTTTCTAAAACAAAACCCGCAAAAGGAAACTGGCAGACTTTTTCTTCTCTAAAAAACGAAGGCAAATTAGATTATTATCAGCAGCAAGTTATGCAAACTTGGTCGGTTAAAGATTATAATGGATCTGTTCCTTCTGATGATCAATTCTTTGATTCTTTCATGAAATTTGAACCAACAATTCAAGGTCATTTTGCAGAAGGAATGCTGGAACTTAAAAAACGTGCGATTGCCGAAAATGTACTTTATATAGAAACCCAATTATCTACAATTCCGTGTGATATGAATGTTTCAGATTTGACTGATTTCAATGCGAAATTGCGTCAAACAGCTGTTCAAAAAGATGAAAAAGGAGCTTTGAAACTTTTAGATGAATTATACAAAGCTCTTGAGAAAAAAGATGCTAAAAAATATGCGTTGGATTTCAATACTAATTTCATTGCCAAACTGCATAAAGATTTAAAAATCGATGATGAAAAATTCACGATGCGTTACCAAAACTTTGTGCTTCGTTTTATGGAGCCAGTTGATTTATTCAAAAACTTAAGCATTGCTTTTATTTCTGCAAACGACAGTAAGTTGGTTGCCGGTGTAAACATTGTTTCTCCAGAACATGGCGAAAACTCAATGAAGGATTATTGGTTGCACATGGTAATGTTTAAATATTGCCATTCTAAATTTCCAGATGTAAAATACACGCTTCACGCGGGCGAATTGACTTTAGGTTTGGTTCAGCCAGAAGATTTGACTTGGCATATAAACGACGCCATTTACATTGCAGGCGCGAACAGAATTGGTCACGGAGTTGATATTGCTTACGAGGCAAATTCATATGATTTATTGAAATATATGTCTAAAAACAATATTCCGATTGAGATCAACTTAACGAGCAACGAATTTATTTTGAAAGTGAAAGAAAACAGACATCCGTTTACGCTTTACAAAGAATTTAATGTTCCAATTGTAATCAGCACCGACGATGCGGGGATTTTAAGAAGTAATATGACCGAACAATACGTTTTACTGGCAAAAAGATATGCTGATGTAAATTACGAAACGATTAAAAAATACGTTTACAACAGCATTAATTACAGTTTTATTCAGGATGCTTCTGTAAAGAAACAATTATTGAAGGATTTAGATACTCGTTTTAAAACTTTTGAAGCGAAGTTTTCTAAAAATTAAATTTGCTGTGTAGATAAGCTTTCACGCAGATTTAAAATAGATTAAAGCAGACCCAAACAGATTTTTTTTAAATAAATCGGTCAAATCTGCTTAATCTGCGAGAGCAAAAATTATCTCCCGCAGATTCAGCAGATTGAGCAGATAAATAATATCAAAAACATGATTCTAGAAGCAGTATTTCTGTATATTAAACCAGAATTAGCAAATCAATTTGAAGCTGATTTTGCCAAAGCAAGTCAATATATTTCATCAATAAATGGTTATTTGGGTCATCGTCTAGAAAAATGTCTTGAAGTCGAAAACAAATATCTTTTATTGGTTGATTGGAATACTTTAGAAGATCATACAATAGGTTTTAGAACTTCTGGCGCTTATTTGGAGTGGAAAAAGATACTGCATCATTACTATGAACCTTTTCCAATTGTAGAACATTTCGAAACTGTTTTTGAAAATAAAAAGAAATACTGAAATTTTTCTTTGTCTAAAAATTAAACACATAGAAACATAGGTTTTATTTTTACTAGCCCAAGATTATAGAAAAAGCAAACTTTAACACATAGCTATGTGCATTGCAATTAGTGAAACGCCTTTAACAGACAAAGAAAAACTATGTCTCTATGTGTTAAAAATTAATTTAAATTCGTGCTAATTTGTGAAATTAGTTGCAAAAAAATGAATATAAAACTCATCGCTATCGGCAAAACAGATAATAAATCGCTTCAAACTTTGATTGACGATTACACCAAACGTTTGTCATTCTACATCAAATTTGATTTGGAGATTATTCCCGACATCAAAAACGTAAAAAACTTATCTGAAAGTCAGCAGAAAGAAAAAGAAGGCGAATTGATTCTTGCAAAACTTTCTGCAACCGATCAATTGATTCTATTGGATGAAAACGGAAAAAACTTCTCCAGCGTTGGTTTCTCAGAAGAGTTACAAAAGAAAATGAATTCTGGTGTAAAAACACTTGTTTTTGTAATCGGAGGTCCTTACGGATTTTCTGAAACCGTTTATAAAAAAGCACAGGGAAAAGTTTCGCTTTCGCTGATGACGTTTTCGCATCAAATGGTGCGTTTGTTTTTTATCGAACAACTTTACAGAGGTTTTACGATTTTACGCAATGAACCTTATCATCATCAATAATTTAGTATTCAGTCGCAGTTTTTAGTATTCAGTTTTGATCTTTTAGAAAATGAATTCTAATGGAAATTTATCCAGATCGTGAGTTACATCTTTTTGAAGTAGAATTTTGTATTGAATATATTCTTCATAACTCATATCCTTATCAAATAAAAAGACCAAATCTGGTACTCTATCAAATTTTATGCTGTAAAAATGCTTTAATATTTCAGCTATTTTTATTTCTGTATTTCCTATAAAAACCTGCTTTTTTCCTTTTTTAAAGTAAACTACAAAACTTCCTGGTTTAGGTTTTTCCGTTTTATAAAATACTTTCGTGAAAGGCATAAAAGCCAAATTCTTCCCAACAGAATCTGCATAAGAATAATAGTTTTCGGCATTTTCGTTTTTATGCGCGCTGTCAGCTCTTTTCTTTTCCTGCAATTTCATTACTTCTGGAATAACAACTTTTAAAGGCAAACGTTTGTCAATATTAAAAATCCAATTGGTAGAAATTATACTGCTTTTACGGTTTACATCTCCAACCGTATCTTTTCCTTCTATTTTAAAGAAAATATAAATTGGCGAAAGATCTTGTACATCTTTTACAATCGTAACATTTGATTTTGGTAATAAAACGTCTTCTTTTTTTCCGCAGGAAAATAGAAGGAAAATTATAAGTAGAGAAAAGTATTTCATATTTTATTTTTTTACACAAAGAATAAACTCAAGTTTGTCATTCGGAACGAGGAATCACACGCGGGATTCCATAAAGTAGATCTAAATCTTTGTCGAGTTCCTAGTGTGATTTCTCCTTTCAGTCGAAATGACAAATTGGTATTAAAAATTCATTTTATTAAACAAAGTAACACATTCCACAGCTTCTTTCACATCATGAACTCTAAGAATTTTTGCACCTTTTGTCAAAGCAATTGTATTCAAAAAGGTAGTTCCGTTTAAAGCTTCTTGTGCCGAAATATCAAGCGTTTTATAAATCATTGATTTTCTTGAAATTCCTGCTAAAACTGGCAACTCTAAAAGATTAAATAATTCCATTTTCTGCATTACTTCATAATTCTGATCTGTGGTTTTGGCAAAGCCGAAACCTGGGTCTAAAATCAAATCGTTGATTCCTAAACTTCTTGCTTTTTTTACTTTTTCTGAAAAATAGAAAAGCATTTCTTTTATAATATCATCATATTGCGTCAAACTCTGCATCGTCTGCGGATTTCCGCGCATGTGCATCATAATATACGGAACGTTGTAATGTGCAATTACATCAAACATTTTTTCGTCTAATTCTCCTGCTGCAATATCATTTATAATTGCGGCACCGCTTTCTATACTTGCTTTTGCAACTTCAGCTCTAAATGTGTCGATTGATAATAAGGCTTTCGGAAAATGTTTTAAAATCAATTCGATTGCAGGAACGATTCGGTCAATTTCTTCTTGTTGGGTTACAAATTCTGCACTTGGTTTGCTGGAATAAGCTCCAATATCAATAAAAGTAGCGCCTTCAGAAAGCATTTTATCTACTTGCGAAATAATCTCGTCTTCGTTTTTATACTTTCCACCGTCAAAAAAAGAATTTGGAGTAACATTCAAGATTCCCATAACTTTTGGAATCGTCAAATCGATAAGTTCTCCTTTGCAGTTAATTGTCATGATTATTATTTATTTTTTTGTTTCAAGTTTCAGGTTTCAAGTTGAAGCAAATTGAGCATTTCAAGAACTTGAAACCTGAAACTTGAAACTTGAAACTTTTTCGCATTCAAGTTCCATTAACACTTTGTTTAGAAAAAACTTGAAACAAAGAAAACCTGAAACTTGAAACTCTTTAATTTTATCCCTATTTTTGAAGAAATTTTAGCAAATATACAGCATATAAATGAAGAATACTTCTCAAGAGTTTGATAATGTTATCGCGGTTTGCCGTACGTTGTTTATCAATAAAATGACAGATTACGGCAGTGCGTGGAGAATTTTAAGACTTCCGTCTTTAACGGATCAGATTTTCATAAAAGCACAAAGAATCAGAAGTTTACAAGAAAACGAGGTTCGTAAAGTAGATGAAGACGAAAAAGGAGAATTTATCGGAATCATCAATTATTCGATTATGGCTTTGATTCAGTTAGAACTTGGCGTTGTAGATCAGCCCGATCTTAACGTTGAAAAAGCAACTGAATTATATGATGCTAAAGTAAAATTGACGAAAGATTTAATGGAAGCAAAAAATCACGATTACGGTGAGGCTTGGCGTGATATGCGAGTAAGTTCTTTAACCGATTTGATTTTGCAGAAACTCCTTCGCGTTAAGCAAATTGAAGATAATAAAGGAAAAACTTTGGTATCTGAAGGAATCGATGCCAATTATCAGGATATGATCAATTATTCTGTTTTTGCTTTAATTTTAGATCCAATTAAATAATATATAGCCACGAATTTCACAAATTTACACGAATTAATTTGTGACAATTCGTGAAATTCGTGGCAAAAAAAATACTACACCCCATGAAAAATATCATTACTCAATTTTCCCGATTATTTGTCGGCGTACTATTTATCATTTCTGGATTAATAAAACTGAATGATCCTGTTGGTTTCTCTTATAAATTGGCAGAATATTTTAGCGAACCGGTTTTTAATATGCCTTTTTTAGAGCCTTTGGCTTTAGGTTTAGCTATTTTCTTGGTGATTTTAGAGGTAGTTTTGGGTGTGATGCTTTTAGTTGGTTATAAATCAAAATTAACCATTTGGGCTTTACTATTATTGATCGTTTTCTTTACGTTCCTTACCTTCTACTCTGCTTATTTTGATGTTGTAAAAGATTGCGGTTGCTTTGGAGATGCACTACACTTAACACCTTGGCAGTCATTTACAAAAGATGTTGTGTTACTTTTCTTTATTTTGATTTTATTTGTTAATCAAAAATTAGTAAAACCTTTATTTTCAAAATTAGTAACAAATCTACTGGCTCTATTAAGCATTGTTTTATGTGTATTTATGGCCGTTTGGGTTTTAAATCACAATCCGATAAAAGATTTCCGTCCGTATAAAGTGGGAACCAATATTGAGAAAGGAATGGAAATTCCAGAAGGTGCTCCAAAGTCTGTTGTTGAAATGATTTTTATCTACAAAGTAAATGGCGTTGAAAAAGAATTTACAGAGAAAGATTTAATGAAAATTCCAGAAGGTGCAACTTTCGTAGATCGCAAAGACAAAGTAATTTCAGAAGGTTATATTCCGCCAATTCACGATTTTACAATGACAAAAGATGATTCTGATTATAAAGAAGAATTATTAAAAGAACCAAAATTATTGATTTATGTGACTTACGATTTGAATTTATCAAATCCAGAAGGGATGAAAAAATTAGCAAAAGTTACTGCAGATGCAAAAGCTAAAGGCTACAAAGTAATTGGAATGACAGCTTCTGGAGCAGATGAAATTGCTAAAGCGAAAAAAGAATACGCATTAGACCTTGATTTCTATTTCTGCGACGGTACAGCTTTAAAAACTGTCGAAAGAGCAAATCCAAGTATTGTGGTAGTACAAAACGGAACAATTGTTCAAAAAGTACATTACAATGATGTTGATGATTTAAAATTGTAATCTATACTATACATTTTCACCAACGCCAATTCTCTTATTTTTAATAGAATTGGCGTTTTTGTTTTCTAATTTTTTAACCCCAATTAAACTTTAAGAAAAACCTGCTTATGATTTCAAAAATACCTCAACAACTAGTAAGAAGATTTTTTGCAAATCCGCTGCTTTTTATATTTATTACGCTACTGCTGTTTTATATTGTTTATGATTTCTATATAAAATCAACTTCGGGGAGTCATTTAATTCCGATTAATATGATAGCCTTAATGGCTGGAGTAATTTTTGAAAGTAAAAGAATTACAAGCCGATGGGTTATTGTAACCATCATCGGACTAGTTTCTTTTTTTATTTCCTATGCATTTCTAAATTTCATAGCCGATTCAGGTTACCACTACAGACGTAACTTTGTCGAAATTATGAATTACAGCATTCAGGCCTGGCCGACTATTTTTCTTGTATTATATTTTATTTTCTCGCTAGTATTTTACAAATACAGAATAATTCCGAAACTAACTGAAGGTATTACATTACTGCAATCTATAGCCGTAATTTATTGGGTAATCGATTATGGTTTCATCGACAGCAATAGTATTTTCATGAAAACATTTCTGGTAATTGGACTCCTTTTTTCACTCTTTTCTATTTTCCATGCCTTTACAAAAACTCATTTATCTAACACACACAAACTTATTCTTAGCATTTGGAGCTCAATAATTATGCTGCTTTTTGCATTAGACAATCTTCATTTTATTGACGAAGCTGCGCCAACTGAAACTACAGATAACATAGTAAAAATTTTATATCTCGGATTACAATATTTTCTTTTAGGTATTTCAAGCATTTATATCATTCAAAATTTTATTATGCTCTACCGTTTTTTACCACGTCCAGGTAAATTTTTCAATTCAAAATATACAAATAGCGTAAGAAGACTGAAAGAAGATCACATTTACAGATATTCAGATGAGCAGGTTCCTGTTTTTCACTCTCTATTTTGTATTGTTTTTATAAGCAGCATTTTCTTTTTAAATTTCTATTATCAAGTTGTTCCAAAACAGATTATAATCTGGATCGTTTTTGTCACATTTCCATTCATTATAAATCTATTTAATTATACTTTTTCAGGAAGAAGAAGATAGAATTAATCCGTTTTTTCTTCTTACTTTTATTTCGTAAAAAACTATCTATGAAATTATTATCCAGAGTATCATCTATTGTTTTCATTTTTCTCCTTTTAAGTTTTTCAGCCTTTAGCCAAGAAAAAACGACCAATAAAAACCAACGCTACATTTTCTTTTTGCATAATGCCTTTATAGAAGAAAATCCTTTGAACGTAGCACATCCAGAATATGGAAGAGCAGAATATAACGAGATTTTAGATTCTTATAAAAAAGACAATTTTATTGTTTTTAGTGAAATCAGAAGTAAAAATACCAATGGAGTAAAATACGCTAAAAAGATAGAAAAACAGATAAAAGCATTGCTGAGAAAAGATGTTCCTGCAAATCACATCACGGTTATCGGAACTTCAAGAGGTGGTTACATCGCGCAATATGTTTCGACTTATTTGGCAAATCCAGATGTGAATTTTGTTTTTATCGGATGTTTTAGAGATTCTGATATTGAGCAGATTCCAGATATTAATTTCTGCGGAAACATTTTAACGATTTATGAAAAATCAGATATTTATGGCGTTTCTGCCATTAAAAGAAAAGAAAATTCTAAATGTAAAATTGATCATTTTAAAGAAATAGAATTAAACACTGGTTTAAAGCATGGTTTCTTATACAAAGCCGACGATGGTTGGATTGCTCCAAGTAAAAAATGGGCAAATGGAAATTATGAGTTAAATTAAAAAACTCAAAAGGATATAAAAGCCTTCAATACTTTAAATTTTATTGAAGGCTTTTTTATTGAAATCCGACGTTTTTTTGACTAAAATTCCGTTTTCAAAATAAAATTTTCTTTGCTTTTTTACTTTTAAAAAATAGAAGCTATAAAAAAGCACGATTTATCTCCTCTACTATTACGATTTCATTCCACTTTTTCTAACCTTAAACTACATTTTTGTTACAAAATAAACGACTCTTCAAATTTTGTTAATCTGCATTTGGCTTTCAATTTGTTTGTTTAACTTTGTTGAAAATGATTATTTATATGAAACAAATTGCTTTAATCGTAATTGCATTTATTACGTTTTCATGTTCACAAGCTCAGAAAACAAGTTTTTCTAAAGAAGCTTTATCTCAGAAATTATTAGGAACTGACGATAGTCAGACAACTTTTAAAAACATTCTAAAAAAATACAAAGGAAAAACTTTGGTAATTGAAGTTTGGGCTTCTTGGTGCGGCGACTGCGTAAAAGCAATGCCAAAACTAAAAGAACTTCAAGCAAACAATCCAGATGTTTCTTATTTGTTCCTTTCTGCTGATAAAACTGCTGAAAAATGGAAAGCTGGAATTGAGAAACACGAATTGAATAAAGGCGATCATTATATGATGAATGACGGTATGAAAGGTCTTTTTGGAAAAGCGATCGACTTAGACTGGATTCCGCGTTATATCATTGTAGACAAAACTGGAAAAATCGTTTTGTACCGCGCTATTGAAACTGATTTCGAAAAAATCAATTCTACTTTACAAGCATTGAAATAATTTTTCAATGTCAATGTCAAATTCAATGACAATTACAATGTAAAAATCAATTTTAAAAATTTAAAATTGATTTTTTGATATTGAAATTGAACTTGGCTTTACATTCAAACAAAAAAACAAAAAAATAATATAAAACTACCAAAATGAGAAAATCGATTGTTGCAGGAAACTGGAAAATGCATAAAAATGCGGCACAAACTGAAGAATTATTAAACGAGTTAATTGCTAAAATTCCAGCAAAAACGAATGCACAAGTTATTGTAGCGCCAACTTTTGTAAACTTACAAGCTGCTGCTACAAAATTAAAAAACACGACTATTGGAGTTGCTGCTCAAAACGTTCACCAAGCTGAAGGTGGTGCTTTTACAGGAGAAATTTCTGCAGATATGTTAACTAGTATTGGTATTGACACTGTAATTTTAGGTCACTCTGAGCGTAGAGCTATTTTCAATGAAACTGATGCTTTAATCGCAAATAAAGTTGATACTGCATTAAAACATGACATGACTGTTATTTTCTGTTTTGGTGAAGAATTAAAAGACCGTCAATCTGACAATCACTTTAATATTGTTGAAAACCAATTGCGTGATGGAGTTTTCCACATTGCAAAAGAATCTTGGTCTAAAGTTGTTTTAGCTTATGAGCCAGTTTGGGCTATTGGAACTGGAGAAACTGCTTCGCCAGAGCAAGCACAAGAAATGCATGAATTTATTAGAGAAACTATCCGTAAAGCTTTTGGAGCTGAAATCGCTGATGAAGTTTCTATTTTATACGGTGGTTCTGTAAAACCAGATAACGCTAAAGAAATCTTCTCTAAACCAGACGTAGATGGTGGTTTAATTGGAGGTGCAGCTTTAAAAGCTGACGATTTCTTAGCTATTGTAACTGCTATCTAATTTTAGTTTTTAAAAATTTAGATTTACAAAAAACCATTCGCAAAGCGAATGGTTTTTTCGTTTTGGAATTTGGAATTTTAAAATTGGAGTTTCTAATTTAAGAGTTACCTTTGCAAAAATTTTTTTTATGTCAAATATATATTTAGGATATCATTTTACGATTGAGCCGAAAGAATTAGGTTCTGAAATTTTAGTTGCGGAACTAGGAGAAAAAGCGTTTGAAAGTTTTACAGAAACAGAAAACGGAATTTCGGCTTTTGTGAAGAAAGATTTATGGGATTCAACTATTCTAGACGATATTTATATTTTACAATCTGATGAGTTTAAAATTGAATATACCATTGAAGAAATCGATCAGGTAAACTGGAACGAAGAATGGGAAAAGAATTTTGAACCAATTGATGTAGATGGAAAGTGCCATGTTCGCGCTCCTTTCCACCCACAAACGAAAGCAGAATTTGATATCGTAATCGAACCTAAAATGAGTTTTGGAACTGGTCACCACGAAACCACTCACATGATGATCCAGCATTTATTAGAAATGGATGTGAAAGGTTTAAAAACTCTTGACATGGGTTGCGGCACTGCAATTCTTGCTATTTTAGCAGAAATGAAAGGTGCAGAACCTATCGACGCTATTGATATTGACAATTGGTGTTATTTGAATTCAATTGAAAATGCCGAACGCAATAATTGCAAACACATCAGCGTTTATGAGGGCGATGCGGCTTTATTGGCTGGTAAAAAATATGATCTGATTATTGCTAACATCAATAGAAATATTTTGTTGAATGATATGCAAACTTATGTTGATGCTTTAAACCCAAAGGGAACTATACTTTTTAGTGGTTTTTATGAAGAAGACATTCCTTTTATTGATGCTTCTTGCGTTGAGAAAGGATTAACTTATGTTAAAAAGCTTCAGAGAAACAACTGGGTATCATTAAAATACGTAAATTAGTTAGTAATAAATACATCAGTACAAAAACTTAAAAAAAATGAGTACTAAAGAAAAAGTTAGAGAGAGAGTTCGCGAAAAAGAAGCCGTAGGTTTCAATAACGAAATTATAGTTTACAACGACGATGTAAACACTTTTGATCACGTAATTGACACTCTTATGCGCGTATGCAGCCACACAGCCGAACAAGCTGAACAGTGTTCTTTAATTGTACATTACAACGGAAAATGCACTGTAAAAACAGGTCCGATTGACAAATTAAAACCACAATGTACACAACTTCTAGAAGCAGGTCTCAGCGCTGAAATTGTTTAGTTGAAAATATTTAAAAAAGCATTCTATTTTATTCTATATTTGAATTGAATAGAATGCTTTTTTTATGGAGGAATATGGAAAGATATTGATTATTGCAATGCCTATTTTTTTGACCTTGATTATCATCGAAAAAATATACGGCATTTATACCAAAAACGACACGACTCCTCTTATAGACAGTGTATCAAGCATTAGTTCCGGAATAACGAATTCTGTAAAAGATGTTTTAGGGCTCAGCCTGACTTTTATTTCTTATGAATGGCTGGTTTCAAAAATTGCTTTACAGCATTTAGAAGCCAATTTTCTCTCCTACTTTATTGCCTTTTTTGTTATTGATTTCTACGGATATTGGAGTCATAGATTGGCGCATCAAATTAACTTTCTGTGGAACAAACATGCGATTCATCACAGTAGTGAAGAATTCAATTTGGCTTGTGCACTTCGCCAGCCCATTGCGAGTTTGGTCAATTTATTTACTTTTTTATTGATTCCGGCGGCCTTGCTCGGCGTTCCGGCTTCTGTCATTGCTATTACACTCCCTATTCATTTGTTTTTACAATTTTGGTATCATACCAAACACATTAAAAAAATGGGATTTCTAGAGCACATTTTGGTAACTCCATCGCATCATCGGGTGCATCATGCTATAAATCCAGAATATTTGGATAAGAATCATTCTCAGATTTTTATTTTTTGGGACAAACTTTTTGGGACTTTTCAAGAAGAATTATATGAAGTTCCGCCAGTTTTCGGAATCACAAGACCTGCCAATACTTGGAATCCGATTAAGATTAATTTTCAGCATTTGAGTTTACTTATTTCAGATGCTTGGCGCGCTCCAAAATGGAAAGACAAATTGACCATTTGGTTTAAACCAACGGGCTGGCGTCCTGAAAACTTTGAAGAAAAATATCCTGTAAACAAAATTGAAAATGTTTTTGACTTTCAAAAATACGGAACCCAAAATAGTCAGAAGTTAATTTTATGGTCTGTTATTCAGGTTTAACAACACTATTGTTTGTTAGCTTTCTTTTTGAAAATATTGCTAAAATCGGCCTTCCAAATATTTTTGTCTATGGCTTTTTTATTTTTCTGACCGTCTACAGTTACAGTGAGTTAATAGACAAAAGTAAATTTGCTGTTCTCTGGGAAAGTTTGCGACTCGGGACAGTAACCCTTATAATTGTGTATTATGGAGATTGGTTTGGCTTAAATAATGTAATTCCGATTGGTAATTATGTTATTTTTACATACTTAATACTATCATTTACAGCGACTGTATATTTTGTTCGTATTGAGTTTAAAAACCAACCAAAACCAATATATAATTCATAATCCCCTATTATGAGAAATTTTTCATTTTTTAAAATTTACATTGCGTTCAGCCTTGTATACCTGGCCTTTCTTGGGCTCGGTTTTGAACGTTTCGATCTGTTTTTAAAACCCATTTTGATGCCAATTCTAGGGTTTACAGCTTATTTTCACAGTAAATTCCCCACGCAGAGTACTTTGCTTGCAGGTTTATTATTTTCTTGGATCGGAGATGTTATTCTGCTTTTTTCTGATCTCGGCGAAATTTATTTCATTCTAGGTTTAGTATCCTTTTTGATCGCTCATATTCTTTATTCCATTGTATTTAATAGGCAGAATAGAATTAGAAAAAAACAGAATAAAACATTTTTTGTTATTGGAAGTATTTTAATTGCAGTTTATTTAATTGGTATGGTGACGTTTTTGATGCCTTATTTGGGCAATCTTGAAATTCCCGTTTCCATTTATGCTACTGTCATTTCAATTATGATTTTATTTGCTTTTAATGGGCTTTTGGTTTGGGAAAAACCTGGAAATCAGTTCATTTTTTTAGGAGCATTTGTCTTTATAGTTTCAGATAGTATTTTGGCAATAAATAAGTTTTATCTTCCAATTCCTAAAAGTTCCTTTTTTATAATGCTGACTTACCTTCTGGCACAATATCTGATCGTAGTTGGTGTTTTAAAACTAAATCCGAAAAAAGTACAAGAATAATAGTTTATTAAAATACTCATGAAAAAAATAATTCTTTTTATCATTTTATCAATTACAGTTTCTTCCTGTGTGAGCTCAAAATCGACTTTAAAAAATGTTGATGACAATGCGCCAGATCTGGTTTTGAAAAAAGACAATACTTTTGTTATTACTCAATTTGCCAAGGACAAAAAGTACGGTTATGATCCTGATTATCCTGTCAATATATTTTTTCAAAATACTAATAATGAAACTTTAAACGAATCGCGTTTTCTTAATGCTTTGGCAGGACCAAATGGTGAAAAAATAACGTACACAAAATTAGAAACCTGTTGTCCGTTTCCGACTAAAAGAAGTAATATGGGCGCTGGATTTCTAAATGTATATGAGTTGAAATGGGATGGACAAAAAAAGCCTGTAAAATTGTATTTAAACATTTATGAAAAAGGAATTTTAATGGTTCCAATCGGATTGAGATTGAAGCAGAATTAGAAATTATGATTTAATTATTTTATGAAATACTTCTTGATTTTTGCGATGCTAAATATATTCAATTATGGTTATTGCCAAAAAACGACCGTATTCAGAGACGAATTATTAAAAACATTCAAAAAAACAATTGATCAAAATAGAAAAACAATAAATACTAATTCTAATCCTTGGTTCACGGACAATACTAATGGTAATTACTATAAAAATGATACTATAATTTTAAAAAATGGAAAAAGTTATAACAGAGATTATTGTAAAATAATAAACTGGACTTTTTACAAAAAAGATGCCTTTATTATTGGATATGCAGATTATTGTGGTGAACCTCCCACTCAAAAAGTAATCAAACCTGAAAATTGGATCAATTTAAAATTATATAATTCAGCTGATGATTTAGTCTTAGAATTATACAATATGAATAAATTATTAGAAAAATTCAAGGTTATTTCTTTACAAAGAAATCAATCTGAATATAATAAAAATGAAGTAGATTATTTTTTAAAACTAGTTAGACTGAAGGTTTTATAAATTATTACTAAGCCAGCAAATTAACTTAAATTATCGTAATTCCACTAAAGTTTAGCCCTGATAGCAGCGGAAATCCTTTTTTGAGAAAGCCTATTTTTTCTGGTCGTTGCAGAGCGACCAACGGAAGCTCCTGCAAGGATCTAGAAAAAAAGGATTTGGAGAAAAAGATTATAGCGGATAGCAGGATTGGCTTCATAAAATAATCTTAAATCTTAATCTGAAACTCATAAATCATGACTACCTTTGCACTGTCAAAAAATCATATTATGAACATACAACATATTCCTCAAATTAAGCATACTGACAGCGGGAATTTCTTTTTATTGGCGGGGCCTTGTGCGATCGAAGGAGAAGAAATGGCGTTGAGAATTGCGGAAAAATTAGTTGGTATTACCGACAATCTTCAGATTCCTTATGTATTTAAAGGATCTTTTAAAAAAGCAAACCGTTCTAGAATTGATAGTTTTTCTGGAATTGGTGACGAAAAAGCATTAAAAATCTTAAGAAAAGTTTCAGAGACTTTTCATATTCCGACTGTTACAGATATTCACACAAATGAAGATGCTGAAATGGCGGCGCAATATGTTGACGTTCTTCAAATTCCTGCGTTCTTAGTGCGCCAGACTGATCTTGTTGTGGCTGCGGCTAATACTGGAAAAGTGGTTAACTTGAAAAAAGGACAATTTATGAGTCCGGAAAGCATGAAACACGCGGTTCAAAAAGTATTAGACTGTAATAATGAAAATGTTATGGTTACAGATCGTGGTACTATGTTTGGCTACCAAGACATGATTGTTGATTTTAGAGGTATTCCTACTATGCAGCAATATGCTTCTACGGTTTTGGATGTTACTCACTCTTTGCAACAGCCAAATCAAACTGCTGGGGTTACAGGCGGAAGACCTGATATGATCGAAACGGTTGCAAAAGCTGGTATCGCTGTTGGTGTTGACGGTATTTTTATCGAAACCCATTTTGATCCTGCTAATGCAAAAAGTGATGGTGCTAACATGCTTCATTTAGACTATTTTGAAGGTTTAATGACGAAGTTGGTTGCTATTAGAAAAACAGTTAACGCATTTTAAATTTATAATACTAAGTTCTTTGAAAACAAAATTTTTATTTTTCGCTTTACTTGGACTTTCTTTAAGTGCTGTTGCGCAAGAAGAAATTCCGGTACAAAAATATACAGCTCATAATAAAGGAAAATTCTTTGTTATGTGGGGCGGAAACAGAGAAAGTTACTCTAAATCTGATGTAAACTTTAGAGGTAAAGATTACAACTTTACAGTTGAAAATATGGCAGCTCATGATAAACCAAAAGGCTGGCATGTTGATTATATTAATCCTGCGAATATGACTATTCCGCAAACGAATTTGAGATTGGGTTATTTCTTTAGCGATCATTACAGTGTAACAATTGGTGTTGATCACATGAAATATGTAATGGCACAAAATCAAATTGCAAATGTTAATGGAAACATCAATCTGCCTGCAGATGATCCTGGTTCGATTTATAATGGAGAATACATTAACAGGCCTGTAGATATGTCTTTAAATGGTGCTAAAGAAGGTGGTTATGAAAAGGGTGTTGCGCAAGGAAATCCTCCAGCTTTTTTAATGTACGAACATACAGATGGTTTAAATTATGTCAATACGGAAGTAGCTAGATTTGACGATGTTTCGAAATGGTTTGGATTGCCAAATATTGATAAAGTTCAGATTAACTTGACTGAAGGTTTGGGTGCTGGAATTTTATATCCTAAAACCAACACTACTCTTTTAGGAAAAGAACGTCATGATGATTTTCATGTTTCTGGTTATGGTGTTTCTGCAAAAGCTGGTCTAAATGTTACTTTTTTCAAACACTTCTACATTCAGGGAGAATTGAAAGGTGGTTATATCAACATGCAGGATATTAAAACGACAACAAGTCCTGAGGATAAAGCTTCTCAGCACTTTACTTATTTCCAACGAATTATTGCTGTTGGAGGTATTTTTAGAATCTAATATTTCTTAAAAATATATTTAGAAAAATAGCTGTCATTTTATTTGGCAGCTATTTTTTTTATTATTTACTTTGCAACTCAAAGTACTTTAAATTTTACTTTATGAAATCTAAAAAATATTTATTTCCGATAATCACTTTTATCTTAAGTTTTGCTTGTGCTCTATTTGTGGCTACAAAGATGTTTCCTAATAATCCGTTTACTGGAAATAAGACAGAAAAAACTATTGCAAGTAAATTTAAAGATGGTGACGTAATTTTTCAGACTTCAGAATCGAAACAATGTGAGGCGGTTCGTATTGCGACTAAATCTAAATTCTCGCACTGCGGGATTATTTATGACATAAATGGAAAATGGTTTGTTTTTGAAGCCGTTCAGCCCGTAAAACTTACACCGCTTGAAGATTGGATCAAACACGGAAAAGATAATAAATATGTGGTAAAAAGGTTAAAGGATGAAAGCGTTTTGAAACCTGAAGTTTTACAAAAAATGAAAGAGTACAGTCAGCAGTTTGATGGCAAAGAATATGATGCTTATTTTGAATGGACAGATAACAGAATTTATTGTTCTGAGTTGGTTTGGAAGATTTATAAGAATGTAGCTGGAATCGAATTATCGAAACTGCGTGAAATGAAAGAATTTAATTTAGAAGATCCAAGAGTTCAGAAGATCTTGAAAGAGCGTTACGGCAATGCTATTCCGTTAGAGGAAAAAGTTGTTGCTCCTTCTGATCTTGCCGATTCTAATCTATTAAAAACTGTAATAGACACTTATTAAGACCTATAAAAAGCTAGTCTGAAATTTTCTAGCTTTTTTATTTATTATTTCACTTTGAATTTCAAAGAACTTTTAAAAATATTTTTATGAGAGATTATTTAATTGAAAAATTGTATGAATGTTCTAAAAAGCCGTATCAAAAGTACTTCAAGAAAAATGAGCCTTGGAATATTGATAAATCAAATTTGATACATTATCCGAAGGAAAGTTTGGGTTATGGTTTGGGCCGTTTTCTTCATCAGAATCATTTTGATATTCAAGAAAAACTGGAGGATCACGACATAATTCATGTTCTAACAAATACTGGAGTTTCTGTTTATGAAGAAATTGGTATGCAGTATTATTTGTATGGAAACGGAAAGAGAAGTTTGTATTTGTACATGGTTATTTTATCTGGAACTATCTTTTATCCAAAGCGCATAAAGTATTTCATGAAGCAGTATAAAAGAGGCAAAAATGCGCTTCCGTACCATTATTTAGATTTTTCAAAAATGCTTTTGCTTCCGGTTCAAAATATTCAGAAAACTTTTAATATTTAAAATTATGAAAACGCTTAACGATAAACCTTTTCAAGAAAAAGAATCTATAGAACTAGCTATTGGCTCATTTGTAATTAGTACTTTTTTACTGCTTCTGTATATTATTTCTAATGAAAGTACGACTGTTTTCGTAATTGCGTGGCCTTTTGCTTTAGGAGCAATTGTTCTCAATGCTATTATGTTTATTCATTTAATGGATCGATTTATTCACCTTCCGCTGCAAAGAAGAGAAATTGGAATTAAAATCTTGATTCTGCTTTCCAACATTCCCATTGTATTTTTTTATTATTTGATTGTGATGAAATCTTGACATAAAAAAAGCCACAAGAAAAACTTGCGGCTTTAAAATTTATTTAAAAATCTTAGTTTGCTTTTGGAATCTCGATTCCGTTTTGGTCTAATAAATACATTAATGTAGTCATTGTCGCTGCGCCCAACTCTAATTCTCTTTTATTAATGGCATCAAAAGTATCGTTTGCTGCGTGGTGATAATCAAAATAACGCTGCGAATCTGGCTTTAAACCTGCTTTTACAATCGCTTTAGACGTCAAATGACTAATATCTGAACCTGCGTGGCCAATTGTAAAACTGTGTACTAAATAAGGTTCAAAAAGATCTTTGTACGCTTGAATTTTCTTTAAGTTAGCATCATCAGCTTCAATTGAAAATCCGCGTGGAGAAAATCCGCCTGAATCGCTTTCTAAAGCAAAAATGTGGTTTTCGTTCTTTTGTTTTGAAACTTCTTCATATTTAGCTCCGCCTTTTCCGCCGTTTTCTTCATTCATAAATAAAACTACACGAATTGTATTTTTGGGTTTATAATTTAAATTTTTAAGTATTCTAAGTACTTCCATACTTTGCACTACTCCTGCTCCATCATCATGAGAACCATCGGCTAAATCCCAAGAATCTAAGTGACCGCCAACAACCATAATATTGTCTGGATTTACGGTTCCTGTTAATTCTCCAATAACATTATGCGACAATACATCTGGCAAAGTTTCGCAAGATTGTTTGAAATAAAATTTTAAAGCAGGATTTGCTTTTAAGCTTTTGCTCAACAACTCTGCTCCATTTGTACTAATTGCAGCTGTTGGAATATATTGCTCTTTTGGAAGACTTCCGTAGCTTTGGGTTCCAGTATGCGGAAAATCGTCTAAACGTAAATTCATAGAACGAACGATTGTTCCAACTGCACCTAATTTTGCAGCTTCTTGTGCGCCAGCATATCTTTGGTCAACACAAGCGCCGTAAGAAGTAAAAGTTTCTATATTTTCAGGATTCATTGGTCGGTTGTAGAACACAATTTTTCCTTTTACTTTATCTGCTCCTAATTCTGCCAATTCTTTTATTCCCTGTACTTCAATTATTTCTGCTGTAAGTCCAGTTTTTGCTGTTGCAACAGAACCTCCCAATGCACAAATTGGCACGGTAGTTTTTACTTTTCCATCTAAGATAAATGCTGTTTCTTTTTCGCCACGAACCCAGTGAGGCACCATAACTTCTTGCAAATATACTTTATCAAGTCCTAAACTTTCTAATTGTCTTTTGGTGTAATCTACAGCCAGTTCTGCGCCTTTAGAACCAGATAATCGGCTACCGATATCATTTGACAGATATTCTAACCAAGAATAACATTTTGCTTCGGTCAAGGCTTTTTTGTAAAATAATTTGATGTTTTTTTCATCATTTGACTGTGCAAACAATGTCAATCCGTTTAAAACTAAAGCAGTTAAAAGAATCGTTTTTTTCATAGTTTCTATAGTAATTTTTGGAGTTTCTTCAGCCAATGGCTTATTCACAAAGAAACAAAATTCTATACAGCTAAAGAGCATTTTCTTCAACCTTTTCTCAAAAAAAAGCTCCAATTACAAATTCTTCAATTTGCAATCGGAGCTTTTACAGATTCTATAAATAAAGATTATTTTACTTCGATAATTTTATTTTTTGTTCCAATACCATTTTCATTGAAAGGTTCGATTGTGAAATAATATTTTGTTCCCTTGTCTAAACCTCTAAAATCATACGTACTATCGCCGTAAACCATAATGCTGTTGTACAATTTATCTGGAGTAATTCCGTAATAAATGTTGTAACCAATTGCATCTGCTTGTTTTTTCCACGAAATCATAGCATTTCTAGAATCGGTTTTATTTCTGTCAACTTTGAAAGAAGCAACCGCTTTTGGTTTTGCTGCTAATCCGTTTCCAAAAACTCTGAAATCTGAAATTGCAAATAATCCAGATGCATTATGTACGTTTACCATTTTGATATAACGCGCTTTTATTGATTTTGTTAGTTCTACATAATCGTGAGGCGCATCTTTATCGTTTTTAGATTTATCAACTACCAAAGTCCATTTTTTTGCATCATCAGACATGAATATTTTATATTGGTAATAAATATCCATTGCCTTATTATATTGCGTCGCTTTATGGTCTGCATAATTAATTTGAAGCGCCCTTATTTCCATTTGTCTTCCTAAATCCATTTGAAGCCATTCGCCAGGATTACTCGTTTTTGCCGACCAATAGGT
>NZ_CAMLIX010000018.1 GCF_946479975.1 uncultured Flavobacterium sp.
AAATCCTCATAACTAATGCTGACATCTTTAATATCTGAAGCAGGTTTAAGAGCTGTAATTTTCCAGCCTTCAATTTGCGGAGCGCTATTTACCAATTCTTCTATAACATAAATGTTTTTGATTACTCCGTCTGGCGTTAAGATTAATTCTACCGTATTTTCATCTGACATTCCTGTTAGAAAATAAATTCCGCCATGAATTTCATCCAGCTTTGGTCCAAGCTTTTCAAAAAAACCTTGATGGATGTTTTGTCTGCTTTTTACGATGTCGAAAAACTCTTTTTCGTTTTTTAAAAACCAATTCCAGAAATCACTATTAGATTGAATTGAAGCTTCTTTTTTACCTAGTATTTTATCGAGGAAACCCATAATTATATTTAAATTTTACTAAAACAAACTTAAGAAAAAGCGTTTTTAAAACATAAGAATATTTTTATAAAAATTTATAAATTTTAAAACATATTGGAAGTAAATAAGTTATGTAGACAAAGTTTTATTTCACGCAGATTTCAAATCTGCATGAAACTAAAAAGCCGTTCTGAGAATTCTCAAAACGGCTTTTTTTTAACTTGTAACTTATAACTCTTAACTTATAACTTGATGATTAAGTTTACTATTTTTTCGGCTGTAGCCAAAGTAAATTAGCAGTCCGATTAACAACCAGATTGTAAAATAAATCCAGTTCCAAACGCTTAATTCGGCCATCATATACAAACAGCAGATTAATCCTAAAAGCGGAATTAATGATAGATTTTTTCTGAAAGCCCAAACTGCTAATCCTACCAAAACAAATAAGAAGATCCACATTGGAATTTTATGTTTAAATAGGCTTAAACCTGATTCGTATTTTGCTGAATCATCAATTGGCAGTCCTTTTACAACTTCGGCATATTTTGCTTCGTTGTCTTGATATTGTCCTAGTAAATGCTCTAAATCTGAAGTTTCAGCTGTTTTATTATTGCTTTCGATACTTTCCAGATATTTAAATACTTGTTCTGATTCTGATTTATCTAAAGAAGTTACAATAGAAGTTGCATCGTAAATCTGTGGTTCATTATTGATAAATGCCATTGTCGCTTTATTGTTGAAAGCAAAAGCATAATACAACCCAGCAATCATTAAAACGGGCAGAATGAATTTTGAATTTACGTAAGGTGTTTTGAATTTTCCTCTTGGAATTTCAGGTTTGTTTTGTAAAACTAAAACTCCCGCACACACTAATACAAAGGCAAATAAAGTTCCGATACTACACAAATCGGTTACCATTGTCAGGTTCAAGAATAATGCTGGAATTGCCACTACAAATCCTGTAACGATTGTTGCAAAAGATGGTGTTTTGAATTTTGGGTGAACGGTAGAGAATTTCTTTGGCAGTAAACCATCACGGCTCATACTCATCCAGATACGTGGCTGTCCCATTTGGAAAACCAATAAAACGCTCGCCATTGCTACTACAGCACTTACTGCAATAATTCCCGACATCCATTTTAAGTCTAATTTTTCGAAAACAAATGCAAGAGGATCTCCAACATTTAATTCACTGTAGTTTACCATTCCGGTTAAAACCAATGCAATGGCAATATATAATATGGTACAAATAATGATCGCCCACATCATGCCGCGGGGTAAATCTCTCTGCGGATTTTTACATTCTTCTGCAGTTGTAGAAATGGCATCAAAACCAATATAAGCAAAGAAAACTGCCGACACACCTTTTAAAACTCCTCCAACTCCATTTGGAGCAAAAGGATCCCAGTTTGCGGTATCTACATAAAATACTCCAACTGCAATTACCAAAAGTACCACGCAAAGTTTTACAACCACCATTAAGTTACTCGCGTTACGAGATTCTTTCATTCCTCTGTAAACCAATGCTGTAATCAGGATAATGATAAACAAGGCTGGTAAATCGGTTACGAAATGGAAAGATCCAATTTTTGGTGCAGTCATCCAAGCGGTGTGCGCATCTTGCAAAGCGGTACTTAAATTCCCAAATGATTTTCCGCCTCGCATTAAAGCCTCAGCATCTTTAAATCCGTTTGAAGCCGTTAGATAATCCATTTGAATCCATTGCGGTAAATGAATGCCGCCGCTCTTGAGAAGTCCTGTAAAATAATCGCTCCACGATATGGCGACGGTTATATTTCCTACGGCATATTCCATAATTAAAGCCCAACCGATAATCCAGGCTATTAATTCTCCAAAAGCAACGTACGAATACGTGTAAGCACTTCCAGAAACGGGAACCATCGATGCAAATTCGGCATAAGCAAAGGCTGCAAAACTACAAGCCAAGGCTGTAAATAGGAATAAGAAAATTACGGCTGGTCCTCCGTCTGCACTAGCTTTTCCAATTGTACTAAAAATTCCTGCTCCAACAATAGCCGCTATTCCAAAAGCTGTTAAATCTCTAGTAGTCAAATGTTTTCCTAGAGCATTATGACCATCTGTTTCGTTCTGTGCAACTTGCTTCAGAATATCCTGCACTGTTTTCTTTCGGAATAAACTTGAAAATGCCATATATGTTTTGCTGTTATAAATTAATTTAATTCAGTCGTATTTGTTTTATTTTGCAAATAATGCAAATTTTATCGTTAAATCAAATTTATAAAACGATTTTGTTTCTTTCCTAAAATGTTCTCATAAAAAATCAGAAACCATCTATTATCCTTAAAAAGATAATATAGGTCAACTTCGTGGTAATATAATACAACTTTCTAAGAAAACGCTTTCCTAATTTTATAAAGTTTACTGATCTGTATTTCAAAACTTGGAAATATTCTTTTGACTATTTCAAAAAGGAAACATTTTTAGCTTTAAAACATCAAAAAAATAGAGATAATCTGTAGATTTACCATGCATATATTAACACCATAACCTTTACCTTATGAAGAAACTCTTTTTGTTATTCTTACTAATCTCTTCTTCTGTTTTTGCTCAAGAAAGCATTGACATTGCTTCATTAAACTGGCTCCCAAATTCGCATTCGTTCTGGGTCAATGAGCAAAATAACATTGTGATTTATGATGCTGATAAACTCAATCAAAAAAATACGCTTTTAACAGCAGATCAATTAAAAAATTCAGGTTTTACAGGAAAAATAGAACAATTGGTTTGGAACGAAAGCAAAACCAAAGTCTTGGTTTATACCAATTCTAAAAAAGTCTGGAGAGCTAAAACGAAAGGTGATTATTGGTTTTTTGATTTAAAAACTGGAAAGGGAAAACAATTAGGAAAAAGTTTGGAAAAATCATCTTTGATGTTTGCTAAATTTTCAAATGATAACGAAAATGTTGCTTACGTTTCTAAACATAATATTTATCTGGAAAATCTTAATTCCGGCAAAATTACTCCACTAACCACAGACGGAACGGATAAAATTATAAACGGAACTTTTGACTGGGTTTATGAAGAAGAACTTGCCGCGCGTGACGGTTTTAGATGGAATCCTGATGGAAAAAGTATTGCGTTCTGGCGTGTAGATGCTTCTGAGACAAAATTTCATTTGATGATTAATAATACTGATTCGCTTTATCCTTTTACGATTCCTGTCGAATATCCAAAAGCAGGAGAAAAACCTTCATCTGTAAAAATTGGGGTAATTGATATCGCTTCTTTACAAACCAATTGGTTAGATATTCCCGGAGAACCTGATAATAATTATTTAGTTAGAATGGAATGGATCGACAATCAAAACGTGATGGTTATTCAATTGAACAGAAACCAAAACCAAGTTACTTTTTATAAATGTGGCGCTAAATCTGGAAAAGCTAATGTATTGTATCAGGAAAAATCTGATTCGTGGATTGATGTTTTTGATATTTCTTCTGGAGAATATGATACTTTTCCGTGTCAGTTTGTAGATAATGGGAAAGCTTTTTTATGGAGTTCTGATGCCGATGGCTGGATGCATGTGTACAAAATTAGCAGTGATGGCAAAAAGAAGGAACTTATTACAACTGAAAATTTTGATGCCTATTACAAAGCTTATAATCCAGAAACAAAGTCTATTTATTTTATAGCTAGTCCGAAAGATGCTACGCAGCGTTATTTGTATGAAACTAATTTAAATACAAAGAAAACCAAACGTGTAACTCCAAACGAGTTTGATGGGACAAATGAATACAGTTTTTCGACAGATGGAAAATATGCCAAACATACCAATTCTAATATTAATCGTGATTATAACGAGCGTTTAGTAGCTTTTTCTGGTCATAAAAAAATATTTCCTGCCACTCCAGATGTTTTTACAAAACCGCAGCGCAACTATTCTTTAGAAAAATTCACAGTTAAAACGGTTGACGGAATTGACATTGACGGTATTATGGCAAAACCTTTGAATTTTGATTCTTCAAAAAAATATCCTGTCTTTTTTTATGTTTATGGAGAACCTGTGGCATCTGTGGCTAATGATGTTCCAAATTTTCATCCTTTGATTAGTGCTTTGGTTCCAGAAGGATATATCGGAATTGCGATGGATAACCGCGGAACTCCTTTAATGAAAGGTACAAAATGGAGAAAATCAATTTATAAAAACATCGGAATTATAAATACACACGATCAAGCAATGGCAGCTAAAGAAGTCTTAAAATGGAACTTTATTGATGCTGACCGAGTGGCGATTCATGGCTGGAGCGGCGGCGGTGCTGTAACGCTAAATTTAATGTTTCAGTTTCCTGAAATTTACAAAACTGGTATAGCCGTTGCCGCAGTTGCAGATCAGCATTTTTATGATAATATTTATACCGAAAGATATATGGGATTACCAAGTGAAAACGAAGCGACTTACATTAAGGCTTCGCCGGTCACACATGCCAAAAATCTGAAAGGAAATTTACTATACGTTCACGGAACTGGTGACGATAATGTTCACTATAAAAATGCAGAAGTTTTAATTAATGAATTAGTGAAATACGACAGAATGTTTGATCTAATGATTTATCCGAATCGTTCTCACAGCATTTCTGAAGGAGAAGGAACACGAAAACATCTTTTTGATACTTTTATCAAATACATTAAAGAGAAATCTCCTCCTGGAGCAAAATAAGCCTAAAAATGTACAGCCTAATTATTCTGAAAAAATAATTAGGCTGTTTTTTTTATTTCTGCCACAGATTAAAGGATTTTCACTGATTTTTTAATGTTTTGATTTTTGACAATTTATTCTCCCGCAGATTTCGCAGATTGAGCGGATTTTATATTTAAAAAGAATTATCTGCACAATCTGCCAAATCTGCGGGAAACAAAAAATCTTTGCGAACTTAGCGTAAATCCTAGCGATCTTTGCGGTTAAATTTTATTTCAAGCAGTTTCTCAAAATACTAACTGGATGCTGTGCTTCACGTTTTGTTCCATCATAGATTTGATGACGACAGCTTGTTCCCGCTGCGATTTGTGACAATTTATTCTCCCGCAGATTTCGCAGATTGAGCGGATTTTATATTTAAAAAGAATTATCTGCACAATCTGCCAAATCTGCGGGAAACAAAAATCTTAGCGAACTTAACGTAGATCTTAGCGCTTTTTGCGGTTAAAATTTATTTCAAACAACTCCTCAAAATACTAACGGGATGCTGTGCTTCACGTTTTGTCCCATCATAAATTTGATGACGACAGCTTGTTCCGGCTGCTGCTATTTTTACATTTTCAGCAGTGTTACGCACTTTTGGGAATAACGTATCTTCTCCCATCTGCATACTGACCTGATAATGTTCTTTTTCGTAACCGAAAGAACCTGCCATTCCGCAGCAACCAGAATTGTAAATGGTAACCGTGTTATTTTTAGGAAGATTCAGCATCGCGAAAGTTGCTTCAACAGAACTTAATGATTTTTGATGACAATGTCCGTGGATTTTAATTTCTTTGATCTCTTCTGAAAATGAATCCTGTTTTATTTTTCCGTCGATGATTTCTTTTTTAAAGAATTCTTCGATTGTAAAAGCGTTTTGAGCCAATTTTTCAGCAGCTTCTTTGTCGTCGGCCAAACGAAGATATTCGTCTCTAAAAGTCAGAATCGCCGAAGGTTCAATACCGATCAAAGGAGCATTTGACAAAACTAAATCTTTAAAAATGTTTACGTTATGATTGGCAATTTTCTTTGCTTCTTCCAAAAACCCTTTAGAAAGATATGTTCTACCGCTTTCTTCATGATCTATAACCAAAACCTGATAACCTAATTTTGTCAATAATTCGACAGCATCAATCCCGATATTTACATCATAATAATTGGTGAATTCATCTACAAACAAATACAATCTTCCATTTGGAAAATCTGTTGTTTCAGCTTTAAAATTTTGGTACCATTTTCTAAAAGTCTTCTTCGCCAAAAGCGGTACTTGTCTTTCAGGAGCAATTCCCATTGATTTTTTAACCAATGCCTGATTCGAAATAAAATTTGTAATTGAAGGAAACAAACTTCCCATTTTATTCAATTTTGCGTTGTTGGCAAAAATTTTACTTCGAGTCGAAAATCCGTTTGCTTTTTGATATTGATATAAAAATTCGGCTTTTAAAGTTGCTACGTCCACATTGCTCGGGCATTCGCTCGCGCAGGCTTTACAGCTTACGCACAATTCAAAAACTTCGTATAATTCTTTCTGATCAAATTTATTTTCTTTTTCAGAATACGTTAAATATTCTCTTAAAGCATTTGCTCGCGCACGAGTCGTTTCTTTTTCGTTTCGAGTGGCACGATAACTCGGACACATTGCTCCTCCTGCAGACGGCAGTTTTCTACAGTCTCCAGAACCGTTACATTTTTCTGCTGCACGTAAAATCCCTAAACTGTCTGAGAAATCCTGAAAAGTTTTAACATCTGGTTCTACTCTGCCCGAAATTACACGATGATTTTCGTCCATTTTCAAAGCATTTACAATCTTCCCAATATTCAAAACCGAATTCGGATCAAATGCCAGTTTGATTCTTTTGAGCAGTTCATAATTCTTGTCGCCAATCATAAACGGAATGAACTCGCCGCGCACGATTCCGTCACCGTGTTCACCGCTTAACGAACCTCTATATTTCTTTACCAAATGCGCCACATCTGTCGCTATGGTTCTAAACAATTTTAAATCTGATGTTTTCTTTAAGTTCAAAACAGGACGTAAGTGCAATTCTCCCGCACCAGCATGTGCGTAATAAATTGCCTCTTGTCCGTGGCTCAACATCATCGCCGAAAATTCTGCGATATAAGCTGGTAAATCACTTAATTCAACTGCTGTATCTTCAATAGAATCGGCTGCTTTATTATCACCTACAATACTTCCTAAAAGTCCAAGACCCGCTTTTCTCAGTTCGTTTGCTTTATCAATATCAGGTCCGTAGATTTTAACACTCGCATAACCAAAATTGTGTTTTTCTAGATCCGCAATCAAAGCATCTGCTTGTTTTTCGGCGTCTTGTAAGGTATCCGAAGCTACTTCAAACAACATAATTGCTTTTGGTTCTCCAACTAAAAAGAAACGATTTTTAATGTGTTCCCGATTGGTTTTAGTACAATCTAAAATCGTGTCGTCGATCATTTCACAAGTGTACAAATGATGTTTCATGGCGATCACCACAGATTCCAACGATTCTTGAATGGTATGATAATGCGCTACCACCATAATATTATGTACAGGCGGTAAATCGTCAACTTTTAAAGTAATTTCGGTTGTAAAAGCCAGAGTTCCTTCACTTCCGCAAAGTAGTTTTCCTATATTGATTGTGGGTTCAGTGCCACCAAATAATTCCGATTTCAACAGAATATCAACGGCGTAGCCCGTATTTCTCCTGTGAATTTCTGGTTTGGGAAACTCTTTTATAATTTCGTCTTGATTTTCTTTTATTGAAAGTTCGTCGTAAACGCTTTTATATATTTTATTTTCTAAAGAATCGCCTTTGGTTTTCTCGATAAATTCTGCTGATGTTAATTCGCCAAAAGCAACTTCTGTTCCATCACTTAAAATCGTTTTTACCTCAACAATTTTATCACGCGTTACACCATAACGAATCGAAGTAGTTCCAGAAGAATTATTTCCCACCATTCCGCCAATCATAGCACGATTGGACGTTGAAGTAATCGGGGCAAAAAATACGCCGTGAGGTTTTAAGAATAAATTCAGCTCGTCGCGAATTACGCCAGGCTGAACTGTAACGGTTTTCTTTTCTGCATCAAACGAAATAATCTTGGTAAAATGTTTCGAAACGTCAATTACCAATCCGTCTCCTACCGCCTGTCCTGCCAGCGAAGTTCCCGCAGTTCTTGGCGTAACAGAGATATTGTGCTTCGCCGCAAAGCGAATTAATTTACTAATGTCTGCTGTAGTTTTAGGTACAGCCACAGCATTCGGCCTAATTCTGTATACCGAAGCATCGGTAGAATAAAGTGTTTTATGAAGTTCATCGTATAAAAGTGTTCCTTCTATTGATTCTGATAACTGCTGTAACTCTTGGTTTGACATTATATTCTAATTTGTTGTCTAAAACTGTTTTTTATTTCTTTTGATGAGATTACAAAATTACTGTAATTTCAATAGTTATATTCTAATATTCCGATTAAATTAAAATCTCTTTTTTGAAAGTTTTTTTGCCACGAATTACACTAATTTGCACAAATTAAATTTGCTAAATCTGAGTGAAAAAATAACCGCAAATTGCACAAATTTTCACAAATTAATCTGCTAAATCTGCTTGAGAAAAAAATAGCTACAGATTAAAAGATTAAAAAGATTTTTTTACCGCAAATTGCACAAATTTTCACAAATAAATCTGCTGGATCTTGCTCAATCAGCGGGAGAGAAAAATAGCCACGAATTCACGAATTATTTTTTAAAAATCTGTGTCTTAAACTGGGCTGAATTACACTAATTTTTCCTGTATTTTCGAAATTCGTAAAATTAATTTAGGTCAAATTCTTTAAAATAATTCGTGAATTCGTGGCGAAAAAAATCATTTATTAATCTGTCTCCAGATTTTAGCAGTGAAATCATCTTTATACATTAATCTGTTTGTTCTCGTTGGGTTTACACGATTTGTCAGAATGATTAAAAATCGGTTTGTGTTTCTGTTCATAAAGAAAAATGTTCCTGTAAATCCTGTATGTCCAAAATCATCTTCTGTAAAAAACTCGTCTGGTTTTCTTTTATCAAAACCTAAACCGCGATAAATACCTTCTTTTGCGAGTGGCGAATCTGTAAATTCTTTTACTACATCGACTTTTAAAATTTGTTTTCCTTTATACGTTCCATTGTTCATAAGCATTTTACAGATTACAGCAATCGATTCGGCGTTGGCAAATAAACCTGCGTTTCCAGAAACCCCTCCAAAAATGGCAGCAGCTTCATCGTGCACATAACCTTTGATGGTGTCTTTTCTAAAGAAATTATCCAATTCTGTTGGCATTACATTTTCAATTGAAGTCCATTTTAGCGGATTATATCCAATTTTTGTAATCCCTAATTCTGTGTAAATTTCACTTGCCAGTTGATCTAGCTTTTTCCCTGTTTTAGATTCAATCATTTGCTTTACTAAAAGTAAATTTAAATCGCTGTAAACATATTTACCACGCACATTCGTATTTGCCACAGCGATTTGCTCGTAAACGGTTTTATAAAAATCTGGATTTACCCACATATTTTTATAAATCTGAACCCAGTTTTCTTTTGGATTGAAAGATAAATATTTAGGATCGTAAACAATATTCTTATTTACATACATGGTATCAAACAAATCTGGATAAACATCTGATTTTTTATCACTTAACAACGGAGAACCATCTGGAGTAGAAAGCAGACTTTGATAAAAAGTAATACTTGCTTTTAATCCCGAAGTATGCGTTAGTAATTCAAAAAGAGTTAAATCTGCAATTGGTGTATTTTTATAAAATGGAACAATATCTCCCAATTTGTCTGTCACTTTTATTTTATCTTGCCCCACCAAACGCATCGTTACAAGGGTTGCTCCCAAAACTTTAGACATAGAAGCCAAATCAAAAACATCTTCTGTTTTTACTTTTTGTTTTTTTGAATAATCATGAAAACCGTAATTTTTAGATATCAGATTAAAATCTCCTGTTCCAACAATAATTTGCGCACCTGGAAAAAATCCTTTTTCAAGGGCATTATTCATTATCGAATCGATGTAAACTTCGTTTCTTTTTACATCAAAAGGCTTCTTCGTATTTATCTGAGAATAACTATTTATTCCTAAAAAAATCAAGAAGATAAAAACAAGCTTAGTCAATATATTTTTCATATTTCTATGGATTATTGGCAATTAAATATCTGTTCAGAAAGTTTTTCTTTTATTTTAATCTATCACCGTATTCTCTATCAGATTCCTAAGATTTAATTCGTGTGAATTCGTGAAATTCGTGGCGCAAAACCTTTTAATTTGCACAATCTCTGGCCTTTTTTCCTCTCGCAGATTTAGCAGATCCAGCAGATTTATTTGTGGAAATTTGCGCAATTTGTGGTGAAAAAAAAAAATAATCAGTGGCGAAAAAATACCTAACAGGTTTTGAAAACCTGTTAGGATAACTTATCTATTGATTAAGCAAATAAATTCCACCTTCTATAAGTGATGTCCAAACTCTGCCTTGTGCATCAATTGTAAAACCGTTTACACTTGAACTTCCTAAAGTTATTTGTTTCAGAATTTCAAATTTTTCCGCATCAACAATTACCACTTCACCTTTTCTACTTCCAATGTAAATCTTATTGTCTTTTTCTAAAATAGCTGCCGGATTATGCTCATAGCCTAATTTTAAATCCAAAATTTTACTTTGATTGGCTATATTTTCTTCTGTTAATTCTAGGTCATCAGAAAGAGGCACTCTTAAAAGTAATCCGTCCATTGTTTTTCCATAAAACCATTTCCCGTCCTGACTTTTACCCATAGATTCTCTAATTTTCCATTTTGAAGTTCTTAAAAGGGTTTTCCCCGTTTCAATATCCAAAATAGTTAAAAAACGCTGTGGCGTAACAAAATAAAGTCGGCTTTTTGATGCTACCATACTTACATTTCCAGCCGAATATAAAATTTGTTTATCATTACCATTATTCCATTTCCAGATTAACTCGCCTGTGTTCTTATTCAAACAATAAACATAAGAATCCCAAACTCCAAAAATAATTTTGTCACCTTGTATTAAAGGCGTTCCCTGAGAATACGATTGAGGAAGTTCTTTTTTCCAAATAATCTTGCCACTAACAGCATCGGCACAAACAAACGCTGTAGAACTCGCTGTGTAAACCTTATTATTTTCAGCAATTGGAGAACCAACTAAAACGCCTCCAATAGAAGTATTCCATTTTTGTTTTCCCGATTTCGAATCAAATCCCAAAAGATTTCCTTCTATTGTTCCAATTACGAGATTATTTTTCACAATTATAGGCGAAAAATATATCGCATTTCCTGTTTCTGTTTTCCAATTTACCTTCTTGCTTTTCAAATTTACAGCTTTTATTTCGCCAAGCGAATTGGTAAAATAAAGATCATTTTTATCAAATGAAGGAAGGCTGTAAATCGAAGCATTATCTTTTACAAAAGGAGTAACTTCTTCAAAATCATTTTTCGGAATTTCAATTTTTGACGGTTTTGACGGAACAGAAAATCTAAAAACACCAGGTTTGTCCAGCTCTTTTTGATAAATACTGATACTATCTTTACTGATTATTACTTGATTATAACTTTGAGTTTTGCCGTCCAGCGAAGTTATAGAAGTTCCCATTATGCCGCTTAAACCTGAGAAATCATATTTTTTTAAGGTATGTCCGTGACCGCAAAAAGTTGCAACCGTTGGATATTTTTCTAAAACTGAAAGTACTTCTTTATAATTGCTCACACTATTGTCTAATGGATAATGAGCAAAATTGAGCACTTTTTTATTTGTGCCTTTAAGAGTTTCTTTCAACGTTTTATCCAGCCATAATACATCTTCATGTTTTACAAAACCATCCCCCATTTTCATGTACGGTCCGCATGGAAATCCGATAAAAACATAATCGCCTTTTGAAAACACAAATCGATCTTCGCCAAATATTTTTTTATACGTAAGACCTGCACTTTCACTCCAATTCGTTTCATGATTACCAGAAATAACATAATACGGTTTTTGCAGTTTTGAAAGAGTCGAATAAACCTGTTTTAGCTCGTCATCTGCTCCTCGATTGGTTAAATCTCCCGTTACAATTACAAATTCGAAATCAGAATTATTGATTTCTTTTACGATATTCTGCAGTAAAAAATCATTGTCATTTCCTACCGAAACATGCAGATCGGTAAGTTGTATAAACTTGATATTTCCTGATTGATCTGCATTTTGAGAAAAACCAGAAACTATTATAAAAAGCAATAATATTCTTGAAAATAGATATTTCATGAGTAATTTTTTAATGTATTAAAAATCTGTAAAGAGGCGAAATTGAAAGTAATGCTGAGAAATTATGCATAGTCAAAAATACCTAACAGGTTTTAAAACCTGTTAGGCTAGGTAACCAACCTATTTTTATGCGCTACTTATTATAAAGTGCAACACACAATTATTTATTTATTTTTCAGTAAAAAAATTATGAAAGAATAGTAATTGATACTTCAAGGAGTTTTCCCAATACTTGAGATCATGCTGTCCTGGGCGTTCTATATAATCATGATTAATTTTCAAGGCTAACATGTTGGCGTGAAGCTGTCTATTTACTTCCATAAAAAAATCATCTACACCGCAGTCAATAATCAATTTAAGTTTATTGTCTTTTACCAAATCAAGCATATTGGTAACGGTATTTTTATCCCAATTTTCTGGAAATTCTGCTAAAGAACCAAGACGTTTTTTGATATCCCAGTTTTCTGGAAAAGGTCTAAAATCTACACCGCCACTCATGCTTCCGGCTGCGCAAAATACATCTTGATGTTTAAATGATAAATACAAAGCTCCGTGTCCGCCCATACTCAAGCCAGAAATAGCTCTTTTTTCGCGGTCTGCTATGGTTTTGTATTTTTTATCCATGTAAGGAACTAATTCTTTTATAACGTAAGTTTCATATTTGAAATTAGGATCAATCGGACTGTCAAAATACCAGCTTGAATAATTTCCGTCTACGCCCACTACGATAAAATTGTATTGATCAACCTGATTTTTAAGTGCTTTGAAATCTTTTGCCCAAGATCCGTAATTACCGCTGTAGCCATGAAGAAGATACACTACAGGAAATTTTTTATCCTTCTTTTTATAACTCTCTGGAAATATAATACAGCTTTTGATATTCTTATTCATCGACGGACTAAAAACCTGAATGGTATCAACAGTTGCCGCCTTTGCAGTAAACAATAAAAAAGATAAAAACAAAGTGCAGAATATTCTTTTCTTATTATTTCTGTTTTTCGAATTATTGTTTTTGAAGAGTTGGGATTTTTTTAGCAGTAAGCTATATTGAGAAGAAAGGATGCTTTTCATATAGTTTGGTTTAGTTTGAAAATAGTTTTAACAAATATATACAAAAAACCAACACATTACATTATTTTGCATTATTTAACAAACAAAAAGATAAATAACGCAAAAACATGCAAAAAAATCTATAATACTATTTAAAACTAAAGGATAAAAACACCTGATTTTCTATATTCCTCCAGACTTTCATCTTCTGGATCTAAATTGGTCACAATAGTATCTAATTGTTTTAGATCGCAGACCACGTGAGGCATTTTTGTATTTAATTTATCTGAAGAAAACATCGAAACAACTCTATCTGAAGCTTCTATCATTGCTTTTTTAACAATTGAAATTTCATAACCAATCTCTGTCAAACCTTGTTTGACATTGATACTGCTGGCTCCAATAAAACAAATATCTGCTTTAATTTTTGAAACCACCTGAATTACATCCATACCAATGGTTACCATTGCATTTTTCTGCATTTTCCCTCCAATAAAAATTAAATCAATATTTGGATGCTGGGATAACTGCATTGCTATTGGAAGACTATACGTATATATAGTAGCTTTTAAATCGGCTGGAATTAATTTTGCAAAAACCAAGTTGGTACTTCCTCCACTCATTATAATAACTTGTCCGTCACGCAATAAAGAAAGCGCTTTTGTAACAATTTGTTTTTTTTCTTCTTCGGCTGCTATATTGATATTAAAAACATCGCCGTTATTTTCCTCAATCTGTACGGCACCGCCATATACTTTTTCTAACAGCTTTTTGCTGTCTAATTCATTTAAATCTCTCCTTATAGTATCCTCAGATAAATCCAGAGCCAAAGCCAAATCAGTTGTGACAACCTTTTGTTCTTCAACAAGTTTAGTCATGATATATTTATGTCTTTCGGCTTTCAGCATTTTCTATAAAAGTTAAAATTCAGGACAAATATATCAAATAAATCTATTGAATTTAACAAGTAAACTTTATAATTGCAATAGTCTGCATGTTTTAACTTTAAAATTCAAAATATAAAAATTATAAATTCAAAATTTGCGTTATTTTGCGTTATTTGATCTGTTTTTTAAAAATATTTACAAAATAATGCATTTGTATGCAATAAATAAATATATTTGCTTAACAACCATTAAAAAACCAAGTAATCATGAAAAAACTATTTCTTATTTCATTGTTGGTTTTGTTCATTCAAGCAACATTTGGGCAAACAAAAACAATCACTGGAACGGTAAAAAACAAAGCAGACGGAATTCCTATACCAGGAGCTACAGTGCTGATTCAGGGAACTTCAAACGGAACGGCAACTGATTTTGATGGAAAATTCAGCATCAGTGTTGCACAAGGACAAAGTCTGAGTTTTAGCTACATGGGATTTGAAACCCAAGTAATAAAAGTAGCAAACCAGCAAAATCTTGCTGTCGATCTTTCAGAAACTACTTCAAAATTAGACGAAGTAGTTGTAGTAGGATTCTCTTCTCAGAAAAAAGCAAATCTTACAGGAGCAGTTGCTAAGGTAGATGTAAAAAAGGCTTTAGGAAATATTCCTATTACAGATATTACAAAAGGTCTGCAGGGAACTACCCCGGGACTTAATGTCTCTTTTAATTCTGGTAATATAGGTAAACAATCAAAGGTTAATATTCGTGGAACTGGAACTATCGTTAATGGAGAAGCTTCAGGATCACCACTTATTTTGGTAGATGGTGTTCCTGGTGATTTATCGTTACTAAATGCCGAAGATGTAGAATCGATGTCTGTACTTAAAGATGCTGCTTCTGCTTCTATTTATGGTGCACGTGCGGCGTTTGGAGTTATATTAATTACTACTAAAAGTGGTAAAAATGCTCACGGAAAAGTACGATTTGCTTACAGCAGTAATACTGGATGGAGCAATCCAATTTCTTTGATAAAATTTAATGACCCTACTGTAGAGCTTCCTGCAATGATTGAGGCACAAGCCAGAGCTGGTAATGCAAATCCAGAATCGTTTGGTATGAACTACAAGACATTATTGCCTGGCATCATCAATTGGAAAGAAAAATATGCCGCTTCAAGAGACAGCAATGATAAGAATATGATTTTAGGAGAAGATTTTGACGTGATTGGCGGAAAAGAATATTTCTACAGAATTTGGGACCCGCACAAAGAAATGCTAAAAAAGAATTCTCTACAAACGCTTCACAATTTATCAGCTCAAGGTTCTTTGGGAGAAAAAAGTTCGTTTATTGTTTCGTTAGGTCTTGCTAATCAAGAAGGTGTAATGAAAATTAATACCGAAACCAACCAAAGATTCAATCTTAACATGGGTATGACAACACAGTTAGCAAGCTGGCTTACTGGAGATTTTAAAGTTTTAGGAACTTTCCAAGAATACAGCTCTCCGTTTAACTACTACAATAGTGGTCTTGATACTGCAGGTAACGGATATTTTGGATATTATATGCGTTGGGGATCTTATTTTCCTTATGGTACTTATAACGGTACTTATTTTAGACATGCGCCAGGTTATATGGCAAATGCAAGTCAAAATGTAAACAAGTCAAATGATATGAGGATCAGCGGAAAACTTACTGCTCAAATAACAAAAGACTTTAACATTATTGGAGAATATAGTATCAACAATAATTTCTCAAGTCTTAAAATGAATGGTGGTCAAGTACCTCTTTGGGACTGGTGGACAAGTGCAGCTGACTTAGTTGCAGGAAAACCTACATCAATGGAAACTGCAAATGATTTTGTTGCGCAAGCTAAATCATCTTACACAAGAAATGTAGCAAATATCTATGCCAATTACAGCAAAACATTAGGTGAAAACCATAATTTTAAATTACTAGGTGGTTTGAACACAGAATGGTATGATTTTGAAAGAACATACGCTCGAAGAAATACACTTTTAGACAAATCTAAACCAGAGTTTAATTTAGCGATTGGTGATCAATTTACTTCGCCTCTTACTGCTAATGATATTTTAAATCCAGGATTATCAAGATACGCAATTGCCGGATTTTTTGCACGTGTGAATTATGATTACAAAGGAAAATATCTATTAGAAGTAAATGGACGTTATGATGGTTCATCAAAATTCCCTGCTAATGAGCAATGGGGATTCTTCCCTTCTGCTTCTGCTGGATATAGAATTTCTGAAGAAGCTTTTATGGAAGGCACAAAAAGCTGGTTAAATGATTTGAAAATCCGTGGATCTATTGGTTCAATTGGAAATCAAAATATTGCTAATAATGCCTTTTTACCAGTTATGACTAACGTTACTAGTAATCCTAGCCCTTATTGGATAGGCAGTGGTACAACCATTAATCCTACTGTTAATCAGCCATCAAACGTTGATCCGAATTTAACTTGGGAAAAAGTTACTACTAAAGATATCGGTATTGATATTAGAATATTTGATATGTTAGGTTTAGCCTTTGATTATTATCAACGTGATACAAAAGGAATGCTGGCTCCAGGTAAAACGCTTCCAGGTTCATTTGGTCAGGCTGCTGCCAATACAAACTCAGGAAATTTAAGAACAACTGGTTGGGAACTAGCTCTTAACTTTAACAAACAAATAAATCAAAACATAAGTGTTTATGCAGATCTTACACTTTCTGACAATACTACAGAAGTAACAGAATGGAACAACTCTGCTAAATTAATAAGTACTACTTCTTTCTACGCAGGTCAAAAATTGGGTGAAATCTGGGGATTAGAAACAGACAGATTAATTCAATCTACAGATCAAATTGATGCGACAGGATTAATAGTAAATGGTGTTGATTATAAAAACATTAGAAGTGGTGCTTTTAAATATGGTGCTGGAGATGTAATGTACAAAGACAGAGACGGTGACGGCGTAATATCGAGAGGTGATGGAACAGCGACTAATCCGGGAGATTTAAAAGTAATTGGTAATACAACTCCGCGTTACCAATATGGAGTTCGTCTTGGCGGTGCTTTATACGGATTTGATATTGATGCTTTCTTTCAAGGAGTTGGAAAACGTGAATACTGGGCAACTTCTGACTTAGTATTGCCATTCTACAGCAGAACAGATGCGATGTACGAGAATATGAATGATTACTGGACACCACAAAATACAGATGCTTATTTCCCTAATCCATATCCTGGACATGCGGCTAATGCTTTTGGAACTTATGCACCTGGATCAAATAACTTTGTTTCACAAACACGTTATTTATTAGACATGTCTTATTTACGTTTAAAATCGGTAACTCTTGGATATTCTTTTCCTAAAAGTATTACTCAAAAAATCGGGCTGGATAAAGTTAGACCGTATATTTCAGGTTTAAACTTAGCTACTTGGAAAAGCAGTAAATTACCAGTAGATCCAGAAGTTAATGAGACTGAAGCGGTATGGGGAAGAACTTTCCCTTACTCTAAAACATGGTCAGTTGGTATACAACTTGCGTTTTAAAAAATGTATTAAAAATTAAAATTAATCACAATGAGAAAATTAATAACAAACTCTAAGATAAAACTATCAGTTGCCTTGCTTTCTATTGCAAGCCTAACTGTTAGCTGTTCAGATTTTTTGGATACTCCGCCAGAAGATGTATTTACAGATGATAATTTTTGGACTTCAGAAAATAACGTAAAAACATACTCTTGGTTAAATTACAATACCTTTAATGGGTACGGAAATAATACTGGTATCACGGCTGATTTTTACTTTCATGCCACAGGTACCGGATTAATAGATGATAACTTGGCAATGAACGTTTTTACAAACTTTGCTACTGCTCCAAATTCAACCAGCACAAACTGGAACGAATATTACACGTTGATTCGCCGCTGCAATCTTATGCTGGAACGAGTACCAAATGTACCAATGGATCAGACTAAGAAAAATCACTATATAGGTGTTGCAAAGTTTTTTAGAGCGCATACTTATTTTCGTTTAGCACAGCAATTTGGTGATGTGCCTTACACAGACAAATATTTAGCTCAAAATGATGCAAATGTTTACACACCAGCTTTAAGCAGAGCAGCAGTAGTAGATAATGTTATCAAAGATTTAGAAGAAGCAATTCCAATGCTATTAAACGTTGATGATAGTAATGTGACTGTAAATAAATATACGGCGTATGCTTTATTAAGCCGAGTATGTTTAAGCGAAGGTACTTATAGAAAATACAATGCGGGACAGAATGGAAATGCGTATCTTCAAAAAGCAAAAGAAGCTTCTATGGCTGTAATGAGCAATAATTCTTTCAAACTTAATGCAGACTGGAAATCACTTTACAATTCTGTTGAACTATTAGGAAATACAGAAGTAATTTTGGCGAAAAGATACATTAAAGGTGTTTTAGGAAATTCAGTTCAAGCTTATACAAATACCTCTACAGTTCAAAACGGATTGACAAAATTTGCTGCAGAAAGTTATGTAACTACAAATGGACTTCCTATTAAACAGGCTGGAAATGCTCAATTTTTGGGAGATAACACTATTGCAAATACTTTTGCAAATAGAGACCCAAGATTTGCTAAGGCTTTTAGCACAGCAGATTATGCTTATTCTGACAAACCTTATAATGGTTTGACTTCTATAACCGGTTATGTATTTCAGTTGTATAACAATCCTGCTACAACTGGAACAGAGGTTACAACAGGCGGGCAAAATCAAATTGATGCTCCAATTTTTACACTAAGTGAAGTGTATTTGAATTATGCTGAAGCTTGTGCAGAATTAGGAACAATTACAAATACAGATCTTGATTTATCTATCAATAAAGTTCGTACACGTGCAGGAATTGCAACTCTGACTACAGATGGTACAAATGCAAGTGCTGGCGGCGTACAAATTAATGATCCGCAAAGAACAACTGCTTTAGAACAACTTACTGGAATTGTTAATCCAATTATCTGGGAAATTCGTCGTGAGCGCAGAATTGAGTTCATGAGCTGGACAACCATGAGAAAAGAAGATCTTATGCGTTGGAAAAAAGGAGATTATCTAGATACTAATGCTAATCCAGATGTTGTTTTAGGAGCTAGAATCGTTTCCTTAATTGGAACTAACTCTAAAACAAAAGTAAATGCAGCAGGATATGTAATTCCCTATGCAGCAGGTGTGTCAAGATCATTTGTATCACCAAAAAATTACTTGAGTGCCATTCCAACAAATGATATTAGTTTATATGCCGCTGAAGGTGTAGAATTAAAACAAAATCCTGGCTGGTAATTCAAATTACAAATACGCATTGTAATATATAATAAACAACTGCCTCTGAACCTAATCAAAACAGAGGCAGTTATTTTAAATCTTTTTGCAACTGAATCACATTCAAAAATTGATACAATTCAATTTGAAAACTCAGTATTTTTATTTTCATATCAATCAAAAAATAGTAAGCAGCAATCAAATAATAACGTAATTTCATTATTCCATTTTTGTCTTTAACTATTAATCGTAATTAAAATGATAAAATTCATCTCAAAAAGTGTCTTTATTTTAATTTCTCTGTTTTTTACGAGTTTATATTCCAATTCGTTTGAAGCAGTTAAAAAATCTGGCACATCAGAAATCAATCCTCCAGCAATAAAAACTGGAGCCGATAATTACGAGAAATATCTACCACTTTTAAAAGACAAAAAAATAGGAATTGTAACCAATCAAACTGGAATTTTGTCAAACAAAACACATCTAGTTGATTTTTTATTGGAGAAAAAAATTGCTATACAAACCATCTTTGCACCAGAACACGGTTTTAGAGGAACGGCAGACGCTGGAGAACATGTCGTTGACGGAAAAGATCAAAAAACGGGTTTATCAATAATTTCTCTTTATGGAGATAATAAAAAACCAAAACCTGCACAATTAAACGGAATCGATATTATGATTTTCGATTTACAAGATGTTGGAGCACGTTTTTACACTTATATTTCTTCGCTGCATTATGTAATGGAAGCTTGCGCAGAAAATAATCTGCCACTTATAATTTTAGACAGACCAAATCCAAACGGAAGTATTGTTGACGGTCCACTTTTAGAAAAAGAATTTACGAGTTTTGTCGGCATGCACCCTATTCCGCTTTTACACGGAATGACAATTGGAGAATATGCAAAAATGATCAACGGCGAAAAATGGCTTAAAGATGGTGTTCAATGCAAATTAACAGTTATTCCATGTTCAAATTATGATCGAAAAATGGCTTACAGTTTACTTGTAAAACCTTCTCCAAATTTGCCAAACGATCAATCTATAAATCTGTATGCGAGTTTATGCCTTTTTGAAGGAACAAATGTAAGCATGGGACGCGGCACCGAAAAACAATTCCAAATTTATGGTTCTCCCTATTTAACCAAAACGAATTTTAGTTTTACGCCAAAACCAAATTTTGGAGCCAAAGATCCTTTATATAACGGAAAAGAATGTTTCGGCGAAGACTTAACATCATACCCAAAACTAAAACAATTAGAATTAAAATGGCTTCTCAAAGCCTACCAAAATACAGCCGATAAATCTAAATTTTTTAATGCATTTTTTACCAAACTGGCAGGAACAAAAAAATTACAACAGCAGATTGAATCTGGAGTTTCTGAAAAAGCAATTCGAGAAAGCTGGAAAAAAGATTTAGCTGCTTTCAATACCACAAGAAAAGCTTATTTGATTTATTAAATAATCCGCTGAGAGAATTTTCAACACATAGAAACATAGTTTATAAAGCTTAAAAAGGCGTTTCACTTGCATTAACAAACATAGCTATGTGTTAGAAACTAGTTTCTTTTAGTTGTCTTTTTCTCAAACAAAAAAATCTATGTTTCTATGTGTTAAAATAACTACGCAAGCGGATTAAATAATAGAATTTAAACCAAAAAACCGACTATTTTTTTCTAAAAATAGAGAATCCTTATATAAAATTCCGAAGCTTTAAATCAATAAATAAAGCTTCAAAAAATATCAAAAAAAAAGAAAAATGAAAAATAAAAATCCTGAAACTGAACAAGAATCTTTGTACAAAGATTTGGATCAAATGACCGTGAAAGAACTGCTGCACAACATTAATACAGAAGATCAAAAAGTACCGCAGATTATAGAAAAGCAGATTCCTAAAATCGAAAAATTAGTCAAAGCAATCGTGAAAAAAATGCAATTGGGCGGTCGATTATTTTATATTGGAGCGGGAACTTCTGGCCGTATCGGAATCTTAGATGCATCAGAATGTCCGCCAACTTTTGGAGTTCCTCATGATATGATTATCGGAATTATTGCCGGCGGTGATACTGCCATTAGAAAAGCAGTTGAAAATGCAGAAGATGATACCGAACAAGCTTGGAAAGATTTAGCTAAATTTGAAATTTCAAGCTTAGATTTTATTATCGGAATCGCTGCATCTGGAAATACGCCTTATGTTTTGGGAGCTTTAAAAAAAGCAAAAGAGCACAACATTAAAACAGGAAGTATTTCGTGCATCAGCAACGGACTTATCGCTCAGGAAGCAGATTATCCAATTGAAGTAATTGTTGGGCCTGAATTCTTAACGGGAAGCACGAGAATGAAAGCAGGAACGGCTCAAAAACTGACTTTGAACATGATTTCGACTTCGGTAATGATTAAACTTGGAAAAGTAAAAGGCAACAAAATGGTCGACATGCAGTTGTCTAACGAAAAACTGGTAAAACGAGGCATCAAAATGATTATGGAAGAACTTGGAATTGAATATGATTTAGCCGAAGAATTACTGCAGAAACATAAAAGTGTACGCGCTGTATTGTTGAATCATAACAGCAAAAAATAACCTAATTTCTAAATCAAAACCAAAATGTCTTCTACCACAATTCTCATTTTTATCTTTGTCTACTTTGGTATTTTACTCCTTATTTCAAACGTAATTAGTAAAAAAGGTCAAGACAACGATTCTTTTTTCAAAGCCAATAAAAATTCCAAATGGTATTTAGTTGCTTTTGGTATGATTGGAACAGCGCTTTCTGGCGTTACCTTTATTTCTGTTCCTGGAGAAGTAGGTTCGCCAAACGGAGAACAATTCAAGTATTTTCAGTTTGTTTTAGGAAACGCAATCGGATTTATCATTATTGCAAAAGTCCTGCTTCCGCTCTATTACAGAATGAATCTGACTTCGATTTACAGTTATATCGAAAAAAGAATGGGAATTAGAAGTTACAAAACGGCCGCTTCTATTTTTTTAGTGAGCAGAACAATTAGTTCGGCTTTTAGATTGTATTTGGTTGTTATTGTTTTACAACGATACGTTTTCAACGATTTCAATATACCCTTTCCGGTAACAGTTCTTTTGGCTTTGGCGCTCATCTTTTTATACACTTTTAGAAGCGGACTCAAAACCATTATCATTACCGATACTTTACAGACGTTTTTTTTAGTTAGTTCAGTGTTTATAACCATTTATTTTGTTTGTGACAGTCTTAATTTGACTGTTCTTGAGTCGGTTTCAACCATTCAGAAAAGTAATTATTCTAAAATATTTTTCTTTGATGATTTCTTTACGAGCAAGTACCACTTTGTAAAGCAAATTTTAGGAGGAATGTTTGTTACCATTGCAATGGTTGGACTGGATCAAGACTTAATGCAGAAAAATTTAAGCTGTAAAAACATTGGCGAAGCACAAAAAAACATGTTTACTTTTACTGGAATTTTTGTTTTGATTAATATAATATTTTTGAGTTTAGGCGCTTTATTATATATTTACGCCTCCAAAAACAATGTTCAAATTCCGTTAGATTTAGCAACTGGAAAACCAAGAACCGATTTACTTTTTCCAGAAATTGCGTTAAATCATTTGTCAATTGTTCCTGCTTTTGTTTTCCTTTTAGGAATTATCGCTGCCACTTTTGCAACAACAGATTCTGCTTTAACAGCGCTGACAACTTCTTTTTGTGTTGACTTTTTAGGAATGGACAAATCTGAAAATCTTGACAACCACAAAAATGTCAAAATAAGACATTGGGTTCATTTTACATTTTCAATCTTGCTGTTTTTGGTAATTATAGTTTTAAATTCCTTTAATGATGCTTCAGTAGTTGCTCTAATTTTCAGAGCTGCATCTTACACTTACGGACCATTATTAGGATTATATGCTTTCGGATTATTACAAAAATCAAGATTAGTAAATGACAAATTGATTCCATTTATCTGTATTATTTCGCCAATACTAACGTATTTCTTAAGCGAACATTCAGCACAATTATTCGGATATACTTTTGATAATGAATTAATTATAATCAACGGATTATTTACATACATCGGAATTTATTTTACCAGTACACGCACAGAAGAAAAAATCTCTTTTTAATTGCCAAAAATTATTTCATGAAAAATGCCCTTATAAAAATAGGTCTATTTACAGCTGTTCTTTTTTTAAGCGTCAATTGCGGCGTTTCAAAAAAAAGCCAAACTGTAGTTGAAACAAATCAGCCTATTTCTACAGAAAATAAAGAAGTTTATATTCCAAAAACCAAATCAGAAAAAAAATCTTTTGTTCCAGATTGTGATGCCGAAAACCGATGGACAGACAGTATTTACAGCAATATGACCTTGGATGAAAAACTGGGACAATTGTTTTTTGCAAATGCGTATTCGAATAAAGATTCTGTACACGTTAATAAAGTAAAAGAACTGGTTTCAAAATACAAAATCGGCGGTCTTATTTTCTTTCAAGGCGGACCAGTTCGTCAGGCGAAATTAACCAACATTTATCAGGCAAAAGCCAAAGTTCCATTATTCATCGGACAAGATGCCGAATGGGGATTAAGCATGCGTTTAGATTCAACTTACGCTTATCCTTGGAACATGACTTTGGGCGCAATTCAAGATTTAGATCTAATTGAAAAAGTAGGCAGAAAAATGGGAAGCGAATGCAAAAGAATGGGAATTCATTTCAACTTTGCGCCTGTTTTAGACATTAATACCAATCCGTTAAATCCAATTATTGGAAATCGTTCTTTTGGCGAAAGCAAAACAAACGTTGCTAATCGCGCGTCTGCGATAATGAAAGGTATTCAAAGTCAAGGCGTTTTGTGTACAGGAAAACATTTTCCAGGACATGGCGATACCGCGGTAGATTCGCATAAAGCGCTTCCTACGGTTTCTTCTACCAAAGAACATTTGGATGAAGTTGAAATATATCCGTATAAACAGCTTTTTGATGAAGGATTGGCTTCGGTAATGGTCGCCCATCTTAATATTCCGAGTTTAGAACCAGAAAACATTCCTTCTTCTGCATCGTATAATGTTGTAACCGAATTGCTCCAAAAACAATTGGGCTTTGAAGGTTTGATTTTTACAGATGGTTTAGGCATGAAAGGCGCTAGTAATTTTAAACCAGTTGGCGAACTTGAATTGGCTGTTTTAAAAGCAGGAAATGATATTTTTTTATGTCCAGATGATGTGCATTTGGCTTTAGAAAAACTTAAAACTTTTTATGAAAAAGGAGATATTACTGAAGAACGTCTAGCGCATTCGGTTAAAAAAATTCTCCATTATAAATTCAAAGCGGGTTTAAACAAATACAAACCTATCGATTTAAATTATTTACAAAAAGACCTAACGAGTCCTGATAAAGATGCGCTTCAATATAATTTATTCGAAAACGCCGCAACGGTTTTAAAAAATAAAAGAGACATTCTTCCAATCAAAAATCTGAATCAGAAAATTGCTTATGTTAAACTTGGCGAAGATGTAAACAGCGCTTTTGTTTCTACATTAAAAAAATATACAGAAGTAACAGAAGTTTCAAATACCAACATCGATTCTTTGAACAAAACATTAAAAAAATACGATTTGGTTATTGTGGGTTATCACAAAGTGAATAAAGCTTGGGAAAAACACGATTTAAATTCAAACGAATTGTTTTTCTTGAATAAAATTGCCGAAAACAACAAAGTGATTTTAGACGTTTTTGCAAAACCGTATTCACTGCTTTCGATCAAAAATTTTGATGCTCTTGAAGGATTAATGGTTTCGTATCAAAATTCGACGATTTCTCAGATTGTTTCTGCTGAAATTTTATTTGGAGCAAAACAAGCCAAAGGGAAATTACCTGTTTCTATCAATGAAAATTTTAAAGTTAATGACGGAATTGATACCGAAAAGATCGATCGTTTAGGCTTTGAAACTCCAGAAAATGTCGGAATGAGTTCTGCCATTCTTTCTAAAATAGATGCGATTGCCCAAAGAGCAATTAATGGAAAAATGGCGCCGGGAATGCAGGTTTTAGTGGCGAGAAAAGGAAGTGTCGTTTTTCAGAAATCGTACGGCTATCAAACTTATAGTAAAGATTTAAAAGTTTCTAATACAGATTTGTATGATGTTGCTTCGATCTCAAAAATGATTTCTACGCTTCCAAACGTAATGCAGCAATACGATAAAGACAAAATTGACTTAGAAACCAAGTTGGGCACAATGCTTCCGACGTTTGCTAAATCGAACAAAAAAGATATTTCGTTTAAAGAACTTTTAAATCATTATGCAGGATTAATTGCTTGGAGTCCGTTTTACAAATCTACATTAGACGAGAAAGGTTTTCCGATGGAGAAATATTACCGAAAAATTCCAGAGAAAAATTTCACGACCAAAGTAGCCGACAGTCTTTTCATTAGAAATGATTATCATGACACCATCATGAAATTTATTGCCGACTCTCCTATTTCACAAAAAAAAGAATACAAATACAGTGATTTTACTTTTATGCTTTTAAAAGAATATCTGGAAAGAGCAACACACGAAAAATTGGAAGATTTAAGTCAGAAAAACTTCTTCAATTCGCTGGGAATGAATTATACAACTTACAATCCGTTATTGAAATTTGACAAAAAAACAATTGCACCAACCGAAATTGATACTTATTTCAGACATCAATTGATCCAAGGTTACGTACACGATATGGCTGCAGCGATGGAAGGCGGTGTTGCTGGACACGCAGGAATTTTTTCGAACGCGATGGATGTTGCTAAAATGATGCAGCTTTTTCTTCAAAAAGGTAGTTATGGTGGCGAACGTTATTTTTCTGAAGCCACATTTGACACATTCAATACTTGTTTTTACTGTGCTCAAGGCGTTGAAAGAGGTTTAGGTTTTGATAAAAGAATAGGAAAAGACGGTCCGACTTGTCAATGTGCTTCGGCTTCAAGTTTTGGTCATACCGGTTTTACAGGAAATATGGCTTGGGTCGATCCAGCAAACGAAACGGTTTATGTTTTTCTATCGAATAGAACGTATCCAGAAGTGGGAGAAGAAGGAAATAAATTGGCGAAAGAAAAGATTCGTGAAGATATTCAGAAAATAATTTATGAATCTATAATAAAGTAAATTTGACCTGCTGATTTATTAAACACATAGAAACATAGTTTTTATATGAAGAAGGAAGACAAAAAGAAACTAGTTTCTAACACATAGTAACTATGTGAATTTATAAGAGTGAAACGTCTTTTTTGATTACTACAACTCTATGTTTCTATGTGTTTGAATTAAATTCTCAACTGGTTAAATTTAACTGCATTTTAAACGAAATTTCATGAACAAAAATATAGAAGCACTTTATAAAATTGCTCAAAAAGAAACAAAACGTATTATTGGACTAATGTCGGGAACTTCGCTTGACGGACTAGATATTGCCTTATGCGAAATTTCGGGATCTGGTGTAAATACAAAGGTGAAATTAGCTCAATTTGAAACCATTAGTTATTCAGAAGAAATTAAAACTGAAATTCGTAAAGTTTTTGCACAAAAAAATATTGATTTCCAACATTTGGTTTTACTCAACGAATGGATCGGTTCTCTTCATGCTGAAATGATAAATGATGCTTTGAAAAAATGGAATATTTCTTCCTCAAAAATTGATTTAATTGCCTCGCACGGACAAACGGTTTTACACGCTCCAAAGTTTTTGCATCAGCAGGAAAAATTTCCAAATGCGACATTGCAAATTGGAGACGGCGATCATATTGCGGTAAAAACTGGGATTATTACATTATCAGATTTCAGACAAAAACATGTTGCTGCTGGTGGCGAAGGCGCTCCGTTAGCGGTTTACGGCGATTATTTTTTGTTTGGAAAAGAAGGCGAAAACAGAATTATGCTGAATATTGGCGGAATTGCTAATTTTACTTATCTGCCCGCTGCTTTAAAAACCGAAGAAACTTTTGTAACCGATACCGGAACAGGAAACACATTAATAGATCTGTTTGTAAAAAAATATTTCTTAGATAAAAGTTATGATAAAGATGCCGAAATAGCCAAACAAGGAACTGTAAACCAGTTATTATTGGACGATCTTAAAGACAACGCTTTCTTTAAAAAAGGTTTTCCAAAAACAATTGGGCAAGAATTATTTAATGCCGAATATGTAGAATTGGCACTTTCAAAAAGTAATCAAACTGATATTTTAGCACCCGATTTATTGGCTACTTTAACTCGTTTTACTGCTGAAACTATTGCAGAAGCAATTCAATTTACGATTCAAAATACGGCTTATACAATTGAAGAGTTCAAAATTTATATGTCCGGCGGAGGCGCTAATAATCCTTTATTGGTGCAGTGGCTGAAAGAACTTCTGCCTTGTTCCTTCTTCAAAAGCAATGAATTAGGAATTAACAGCGATGCAAAAGAAGCCATTCTGTTTGCAATTTTAGCTAATGAAACTGTTGCTGGAGGAGATTTTAAATTCAATTCTGTAAAAATTCCATCGGTAACTATGGGCAAAATTTCAATGCCTGATTAACAATAACGAATCAAATCTAACCATAAAACCACTTATGAAAGACCGTATTATTTCTGTTGATGTTTTAAGAGGATTAACCGTCCTTTTAATGACTTTAGTAAACAATCCAGGAAGCTGGAGTTACATTTATCCAATATTGGAACATGCTAAATGGAACGGCTGTACACTCGCCGATTTGGTATTTCCTTTTTTCATTTTCATTGTTGGAATCGCAGTTCCTTTGGCTATGCCAATTAAAAAAGACGATTCAGAAAATCTTCTCAAAATCATTACAAGATCATTGCGAATCTTCTGTTTAGGACTCTTTTTAAGTTACTTCTACTCTATTCATTTCATGGGATGGCAGCCTGGAATTCCGTTGTTGCTTATTCGTTTATTTTTCTGTTTCTTAGTTGGATATGCTTTAATTGGCGATTTCAAACCAAAAACTAAAACCATTTTAGCGGTTACGATTTTCATTGTTTTAATTGGTCTGGCTTACAGCGGACATGAAAATTTTGCCAAAATAAGAATATTGGGCGTTTTACAACGAATAGGAATCATGTACTTTTTTGTTTCTTTAATTTATTTAAAAACCAATATAAAAACGCAGGCTATTTTAAGCGTTTCTATTTTGTTAGGTTATTGGGCTTTAATGACGCTTGTTCCTGTACCAAGTGTGGGTTATCCAAATTTAGAAGTTGGAACTAATTTAGCTTCTTGGCTGGACAGTGTTTTACTAGAAAATCACATGTATATTGAAACCAAAACCTGGGATCCAGAAGGTTTATTAAGTACTTTACCAGTTATTGGAAACGGTTTGATTGGGTTGCTAATCGGTCAGCTTTTGATTCAGCCAATGCCAAAAATTAAAATCAATAAAATGATGGTTGGTATTAGTTTGGTTTTAATTGCCGTTGCCTTATTGTGGTCAATTGTTTTTCCAATCAATAAACAAATCTGGACAAGTTCATATGTTTTGTTCACTGCAGGTTTGGCCTTATTATTGCTTTCGTTAATTTATTACATAATAGATGTTCGAGGCTATAAAAAATGGACCCCGTTTTTATTGTCTTGGGGAGTAAATCCGATGATTGTGTTTTTTGTTTCTGGAATTTTACCGCGTGTTTTAACAATGATCAAAATTCAAGATCCCGAAAATATTTCAGATACAATCAACGTTAGAGATTATGCATATAAATTTTGGATTAGTCCGTTGTTTGAAAATCAAATGCTTTCTTCTTTAACTTATTCTATCATTTACATCTTATTATGGAGCTGCGTTTTATGGTATTTTTATAAAAAGAAGATGATTTTTAAAGTCTAATTTCTCAACGAAAACCATAAATATTATTGCGAAATATAAATTTCTTATAATCATCTAAAAAAACTATTTTTGGTTTTTGTTAAAAAACATTGAAATGTATAAAAATCAGTATTTACTATTCTCAATTCTATCTATATTCTTCTTTTCGACTGTTTCTCAAGCGCAGGAAAACAACATGCATCCCAAAAATGAATTTAGAGGTGTCTGGATTGCAACTGTAGTTAATATTGACTGGCCAAAAACAAGTTTAGATAACGTAGAAAAAGAAAAAGCTGATTATCTAGAAATTCTAGAAGCCTACAAAAAACTAAATTACAATGCCGTAATCGTTCAGATTAGAAGTGTCGGCGATGCTATTTATCCTTCAGAATTTGCGCCTTGGTCGCGTTTTTTAACTGGAAAAGAAGGCTTGGCTCCAAACCCTTATTATGATGCATTGGAATGGATGATTGAGCAGGCACACAACAGAGGTTTTGAATTTCATGCTTGGTTGAATCCATATCGTGCCACTTTTGATTTGAACAAAAATCTTTTAAGTTCTGGACATGATCTTTTTAAACATCCAGAATGGATGATTGAATACGGAGGAAAATATTATTACGATCCTGCATTGCCAGAAGTTCAGGCGCATTTAACAAAAGTCGTTAAAGAAGTCGTAGATAAATACGATATCGATGCGATTCATTTTGACGATTATTTTTATCCATATGCCGTTCCTGGAAAAGTTTTTAACGACAACGCTTCCTACCAAAAATATGGTGCAGGCTTGAGCCGTGCCGATTGGCGTCGTGCGAATGTCAGTAATTTTGTACATACTATTTCTACAACCATAAAAGACAGTAAACCGTGGGTACAATTCGGAATTAGTCCGTTTGGAGTTTGGCGAAATAAATCACAGGATCCGAGAGGTTCTGAAACGCAGTCTACGTCAAATTATGATGATTTATACGCAGATCCAATATTGTGGATGGATCAAAAATGGATTGATTATATCCTGCCTCAATTGTACTGGAGTATGAATAATCCTAGAGCTTCGTATTCTAAATTGGTAAAATGGTGGTCTGAAAACTCGAATAATACTGCTGTTTATATTGGTCATGCTTCTTATAAAATTAGAGGCGATGGTGATAAAAGCTGGAATTACATGACCGAAATTCCAACCCAAATTGATTATTTGAGAACTTTCAAAAATGTATCTGGAAGTGCTTATTTTAGTTCAAAATGGTTTATGGGTAAAAACCTTGATGTCGTTCGTCAATTAGAAGAAAATCAATATAAGTATCCAGCGCTCCCTGCTGCAGTTCCAAATTTAAAACATGTTATTATTGATACGCCAAAAGTTCTGGAATACAATAAAGACAGTATAAAATATGACTTTACTTTTAAAAGTCCGCTGAATACAAAAGTGCGTTATATGGTAGTTTATGGAGGCGATCATATTTCGAAAATTGACATTAACGACGCAACTAAAATTATTGAAAAAGTAACGGTAAGAGAAGTCGATGGAAAAATCACTTTTTCAATTGCTGCCGGAAAATTAAATCTTTTCAAAGCCGCTGCTGTAACTTTTATAGATTATTATGCTAACGAAAGTATACCAACTGTCATAGATCTGAAAAAACCATTCAAAAACTATATACCTGCTCAGCCAAATGAAAACAGATAATAAACCTTGGTTCTGGATTCCGCTTCTAAATTTTGCTTCTGGATTACCGTACGCCATCATTATTTCGGTTTCGGTAATTATGTACAAAAATCTGGGAATTTCTAATGAAGATATCGGAGTCTACACCAGTTTATTATATCTGCCTTGGGTAATCAAACCACTTTGGAGTCCTCTTATTGAATTGGTAGGAACCAAAAGAAAATGGTTTCTTTCGATGCAATTATTGATTTCGATTGCCTTTTTATTGGTCGGATTTACAATTCCGTTTAATGAATTTTTTATAATGTCATTATCCATATTTTGGGTTGCTGCTTTTGCTTCGGCTTCAAATGATATTGCCAGCGACGGTTTTTATTTATTGGTTTTACCAGAAGACAAACAATCTTTTTTTATAGGTATTCGAAGTACTTTTTACAGACTTTCAATGCTGGCAGGAAACGGATTAGTCGTTCTTTTTGCAGGATATCTAGAACATAAATATGGAGACAATACCAAAGCTTGGTCGTACACCATGATTTGCGTTGGTCTATTAATGACTTTTATTACGATTTACAATTTCATTTTTACTCCAAAAAATGAAGTCAATATTGTTACAAAAGAGACAGCGCCTCGTCAAGATTTTGGAACAATTTTCGTGAATTTCTTTAAAAAGAAACAAATTGGGTTAGTTCTAACTTTTATTCTAGTTTTTAGATTAGGAGAATCACAATTGCTTAAAATGCTAAGTCCTTTTTTATTGGATGGAAAAGAAATAGGCGGCATGGGTCTTGACACCGAAGCTGTTGGAATTATCTACGGAACCTTTGGCGTTGCAGCCTTAACCTTAGGGGGAATTTTGGGCGGAATTGCCATTTCTAAACAAGGACTTACCAAATGGATGTTCCCGATGTTTTTAGCGATGCATTTACCTATTATTGGTTTTATTTTATTGGCTTTCTTTCATCCAACTTCAATTTATTATATTTATGCAGTTGTAATTGTAGAGCAATTTGGATACGGTTTTGGTTTTACGGCTTTTATGATGTTTTTAATTCATGTTGCCGAAGGAGAATCAAAAACAGCGCATTATGCACTGGCAACCGGTTTTATGGCATTAGGAATGATGCTTCCGGGAATGTTGAGCGGTTATATTCAGAAATTTTTAGGCTATCAAAACTTCTTTATTTGGGTTTTAATTGCCACAATTCCAGGTCTTATTTTATCACGTTTTTTAATTTTCCCAAAAGATTTTGGGAAGAAATCCGAAGAAGTTTAAACCCCAAATCAAACTTTTACATATGGAAATCAATGAAAATTTGCAGACCGAACGCAATCTAAAAGGAGCTGAGTTCGAAAAAACCGGAAATCTAGAAAAAGCGATTGAATTGTATGAAGAAAATGTAGCAGAAAACTTTAACGGAAATCATCCCTACGATCGATTAGCAACGATTTACAAAAACCAAAACGACCTCGAAAATGAAATTCGGGTTTTAGAAAAAGCAATTGTCATTTACGAAAAAATCACAATAGAAGATCGAATCGAAGGCATGCCAAAACTTTTCCGTTTCAAAAACCGATTAGAAAAAGCAATTGAAACTAAAAAACAATTGGATAAACAAAAGAAAGCGAAGTTGAAATAATATATTTTTTTAAACACATAGAAACATAGATTTTTTTTGTAAAAAAAAAGAATATAAAAGAGAAACTAGTTTCTCAACACATAGCTAAACTTTGACAAAGCTTTGCACAAAGATGTTAAAGAAACAAAAGCCATAAATCATGAATACAATAAAACGCACTAATTCTGACGATATTGATTTTATAAATCTAGTGGCTTTATTAGATCAGGATTTAGCGATTAGAGATGGTGAAGATCATGCGTTTTACAATCAGTTTAATAAAACCGATAAAATAAAACACACTGTTGTTTATTACGAAAACGGAATCCCTGTTGCTTGTGGCGCTTTTCGCGAAAAAGAACCAGATAAAACAGAAATCAAGCGAATGTACGTTCATCCTGATTATCGAAAAAAAGGAATTGCATCTGCAGTTTTAAAGGAATTGGAAATCTGGGCAAAAGAAGTGGGTTATACCTACACTATTCTCGAAACGGGAAAAAACCAGCCCGAAGCCATCAACTTATATCAAAAATTAAATTACAGCATCATTCCAAATTATCCGCCTTACGAGGAAATGGATAATAGTGTCTGCATGAAAAAGACTTTATAATAATGAAAATTACAGCCGAAGCATTAAAACAAAAAATAGGACAATTTTTCTTTCCAGCAGTATTCATCAACGATACCGAAGAAAATATTCAGGAAACAGAACGCCTTATTAAAGAGCATAATATTGGCGGACTAACCTTTTTTCATAGCCGTGCGAGCGCTGCAACAAATTACGAAAGCAAGAAAAAAGTTGTTTTTAATGACGACAGCTACGAAAAAATCAAAGCGCTAATTGTTCGTTATCAAAAAGCCGCTTCTACTCCACTTTTAATCAGTATCGATGCCGAATGGGGTTTGGCAATGCGTATCGAAAAAACACCGCAATATCCGTATGCAATTACGCTTGGCGCTTTGCCTTCAGATAAATCAAGTTTAGTTTACGAAGTTGGAAAACAAATTGCTTTAGATTTAAAAGCGGCCGGAATTCAGTACAATCTTTCGCCTTTGGCAGATATCAATAACAATCCAAATAATCCAGTTATAGGGTATCGTTCTTTTGGTGAAAACAAAGAAAAAGTAGCCGATTTTGCTGTTGAATATTTGAAAGGAATGTCAGAAGTCGGCGTTTTAGGCTGTCTGAAACACTTTCCTGGACACGGAAACACCAATGTCGATTCGCATTTAGGATTACCAGTTTTAAAAGAAACTTTAGAAGAATTATTAGAAAACGAATTATATCCTTTCATAAAAGGAATAGAAAATAATGTCGATTCGATTATGATTGGACATTTGGCTGTTCCGAGTTTAAATGACGGAAAAGATACTTCTGCAACATTGTCAAAAGCCGTTATTCAGGATCTTTTACGCGATAAATTAGGTTATGATGGATTAGTAATTTCTGATGCTTTAAACATGCACAGCGTTTCTAAATTGTATGAAACAAAAGGACAACTGGAATGGGAAGCTTTCAACGCTGGAAATGATGTTTTGTGCTTCGCCGAAAATGTTCCCGAAGGAATTGAAGCTATTTATAAAAATGCATCACCAGACCGCATTTTCGAAAGCTATGAAAGAATCAGAAAAGCAAAAGAAAAAGCAGGATTATTTTCTGATGAAACTTTTACTTCGGGAGAATTGAATTTCGAAAAAACATCAAAATTAAATCTTGAAATTGCTCAAAACGCAATCACACAAATCATCGATAACGGAATATCCCATTTAGCTTTTGAAGCGCAGAAAGACAATACATTAGCCAAATTAAGTTTATATAAAAATACTGAAAATACATTTTTCAAGACTTTAAACGCGAAGTTAGCTTCACCAGAATTTGCTTTTGAAAACTTAGAAGTTTCTGATATTTCATCAATTAAAAATGAATTAGAAAATTTCGAAACCATTATCATTTCATTATTTGTTCCAAAAGCAAAACCAATGAATAATTTTGAAGTTAATGATGAAGTTTTAGAATTACTTTCAGATTTACTTCAAACCAAAAAATGCATTGTTTATGTTTTTGGAAATCCTTACGTTTTACCGCTTATTCCGAATCTAAAAAAGGCTTCTGGATTAATTCAAGCGTATCAAGATTTTGACGAATTTCAAAAAACAGCAGGAATTCAATTTTTAGAGAAAAATACTTACAGCGGAATTTTACCAGTAAACATTGAAATTCAATAAGTTACAATTAACAATAGTCAAAATTTATCAACTTATAAATATTAATAATCACATCTTATTGTAAAAACATTCACTTCTGCCCTACTTTTGCATCAGAAATAAATTTTTAACGTAAAACGAAAAATATGTCTTTAGTAGGAAAAAAATTCCCAAGTATTGCAGTAGATGCTATCTCAGAAATGGGTGATAATTTAAAAATCAACATTTTTGAAGAAGCAGTAAACAACAACAAAAAAGTACTATTGTTCTGGTATCCAAAAGATTTTACTTTTGTATGTCCAACTGAATTACACGCCTTTCAAGCTGCATTACCAGAATTCGAAAAAAGAAATACTATCGTAATTGGTGCTTCTTGCGACACAAACGAAGTTCACTTTGCTTGGTTAAATACACCAAAAAACAACGGTGGAATCGAAGGTGTTTCTTACCCAATCTTAGCAGATACTAACCGTAACTTAGCTAACATTTTAGGTATTCTTGATATCGAATCTACAAGCTACAGCGAAGAAACTGATTCAGTGATCATCGAAGGTTCAAACGTAACTTACAGAGCTACTTACCTAATCGACGAGACTGGAAAAATCTTCCACGAAAGTGTAAACGATATGCCATTAGGACGTAACGTAAACGAATATTTAAGAATGGTTGACGCTTACACGCACATCCAAACTAAAGGTGAAGTTTGTCCAGCAAACTGGGAAGCTGGTAAAGAAGCAATGTCTGCTGACAGAAACAGTACTGCTGAATACTTAAGCGCTAACTAAGAAAAATAAACTCCAAAATTTTTAAATTCCAAATTCCAAGGAATACTGAATTTTCGTAAATGGAATTTGGGATTTAAAATATTGGATTTTCCAATCCAATTTACTCTCAAAAAATCAATAATCATTTCAATTAATTTTTTCTAAGTTCAATCATAAGATTTGGAATTTGGAATTTAAAATATTGGAATTTAAAACGAAAGATATGTTAATCGACTTAAACGAAGACACGTTAGCAGATTTAGTTGCTAAAAACGAAAAAGTAGTAGTACAATATTCAGCTTCATGGTGTGGAAACTGCCGTATTATGAAACCAAAATTCAAAAAACTAGCAACAGAAAATGAAGCTATCACTTTTGTTTTGGTTGATGCAGAAAATTCTCCAGAATCAAGAAAATTAGCAAACGTAAGCAACCTGCCTACATTCGCAACTTTCGTAAACGGACAATTAGTTGGCGAAACGCAGACTAACAAACAAGAAGTTTTAATCGACTTAGTAAACACTATTGTTTAATTGGTTATTTGTTTATTCGTTTAATCGATTAAACAAATAAACGATTTAACGCTTAAACAAAAAATTATGAAATTACCAGTAATAAAACACCTAACACAGTTCATCGAAGAAAACGATCAAGATTACATCATTGAAACGATCGAAGTTCTAGAAGCCATGACCGAAATTCCTTCTCTAAAAGACGAAGAATTAGACGTAATTGGCGAACTGATCTCAAATATGTACGGCGCACTAGAGGTTCAAAAACTTGTCGCTCAAGGCACAGACAAAAAAGAAGCTTTAAATACGTTCATGAAACGTGTTTTAGGCTCTATCGATAAATAAACCCGTTTTTCCAAAAACAACATTTCAACTGCGTCTCCCCCAAGAGGCGCTTTTTTTTTAGTATTCAGTTTTTAGTCTCAGTATTCAGGTCTCAGCATTTAAGCCTTAGTTTTCCACACAATCTTGTCATCCTGACGAAGGAAGGATCACACTAGAAATTCCGCAATCATAATAATTTGCAGTTGCAACTGCTGCATAATCTTGTCATCCCGAGGAACGAGGGATCTTCACAAGAAACTCCACAATCTAAGTCTTTGTCAATATTCTTACAGGCTTCGATTTCACTCACTCTGCCAAAAAACAAGAATTTACTTTGTCCAAACAACTCTAAAATCTTACATCAAAAATCTAAAATAATCTGGGCGAGCCACCATCCCGATAAAAGGGCCAACTCACTTTGCGCTTATTCGCCCTTTTATCGGGATGCTGTCGGGCTATCCGCGCTACTTCGGTAGCTTGCTCCTATCCCTCTCGCGGGCAAACGGTTTCAATTGACGTTTTTGGTTTTTAATCATTTTTTTCAGTTTTCAGTCGCGGTTTTCAGTCTCAGATTTCACTCTGAGTTTCTGCGCAATCTTATCATCCTGACGAAGGAAGGATCAACTAGAAACTCCACAAAAATTTAAAGTCTCAATCTTTACGCAATCTTTGTCAGGCTGAGCGAAGTCGAAGCCCGCAAAGAAAGTCGACAAAGATTGTGGAGCTACTTGCGGGGGCTTGGACTTCGCTCAGCCTGACAAAAAAGTAAATCAGCAAAAATCATAAAATCTTCGTGAAATAAATAGCTCGCAATATTCTCACAAAATTTAAGTTATCAATATAAATAATTCACCAATTAAACCACAAATTCGTGAATTTCAGGTCATCCAAAAACCATCCTTAATCTCTCCTTAAACCCATAATAAATACTTTTAGATTCAAATATTAATCCTTACTTTTGAACCTCATTAATTATAAACAAAAAACATGGCATCTATCACATTAGGAGGAAATCCAGTTCATACATCAGGCGAATTACCAGCAGTTGGATCACAATTAGCTGACTTCAAATTAGTGCAAAACGATTTATCAGTTGCTTCATTAAGTAATTTCGCTGGTAAAAAATTAGTTTTAAACATCTTTCCAAGTGTTGATACAGGAACTTGTGCAACATCTGTTAGAACTTTCAATGCAAGCGCAAGCAATTTAGAAAACACGACTGTTTTATGTATTTCTAGAGATTTACCTTTCGCTCAAAAACGTTTTTGTGGTGCTGAAGGTTTAGAAAATGTTGTAAACTTATCAGATTTTCAAACTGGAGCTTTTGGTAAAGCAAACGGATTAGAAATTGTTGACGGGCCATTAGCAGGTTTACACTCAAGAGCAATCATTGTTGTAGATGCTGACGGAAAAGTTGTTCATACAGAACAAGTAGCAGAAATTGCAAACGAACCAAATTACGAAGCGGCTTTAGCTGCGCTATAATACACTTACTCTCATGGAGTTTCAAAAAGACAATACTTTTATTACAGGCCGTTTAAAAAGCATGACTTATGCTTTTAACGGCGCTGTAAAATTAATTAAGACTGAACATAGCATTATGGTCCAATTTTCATTGGGAATCATAATGACTATTTTAGGTTTTTATTTTCATATTTCACAAACCGAATGGCTTTGCCAAACTCTGGCAATCGGTTTAGTGTTAGCAGTTGAAGGATTAAATACAGCAGTTGAAAAAATTGCAGATTTTATTCATCCTGATTACAGCAAACGAATCGGTTTTATTAAAGATATTGCAGCAGGTGCAGTATTTTTTGCTGCAATGACTGCAATAGCAATAGGCTTGATTATTTATATTCCAAAATTTATTTAGGCAAAGGAAAACGCAAGAATGGCAAAAAACAAAAAAGAAACTGTAGATAAAAAAAACGAAAAACAAGAAGGAAATAAAAGATCTTTTAAGATGTCTAAACAACAAAAGTTTGTTTTAGGATGTCTTTTGGTTCTTTTTTCTATTGCATTATTAGTTGCCTTTATTTCTTTCTACGTTAACGGACAATGGCAGAATGATCAAAGCGTTGTAAACCAGCTTGGAGATCGCACCGAAGTGGTAGAAAACTGGCTTGGTAAATTCGGAGCTTATTTGGCAGATTTAATTATCTATAGAGGCTTCGGAATTGCGTCGTTCATTTTTGTACGTCTATTTTTCCTTACCGGAATGTTTTTAGCGCTCGAACTTTCGACTGTAAAACTAAAAAACACTTGGTTTTGGGATATTTTTGCTATTATTATTATTTCGGTTTTATTTGGTTTTTTCGCTACTTCAGCGCCAGAACTTGGAGGAACAATTGGTTACGAGCTTAATTTATTTCTACAAGATTACATCGGAAAAACAGGGACTTTATTGACACTGCTTTTTGGTTTAATTGTATACTTGATTTTCAAAATCAAATTATCTCCAGAGAAAATCCAATCGTATTTTGATTCTACTAAAAAAGAATT